>JBJXFK010000101.1:0-8749 GCA_046155505.1 Phycisphaerae bacterium
TTCGCGGCGCGACCAAGCCCGGCACGCCCAATTCCCACTCGGTGTGCGTCGCCCAGCCGCGCGCCAGCTCCACCGCTGCCGCAAGCGCCCGCTCGCTCCGCCGCTGAAATAGAAAACCGTCGACGGCCGAGTGCATCGCCGCGATCGACGCCGACGATTCGTCCAGTCCGCGATGCGCCATGCCCATCGCCAGCAGCAATTCGGGGTTGTCGGCCATCGCCGGTTCGTCGGCGACGATCTGCGCAAATCGCGCTCGTCCGGCCAGCCACTCGTCACGCAGCGCGCCGCGCATCAGCAGCATCGCCTCGAACGCCCGCGCCTGACGCTGAATCGCCGGCTCGCGAAAATCGGCGAGCACCTGCGCCACGCGCCGCTGCGCCTGCTGCATATCGCCCGCGTAGTACGCATCAAACGCGGGTGACAACTCCACCGCCCAGTCGGGCGGCGGTGCCGCGCGCAGCGACGATACGTTCGTGCAAATCAAAACGGCTATAACGATCGCGCCCGGGCGGGTGAGTTTCATAGTTCAATTGTACGGAGTGCAAAAAGTCGCGACGAGCGGCGGACTCGCTCACTTCGCCCGCACAAACTGCTCCACCGGCACGCCCGCCTGTCGCAGCACCGGGTCAATGTCCCGCAGGAAACGCTGCGCATCAACGTAATACCCCGCCGTCGGCTGCACCGTCGGCAGCAGCGTCTTCCAAAACGCGTTGAATCGCTGCATCAACGCCTCGCGCAGATATTTGGCCGTCATGCTGGCCAGCGCGACGCCCATATGCCGTTGATCCGCCTCGGTCGAAAAGTCGATGAACCAATCGCTGCGATCGTTGGCCACGCGATAGCGGCTAGTCGTCTCCGACTGCTCGAGCACATGCACGCCGCGCTCGGGAAACGTCATCGCGAGCAGCGCGCGATAGTCGCTCCGCCCGCCGAGCCGATCCACATGCACATGCACGTCACTGTCGCCGCCCAGCTTCACCGCTTGATCAATCAGCGTGAACACCTGCTCGATCAGCACCGCCGCCTTGTTCCGCGTGGCGGCGACGCGCGTGTTGTACTGCCGTTCGCCGACGACCATCGCCCGCATCGTGCGAATTCGCACGCCCGCCGCGTTCATCGTGTCGCGCAGTCGATCCGAAACCGCCTCGAATTTCGACTTGCCCGGATCGATCGGCAGCGGCACTTCCAGCTCGCGATACCACGGCAATGCCTGCAACGAGAACACGCTGCCGCCCAGCGCGCCGATCAATCCGGCGAGCGAACCCATCTCCAGACCCGCAACACGCGCAAACGCCAGCACGCTGCGTTCAAGCGTGTGAATACCGTCGTCGCGGTGATACGCCGCCTTCGAATCGTCGACGACCACGCGCCAATCGGCTTTCCGCCCCGCGCGGCAAACGCAACCATCGAGCGCCTTCCAGAAGTCCAATTCGTCCGCGCCGCGATCCACCTGCCACACCGTCGCGCCCACCACCAGCGGGCCCAGCGTCGGGCCATACCCCGCTTCGTCGATGCCGACCACCAGCGGCATCTCACCACCCCACAACGTAGAAGATGATCGCGAACACGCTGTCGGCAGCGATCAGTGCGACGATGCTCTTCACGACCGTCGTCGTCGTCGCGCGGCCCACGCCCTCGGCGCCACCCTGCACGCTCAAACCCTCGTAACAGGCGAGCGTTGCGATGATCATGCCAAACACAAACGCCTTCGACAAACCTGTCCAGTAATCCGACACCTTCACCGCCGCCTGCGTCAGGTCGATGTACACCTGCGGCGAAACATCCAGCACAAACACCGACGTAATGAACCCGCCCAGCACACCGACGAGATCGGCGAGCACCGTGAGCAGGATCATCATGATCGCCGTCGCGATCACGCGCGGCGCGACGAGAAAACGAATCGGGTCCAGCGCGTGTGCCCGCAGCGCCTTGAGCTCTTCGCCCTCGACCATCGTGCCCAACTCGGCCGCGATCGATGCACCCGCGTAGCCGCTCAACAAAATCGCCGTCAACAGCGGCCCAAGCTCGCGAAAAACGGCGATGCCGACGACATCCGCCATGCGCTCAATTTGACCATATGAGTCAAGCACCGGCGCGAGATTCAGCGCCAGGATCATGCCAATGAATAGCTGCACAAGCATGACAATCGGAATGCTGCGCACGCCGAAGCGAAACGCCTGCGACGCGATCGCTTCGAGCTTTACCCTCGGGCCGGGCCGCACGATGCCGCGCACACTTCGATCGGCGACGTTTCCGATGAGTCGAAAAAAACCGCCGACATACGTAACGCCTGCCGCGAGCGTCTCGAACGCGCCGCGCAAACTCGCACCGACCGACTCGGGAATGCGCAGCAGCAGCGGCGTGCGCGGCTCGCTCATGCCGACTTGGCCTCTTCCAGCGTCGCCACGATCGCCAGAAACTTGTCGAGCCGCGTGATCTCAAAAATGCTGCGCACGCGCGGCTGCAAGCCGAACAGCACGACCTTAGTCCCGCCGCGATCGGCCCGGCGCTTCATCTCAACGATTGTGCCCACACCCGACGAATCGACATAGGTCACGCCGGTCAAATCGAGGATAATCAGTTGCGATTTCCGCTCAAGCAGGCTCAGCAGCCCCGTGCGAAACGCCGGCGAACTGTTCAAGTCAATTTCGCCCGCGACGCGGAGAAGCGGCTGTCCATTCACCGTGTCATGCACAATGCTCAGCGGTTGCGGGGCTTTCATGGTCGTCATACTTTCTCTCGGCCTTCGATGGCCTGCTCGTGGCGGCTCATCGTCAGCCGCATTCCGCCGCCGTCGGCGTGCTCGTAACAGGCATCGTCCATCAAACTACGAATCAGATGGACACCCAGCCCGCCCGGTCGCAGGTCTTCCAGATCGCGCCCGCAGATTTTTTCCAGCGGCACCTGTCTCGCCCAATCGCGAATCACCAGTTTCACGCCCGGCCCGCGCTCGTTCGCCGGCAGCGCCTCGACGTCGACGACGATCGGCCTGCCCGGCTCGCTCTGGTAGCCGTGTCGCACGACGTTGGTCAGCGCCTCATCGAGCGCGAGCACCACGTCGGCCGAGCCGTGCTCCGCCCAGCTGCGCTCGGTCAGCCACTCGCGCAGCGTCTCGCGTACCGGCGGCAACTCGCGCGGATCGCTCGTGATCTCGATACGCATTCGGTCGGGATGATTCATGCTCCGCCCGTCCGCACGCCCCCGCTCGCCGACGGAGCGTCCGACGGCGTCGCCGTTTCCGGCGGCTCAACGACCTGAGATCGTACCCGCAGGCGGCCCTCGCGCAGCGCCTCGCGCCAACGCGAAATCGCCGCGGTCCGCTGCGACTCGGCGGCATGATACTGATAGCCGAACGATTCGCCGCAAAGTCGCTGCAGCGCAAGAATACCATACATCCGCACCACGTCGTCTGAATCCTCGAGCAGATCGACGAGGGAATGGACAGCTTTCGGGTCGCCCGCCTCGGCCAGGAATGCAGCGGCGCGAGCACGTTCCAGCGCACTCGCCGAGCGCAGCTGCTCGCGACGAGCCTGTTCCGACGCGCAGCCCGCCGTCCAAGCGGCAACCAGGCATACGCAAGACGCAACCCAAGCGGATTTGAACACGGCGGGATTATACGACAGCGCCGCACCCGTGCTCAGGCGTTGCCACCGACATTCGGTTCTAAACCTGCACCACCGCAAGTTGCGCCGCCACGCCCTCGACCTCGATCGCTTTCGCCGAGCCGTGCGGTCCGTAGTTGAACCCACTCGCCAGGCACTCAGACGTAAGCAACGACTCAAATCGCCGCACAACTGCGACAAACTCATCCGGCGCGTCGAGGTAAAGTGTCACCCGCGCCTCGTAGGCGAGGTTCTGCTCCTTGCGCTCCACCTGCACGAAATGGATGAGTTCGCGAATGAGACCTTCGTCACGCAGTTCCGGCGTCAGTTCAGTGCTCAGCACCACCACGCCGCTGCGCCCCGGCGCGGCCGACCAGCCGGGTTTTGCTTCAAGCCGGATTTCGACCTCGTCCGGCGAGAGCTCGACCGTTTGTCCGTCGATCGTCAACGACAATACACCGGTCGCAACGAGCGTCTTGCGCGCCACCGCCGGGTCGGCCAGCGCCGTCACCGCGGCCTTGATCCCCGGCACCAGCGCGCGATATTTCTTTCCGATGGCCGGGAAATTGGGCACAACTTTGTAACTGACGTACTGATCCGCCTCGTGCGTGAACTCGACTTCTTTCACGTTGAGCTCTTCGGCGATCAGCCCGCGATGAGCCTCCAACCAGTCCGCGTATTCCGGCTTGGCCAGCACCACTTCGCAGCGCGACAACGGCTGCCGCACCTTTTTGGCCTCTTTCACCGTGCTCGCCGCCCGGGCCGCACGTCCCAGCGACGCGATCTCGCGCACGATGTTCATCTCCGCCGACAGCGTGTCGTTGCTATAGCGAATGTCCTCGGGCTTCATGTAATCGCACAGATGCACCGACTCGGGATCGCCCGGAACACGCAACGTCTGCCACATCGTCTCCGCAAAAAACGGCGTGAACGGCGCGATCAAGACGCTCAACGAACGCAGACAGCCGTAGAGCGTGTGGTAGGCGTCGAATTTTTCCTGATCGGCTGCGGAGAATGCAGAATGCGGAATGCTGAATGCAGAAGGGTCGCCCTTCGCCGAAGACGCCGCCGTAACGGACGCTCGTTCTGCATTCTGCATTCTGAATTCTGCATTCTCAACCGGTCGCCAAAATCGATCCCGGCTGCGTCGCACGTACCAATTCGACAACGCCTCGACGAACTCGTTCAGCGCGCCCGCCGCCGGGAAATTCTCGAAGCGGTCCATCGACTCGCGCACTAAAACAACCGTGCGGCGAAGCTCGGTCGCGATCCAGCGGTCGAGCTCGCCGCGCTCGCTGGTCGGTCGCCAGGCCATCGGCGTCGCTTTGCCTGCCGTCGCACTGTGCGTGCCGGGGTCGCCGGCGGCCGCGAAATGCACCATGCCGACCTTGCTCGGATCAAAGCCATCGATGCTGGCGTAGATCGTGAAGAAGCTGAGCACGTTGTAGAGTTTTACCAAAAACTCGCGCTGCGTCTCGCGGATCGCGGCTTCCTGAAAACGCACGCTCGTCCACGGTGCTTGCGCGCTGTAGAAATACCAGCGCATCGCGTCGGCCCCGTAGCTGTCGAAAATGTACGAAGACTCCTTGAAGTTGCGGAGCTTCTTGGACATCTTGATGCCGTCTTCGCCGAGCATGTGGCCGAGGACGATGCAGGTCTTGTAGGGCAGCGGGTATTTTGGATTTTGTCCCCGCGCGCCGGGATTGGATTTTGGATTGCTGCCCTGAGCACCCGGGCCGAACATCATCGTGCTGATGCTCAATAGCCCATAAAACCACCCGCGCGTCTGGTCGATCGCCTCGCTGATGAAATCCGCCGGGAATCGCTCGGCGAATTTCTCGACGCTCCCCGCCACATGCGGGAATCCCCACTGCGCGAACGGCATACTCCCCGCGTCCCACCAACAATCGATCACCTCGGTCACGCGCCGCATGCGGGCTGCATTCGTGTTGTCTGTTCCCTGTTCCCTGTTCCCTGTTCCCTTTTCTCCGGCCCGTGTTCCGTTGCATGTACATGCGTACGTCCACTCATCAATGTACGGTTTATGCACCCGCAAATGATCCGGAAACTCCTCACCCTTGTGCTCGGCGACCTTGCGATCCCAGTAGCCGCCGTCCGTCGCGCCCGCCTTCGCGGTCAACTCGGCGAACGAACCCATCGCCTCCATCTTGCCGCACTGCTCGCACACCCAGATCGGCAGCGGCGTGCCCCAATATCGCTCGCGCGACAGCGCCCAGTCGACGTTGTTCCGCAGAAAATCGCCGAACCGCCCTTCCTTGATGTGCTCGGGCAGCCAGTTGATCGCCGCGTTGTTCTTCAGGAACTCATCCTTGAACTGCGTCGTCCGCACGAACCAACCCTTGCGCGCATATTGAATGAGCGGATCATCCGGCGACTGCGGGCAATACGGATAGTCGTGGTTGTACTGCTCCTGATGCGCCAGCAGCGGCGTGCCCCAGGGCGTCTTGCGCTCATCGCGCAATTCGCGAATGATGTCCTTGTCGCATTCCCTCACCCAGCGGCCGCGATATTTCTCAGTCGCGTCTTTGGTAAAGTTGCCGTCCGGCGCGACGGCGCACAGCACCGGCAACGCCATCGGATTCACGAACCGCTTGCGCTCTTCCTGCAATAGGTTGAAATCGACCTCGCCGAACGCCGGCGCTTCGTGAACGAGGCCCGTGCCGCTATCGATGGTCACAAAGTCCGCCGCCGTCACGCGCCAACCGATCGACGCCACGCGCCCGGCCTTCAGCTCGGACATGCGCTCGCCCATCGGCAACTCGGCCTGCCCCTGCTCAAACGGCGTATCAAACGGCGTCGGTTCCGGCTTGGTGTTGTAATACACATCCGCCAACGGCGGCACATAGCGCAGCCCGATCAAATCGCTGCCCTTGCACGTACCGACCACCGTTAACTCGCGCTTCAGCTTCTTGCCGATCGCCTCAACCAGCGCAGCCGCGACGATCAGATATTCGTTCTCATTCTCGTCATGCACCTTTGCATACTCAAGCTCCGGATGCACGGCCGCAAAGTGATTGCTAAGTAAAGTCCAAGGCGTAGTGGTCCACACCAGCAGCGAAGTACGCGCCAGGTCGCCAAGTGCCCCGTTGTTCCCTTGTGCCGTTGTTCCCTTGTTCCCCTCGACGAGCGGAAACTTCACAAACACGCTTGGATCATCAACTTTCTTATACCCCTCGCCCACCTCACCGGCCGACAACGCTGTACCGCCCTGTGCCCACCACCAGACCACCTTGTGGCCCTGATAGAGGACGCCGCGTTCGAACAGCGTTTTCAGCGACCACCACACGCTCTCCACATACGACTGATGAAACGTGACGTACGCGTCTTTCAGGTTCACCCAGAACCCGAGCCGCCGCGTCATGTCTTCCCATTCGCGTGTGTAGCGAAACACGCTTTGGATGCACTTCAGGTTGAACTTCTCGATGCCGAACGCTTCGATTTCGTGCTTCGTGCGGATGCCCAGCTCTTTGCACACCTCGCGCTCGACCGGCAGGCCGTGCGTGTCCCAACCCGCTTTGCGTTCGACGAGAAAACCGCACATGGTTTTGTAGCGCGGAAAGATGTCCTTCATCGCGCGGGTCAGCGCGTGGCCGGGGTGCGGCATGCCGTTGGCTGTCGGCGGTCCCTCATAAAACACAAACCGCGGCGAGCCGTCACGCTGTTTCAGCGACGCGTCAAAAACCCCATGCTGATCCCAGAATTCAAGGATGCGCTTCTCGGACGCGACAAAATCAAATCGCGCAGGTAACGGCTGAAACATCGCAGGCTCCGCTTGATCCACCAACACGCCCGGCACGCGGGCAAACCGGAAAATGTACTTGCCGCAGCGGTTTGCGGAAAGGCGGGAGGATTGTGGAGCAGCCGCCCACGGCTGCTTTCGGCGCCGAGTAGCGATCCGGCCTCAGTCCGGTAGGTTGGGCACCGCCCAACATTTGCCGCGGCGCGCAAGAAGCACCAAACGGTGGGCGATGCCCACCCTACGGCAACTCGTGCAAGCGATCCGAACGCGAAACGCAAGCGAGTGACCGCGCGCGCAGCGAGCTCGTCCTGACGCCGGGTGACACACGTCTGCGGTTCGCCGGGTAAGCAAGCGCACGCCGCGTCGGTATACTTCCACAATCTCACGACAGTCGCCCAATCAGGAGGATTGCCATGCCAAGCCGCAAGGTCCCCAAACTGCGACTCGTTGCAACCGACACTCAGCCGTCGAAGGCGAAAAAGCCCGCGAAAGCGCCAAAGACCGCCGCGCCGACACTCGTCTTGAAGGTAACTCTTCGCGGATCCAAGCCGCCGATCTGGCGGCGCGTCGCGGTCGCGTCAAACAAGACGCTCGCGCATTTGCACGACGTCATCCAGGCGGCGTTCGGCTGGTACAACTGTCATCTGCATCAGTTCACCACTCGCAACGGGCTTCGATTTGCGCCACCCAGCGAATTTGGCGACGATTTCGACACTGACGGCGACACGCGGAAAGTCGCCCTCGAGACCATCGTCGAAGAACTCAGCGGCGGCGTCGTTTACGAATACGACTTCGGCGATGGTTGGGAACACCTGATCAAACTCGAGAAAGTGCTCGAACCTGACGCGGCAAAACCGCCGCCGATGTGCCTCGCCGGCGCGCGGCGCTGCCCGCCCGAAGATTGCGGTGGAATCTGGGGATACATGAATCTGCTGGATACGCTGGCCAATCCGAAACACCCCGACCACGATGACATGATCGAATGGATCGGCGGTCCGATCGACCCGCAGGAGTTCGACCTCGACAAATCCAACAAGGCGGTACGGAAGCTCCGCTGACCCACGAAACGAGTTGCTTCACAAATTCGAACCCCGAGCGCGAGCGAGCCGGGGTGACGTGCCGAAACGAACACGCCGCGCGAAACGAGAACACGCCCTCCGCCGATTGACGGTTGCGTGTGATCTCTCGTTTCGCGCGGCGACTAACCTCATTCGACCGCGGCGCTTGATCGCGAAGAAAGCAGCCGAGGGCGGCTGCTCCACAAAGAACCGCGGAGGGCCGCGGTGCTCCATTGCTTACAACTTCACCGTGACCGTCTTCACCTCGGTGTACGGCATCAATCCGTATTCACCCAGCTCGCGCCCAATGCCCGACTGCTTGAAGCCGC
>JBJXFK010000109.1:0-16086 GCA_046155505.1 Phycisphaerae bacterium
CGGTCGCCGTCGGGCGTGGATTCGTCGAGTGCGGGCAATTCCTGTTTGAGCTTGGCACACATCACCGTCTTGGCCGACATCGGGTACTCCTTCCACAAGTCGCGTTTCGAGAGCAGAATAGTATCGCGGAAGAGGGTTCGGGGTTCAGGGTTCAGGAAGACGTGGAGCACCGCGGCCCTCCGCGGTTCTTCGTTCGACGACGCACGCCGACGCGATCGGCCGCCGACATGCCCCGCGACTCTGTGGAGTTGCCGCCCCCGGCTGTTTTCTTGAGGAATCGAGGTTCAGGATTCAGGGTTCAGAAGAGTGCGGTCCGCATTCTTGAGTGAGCGATGGCCGACCATGTTGCGTGACACAGAAAAATTGCTGCAACTCCTGCTGCGGTTCGCGGGCAGTGTGCTACTGCTTGCGACGGTTGGTGCGATCTTGCCGCGTGAGTGGATGGCTGCGGCGCATCGGCTGCTTGGCCTGGGCGAAATGTCCCCCGGCCCGCTCGTCGAATACCTCGCGCGATCGGCATCTTTGCTTTACGCAATTCACGGCGGCGCGCTCTGGGCGTGCTCATTCGACGTGCGGCGGCATCGCCCGGTGATCGCGTATCTGGGCGCTTCGACTTTTGCATTCGGATTTGGTGTGCATGTGATCGACATCTTCGCCGGCCTCCCGTGGTATTGGACAGCATTGGAAGGTCCACCGACCGCGGCGATGGGCGCGGCAACTTTGATGTTGGCACTGCGGCTGGATGAACCGTAGGGTGGGCATCGCCCACCATTTCGTGCGTGCTCGAATGCGCGACGAATGATCAGGCGACGCTGGACGAGCCGTCGAGTTGGAATCACTCACCATTTCGCACATGCTCAAATGCGTGACGAATCGTGGGCGATGCCCACCCTACGCGCTACGCGCCGGCGATACACTACGCCGCGTGTTGATCTACGTATTCGGATTCGCGAGGTCCGGATGTCGTCCCTCGATCGGAAATCGTCGAACGGCAACCGCGAGCAAGCGGGTTTGCGTGCCCCGCTCCTACCCGCCGCGATCGCCGTAATGGTCGGCGTTGTCACATCGGAATGTTGCGGCCCGACGGCGATGTGGCCGGCGGGGTTGCTGTTCGCGATTGCGTGCGGCGCGATCATTGCCGCGAAATCGCTCTCGCGCGGCGGCCCGTTGTGGACGCACGTCGCGTTGATATGCGTTGCTGCCGTGGCGCTCGGCATTTGGCGGCACCAGGCGGCGACGCAACTGCCGAATGACCACGTTGCGCACGTGGCAATTGACGAACCAGTGCTCACGCGGCTCAGCGGACAAATCGTCAGCTCTCCGACTGCGCTCGCGCCGCAGCGCCGCAATCCGTTCATCCCGTTCGACCCGCCGCCGCAAGCAAGATTCGTGCTCGCGACCGATTCCATCACCGTCGGTTCCGCCGAGCAGCCGCTCAGCGGAACCGTGCGCGTGACGATCGACTCGCCGAGCGGCGATTTGCGGCTCGGCGACCGCCTGCGAGTCGCGGGAAAACTCTATCGACCGCGTTCGCCGCGAAATCCGGGCGAGACCGATTGGGCCCTGCAAATGCGGTTGCAAGGCATCCATGCGGGCATGGCGGTCGAGTCGTCGGCGCATGCGCAGCAGTTGCCAAGCGGCGGCAGCGCGCTGGCCGCGGTCGATCGCGGCCGCGCGTGGGCGCGTAGCCTGCTGTTCGAGCCGTCAGTCGCCGCCGAGCATAGTCCGGCGGTGCGCGTGCTCGACAGCATGGTGCTCGGCCAGCGTTCGGCGGTGGGGCAGGAGATCAACGATGCCTTTCTGCGTACGGGCGTGATTCACTTTCTGAGCGTCAGCGGCGCGCACGTCGCGGCGCTGGCGGGCAGTGTGTATTGGCTGCTGCGGCGCGTGTTGCACTGCGGGGCCAAGCCGACCGCGGTGGCATCGATGCTGACGATGCTCGCGTATCTGCTCTTGGCCGAGCCGAACGCACCGATCCTGCGCGCGACGCTGATGGGCGTGTGCATTTGCGTGGCGATGCTGATCGATCGCCCGATCGCGCCGCTGAACTGGCTGGCACTCGCAGCGCTACTCGTCCTGGCGCGGCCGCTGGATCTGTTTCAGGCGGGTTTTCAGCTTTCGTTTGTCCAGGTCGCGGTGATGATCGTCGCGTTGCCGCGACTGGTGAGCGCGACGCGAATCGGCCCGGCGCGCGATCGACCGGCGGAGGCGGCGACGTGCCGAGCGGTGGCGTGGGCCACGACGCGGCGCTGGTTTCACACGGCGGCGATGACGTCGGCGCTGTGCTGGGTCGCGTCGATACCGTTGTCGCTGCATCACTTTCGCATGTTCACGCCGTGGGCGGCGCTGCACAGCCTGATCCTGACGCCGCTGATCGTGGCAATCACATTGCTTTCATTTGTGGCGATGCTGATTCGCGCGCTGACGCTTGGCGCGATCACGATTGTTAACGACCTCGTGATGTGGTTGACAGATTGGTTGCTGCTTGCGGTCGACTGGCTTGCGTCGTGGCCGGGTACGTTGATGGAGTTTTCGGCACCGCCGCTGCTGTTTGTGTTTGCGGTGTACGTCGGCGTTTGCTGGGCGATGCGCTGGTTCGCACAGCGGCGATGCGGTGCGCTGGATGAGCGTGATCCGCGCGCGGGCGGCGTGCATCAGCTCACGTTCGCGGCGGCGATTCCGGTGCTGGCTTGGTTGCCCGGCCTCGTCGCGAGCAATGTTGGCGGCGCGTCGGCGGAAGTGGTTGTCCTGTCGGTCGGTAGCGGGTCTGCGGCGATCGTGATGGACGAGTCACGGCGCGTCGCGCTGATTGACGCGGGCACGATTCACAATTTCGACGCGGGCAGGACGATCGTCGATGCACTTCGCGAGCTCAGAGCGTCGCGGGTCGAGTGGGCGTCGATCTCGCACGACAATTTTGATCACTACAGCGGCGTGCCGACGTTGTTTCGACGCGGCTACGCGCAGCAGTTCATGACGACGCGGAGCTTTGCGGAGTCACTCAATCGTGCGGAATCGCGCGAGCCGCTGGCGCGAGAGCTTGGCGAGCGCCGGCCAGTGTTTGCGGGTCGGGGCGTCGGCGATCGTGCATCACTCGGCGCGTGCGAGTTTGAGGTGTTGTGGCCGCCGGATGATTTACCGGTGGCGACGGATGAGAACGATCGCTCGCTGGTGCTGCGGCTGCGCGTGGGCGAGCGGACGATCTTGCTGCCCGGCGACATTGAGCAGTTCGCGATTCGCGGGTTGCTCGATGCCTACGAACGTGGGCGAATCGATCTGCGCTGCGACGTGCTCGTCGCACCGCATCATGGCAGCGTGGTTGCGGGTGCGACGGCGGCGCTCCTGGCGGCGGTGTCGCCAGAGGTGGTGATCGTGTCGACGTCGAAGGATCGCACTGAACTGGTCGCGCTGGTGAGTACGACGCTGGGGAAGAGCTGTCGCGTGTTGAGTACGGAAGAGTTGGGGGCGGTAACGGTGCGGGTGATGCGCGATGGGCGGTTGGGCGTCACGGGGTTCGTGGGCCGGTGAGGCGGACGGCGGCGCTCGCTTTCGCTTCGCCTTCGGATTTGCTCGCCTCGATTACCGCCTTGCATCCATCCGATACAATG
The DNA here is from genome assembly GCA_046155505.1 of Phycisphaerae bacterium. Taxonomy (GTDB): domain Bacteria; phylum Planctomycetota; class Phycisphaerae; order UBA1845; family Fen-1342; genus JBJXFK01. The sequence continues at coordinate 3,609 of JBJXFK010000109.1, forward strand.
CAGAGATTGCGCATTTGAGGAACGCCGCATGGACAACGATTTATCCAATTTGCGTCACAAGCTCGACGACATCGACGCCCGCATTGTCGAGTCCCTCGCCGCGCGCGAAGGTGTCATCGCCGAAATCGGGCAACTGAAAGTCGTCGGCGGCAAGCTGCGCGACATTCAGCGCGAAGAAGAAATCCTCGGCCAGCTCGCCGCCAAGGCCAAAGCCGCCGGCGTCGATCCGTTTCTCGTCACGCGCATTTTTCGCGAGGTGCTCGAACACTCGGTCCGCCGCCAGCACGAGCACCTGGCCGACCACACCGACCCGTCGCGCAAAGCGGCGAGCATCACAGTCGTCTATCAGGGCACCGAGGGGGCATACAGCTTTCTCGCGGCCCAGAAGCACTTTGGCCCGCGCGGCTCCGACGTTCGCCTGCACGGTTGCCAGTCGTTTGTCGAAATGCTCGAAGCCGTGCAGGCCGGCGATGCGCATTACGCAATGTTGCCGATCGAAAACACGACCGCCGGCTCGATCAACGAGGCGTACGACTTGCTGGCCAAGATGACGCTGTCGCTAGTCGGCGAGGAAATTCAAAGGGTCGATCATTGCCTGCTGGCGCTCGACGACGTGCCGCTGACCAAAGTTCGCCGCATCTATTCGCATCCCAAGGCCCTCGACCAATGCACCGAGTTTCTCCGCACGCTGGTCGATTGCCACGTCGAGTCCTACACCGACACAGCGATGGCCGCGCAGAAGGTGCGCGACGATAACGATCTATCGCAAGCCGCGATCGCCAGCGAAGAAGCCGCCCGCATCTATGGCCTGAAGGTGATCCGTCGCGGCATCGCCAATCAGCCGGAGAACTACACGCGGTTCGTGGTCGTGGCTCGCGAGCCGGTGAAGTATGACGCGCGAATTCCGTGTAAGACCTCGGTCGTCTTCGCGACGCGACACGAGGAGGGCGCGCTGCTGAACTGTTTGAATGTACTGGCCGAGCATCACCTGAACATGACCAAGCTCGAATCGCGCCCGCGGCCCCACACGCCATTCGAGTATTTGTTCTACGTCGATGTCGAGGGCAACATCTCTGATAGCAAGGTCGAGGGCGGGTTGCGAGCGCTGGCGTCGAAGACCAGCTACATGAAAGTGCTCGGTTGCTATCCATCGAAGACCGCCAAGGAAGCGCGGCCGGCGGATGCGAAGCCGATGATTGCGGCGGATGCAGACGGGTTGAAAACCCGTCCTACAGAAGGCGGGTTGGAAACCCGCCCCACAAGTGAAACCAGCTCCACAGCCAGACCCGCTGCGCCGAAGGCACCGGAAAAGAAGGCCTACACCCTCGCCTCGCGCGCCACGCGCAGCGAAGACACCGTCATCCGCGTCGGCAACGTGCTCATCGGCGGCCCCAAACCCGTCATCATCGCCGGTCCGTGCAGCATCGAGAGCCGCGAGCAGATCATGGTTTGTGCCCGCGCGGTCAAAGAAATGGGCGGCGACGTACTCCGCGGCGGCTGCTTCAAGCCGCGCACCAGTCCGTACGCATTCCAGGGCCTCGGCCTCGACGGTCTTGAACTCATGTGGGAAGCGGGCCAGACGTTTGGCCTCCCCATCGTCACCGAAGTCATGCACCCCGGCGACCTCGAACCGGTCGCACGACGGGCTGACATCATCCAGCTCGGCGCGCGAAACATGCAGAACTTCAGCCTGCTGAAAGAGTGCGGGAAGATCGATCGCCCGATCATGCTCAAACGCGGCATGATGTCGAGCATCGACGAATGGCTGCAAGCCGCCGAGTACATTCTCGCCCACGGCAACCAGCAGGTAATTCTCTGCGAGCGCGGCATTCGCACGTTTGAGACGGCGACGCGCAATACGCTCGACCTCGGCGCGGTGCCGGTAGCGCGCGAGCTGACGCATCTGCCCGTGATCGTCGATCCGTCGCACGCGTGCGGGGTGCGGCGCTGGGTGCCGGCGATGTCGCTCGCATCACTGGCGAGCGGTGCGCAGGGGATCATGATCGAAATCCATCCGGAGCCGGAAAAAGCGCTCAGCGACGGCCCGCAGGCGCTCACATTCGACATGTTCCGCGCGCTCATGGGCGACGTTTCCCGGCGGTAAATGGAGCACTGCAGCTCGGTGCGCTATTCGTAGGGTGGGCATCGCCCACCAATTTCTGAGGCCTCTCAACCGGCATCGGGAGTGGTGGACGGTGCCCACCCTACGGCTTCCGGAACCGGTTTCGGGCGCAAATTGAGCAATTTTTCAGATTCCGGGACCGAAAAAGTAGACTTCGGCTGCCCAGCCTGCCTATGACATAATGGAACCTGAAAGCTTACTCCTCCTCCTGTACAAAGGAACCCGTTGGCTAGCTCCAACGGGTTCCTTTTTTTTCATCCCTCCCGCCGCGCGCGACCTCGCCGCTAACCAATGAAATCCAAACCACACCCGGTCGAGATTTCGACCGCGTTCGTCCGATATCAACCATCAGACGCCGGGCTTCGGCGACCGTTCCCGAGCCCGCAGGCGCATCTCACCCGATCGGAGAAAAACGCATGCGAAAGCTCTTGGCTGTATCGATCCTGTCGTCCGCCGCCGTAGCGCTCAATATCGCCGGCTGCCCGCAAACCTCGCTGACCGACACCATCGACGATGTCGTCACCGGAATCACCGACCTGACAACGACCGAGGTCGATAGCCTGCAAGCCGCGATCTTCGCCGCACAGTCGCTGAACATCAGCGGCGCGCCCACCTTCGCCGGCGCGGCCGCCGCGACCGGCGATACCGCACTCGACATCAACACCGACACCGGCACCATCACCGTCGGCGAATGCCCCGAAGCCACATTCAGCAGCGGCGAGACAACCGGCACATTCGCCATGTCGCTCGATTTCGGCGACGGCTGCAACAACGTCGACGACGAAAACGCACCGACCTGCGTCGGCACGGTCACCGGCTCGGCCACGCCCGCTCAAAACACCATCGACGCCACGTTCGAGGACTTCAACTGCGACGACTATGGCGTCGACGGCACGGTCTCGGTCGAATACGCCCTCTCCACCGGCATCTCGGTGCTCAACGGCGAGTGGGATGTGACCATCAATGCCGCCGGAGATCAGGTTTACACCACCGACGGCAACGGCGAGGTGCAAATTGACGCCGTCGATCGCTCGGTCGTCATCCCGACGTTCGCCGCGACCGTCGGTGATGGCACCAGCGAGTGGAACATGTCGTTCGCCGAGCTGGGCATCGACTATGCCACCTACGGCAATTTTGTGCCCTATGCCGGCTGGATCCAGATCTTCAGCGACACGACCCGCGACGTGACGGTTCGCTTCAACGAGAGCTCGCCGAGCACCGGCGTGGTCGAGATCAGCGTCGAAGGCAGCGAATTCTTCGAGGTCGATCTGAACGACCTGTAAGCGCCGATTGTGCAGCCTCCAAAAAACACGGCCGGTCGGCAGGTTCACGCCTTCCGACCGGTCGCGCATTTCGGGGCTGCGGTGCGTGTCGTGATTCGATTACGCTCCGCATTCGATGTCGCGTACTCGCTCAAACTACGTCGCCGCGACCCGCGTCCTTGCAATCGCATGCACACGGACCGTCTTCGTCGCGGCGGTGCTCATCGCTAGTGCGAATGGGTCCGCGGCGCAGTCTAGGCCGTCGAATAACGCGACGCAGCCGAATGCAACGTCTCAGTCAGCGCAACCGGCGCAACCGTTGCAAATCGACGTGCGGCAGCGCGAGCGCGAGCGCGAGCTTGAAGCCGCCCTCGCGGAAAAGTCGGACAGCGCAGAGAGCTGGCGCGAGTACATCGCGCTCGCTGTCGATGACGCCCGGCTGGCCATCGCGACGCAGCGATTCCGTCGTAGCGTCCAACACGTGCGCCCAACCGCTGAAATGCACCTGCTCGCCGCGCGGGCGTTCGCCGGACAGAATTTGTGGCTCGGCAAGTCTGAAGCGCGAACGATCGACGATGGCCGCGTTGGACAGTTCGCTGGCGATTGGCTGGCAATTGAGAAACTTGACGGGCTGGATCGCTTTCGCTGCGTGCCGGCCGATTCGGCGCTGTTTCATGTGCGGCGCAGTCTCGATGCGGGCTACGACGGTCTCGATGCGTACGTGCTCCACGCTCGCGCCTGGCTCATGGCCGGCAAGCCCGCGACCGCGTGGCAAATCATCGAGTCGCACCAGTCGCGCCTGTTTGAGTCCGGCGACGAGCGGCTGCTGCGCGAGGTGCTCGAACTCGCAATCGCGTCCGATCGCATCTCGGCCGCCCTGCGCTACGCTCAACTTTGCGCCGCACGACAGCCTGCGCAGCGCGACCAGATTCTCTTCGACGCCTACGTCCGCTGCGCCGACCGCAGCGGCCTCGCCGGCGACGACGCTCTCTATCGCGATCTGCTGACGCGAGCTGCGGAGCTGCGTCCAAAAGACGCGACGATCGCGCTGCGCGTGGCTGATGCCGAGTATGAGTCGGGCAATCGCCCTCGCGCGCGGGAGTGGTATCGCCGCACGATTGATCTCGCGCCGCAGCACAGCGAACGACTGCGTATTCTGACGCGATTGTCTGAGTAGAACGCGGCGGCTTGCACGTTCGCCGCGCGTCGCACAGTGCAACTCGAGCGCGCCGCAGCGCCAAATCACGCTGAGAATCTTGCCGCAACCTCTCGGCGCGTTGGGCAATCGGCATGTTGCTTGCTACTCCTTACGCGTGGCCGGTCGTCGGCACGCATCGTCCATGAATCTCCGGCTCGGCCGGTCGCAATTCCACAATCCAGCGCAATGCGAGGAGCACCAACATGGCAATTCAAATCACCTCACTTCGCCGAACGATCTGTGCGACCGCGATCGCGTCAGTGGGAATCGCTGCTTTCGCCCAGGTGAACGCATATGTTCCCGCCGCGGGCGGCAACTGGAATGTCGACGCGAACTGGAGCCTGGGCCACGCGCCGGTCGGCAACGAACGCCCCGAGATTGTGGCGGGCAACACGGCCCACAAGATCCTGACCTATAACTGGGGCGCGGTGACGAACTTCCCGCTGCTACGGCTGGACGGCAGCGCGACGCACTTCGCGCGGCTGAACCAGGGGCAGAGTGTGCTCACGACGGTCGATGAGCGCATTGCGACCGGCGGCGGCGACGCGTGGCATGCCGTCAGCGGACCAGCGTTCCTGTGGGTCAACGAGTATCTCTATGTTGGCTTTGCCGGGTCGAGCACGGGACACTTTGTGCTCGATACCGTCGCCGACGCCAGCGCGGGGCTTTATGTCGGCGACTTGTGCTACGTCGGTTACACCGCGTCCGGCGAGTTTGATCACCGCAATGGATTTGCGGACGTGAATCGGCTCTACATCGGGCAGAGCGATCCCGGCACATACCTGATGCATACACCGTCGACCGGACGGTTGACCATTCGCGGGTCGTTCGTCCTCGGCAACGGCGACATCGGAACGTTTGACCATACCGGCGGCACGGTGCGCGGGACCGGCACGAACGGCCTGCTATTGGGATTAAACACCGGCGGCGAGGGCACGTACCTGATGAATGGCGGCACGCTCGATGTCGATCACATCTCGATCGCGTGGAACGGCGACGGCTACTTCACGCAGACCGGCGGAACCGTCACGGTGGCGGAATCGCTCAACATCGGCTGCGAGGGCACGCACCCGATGCGGGCGTGGTACAAGCTGGGCGATTCCGACGGGCCGGCCGCGCTGAACGTGGGCGACGATCTGCTGATCGGCCCGTTAACGCTGGCCAAGTATGAGCAGACAGGCGGCACGGCGATGGTCGCCGCCGACATTCGGATCTACGACGGCGATCCGGGCGGCGCGAGCAGTTATCTGTACATGGGTACCAGCGCCGGCACGCTGACCGCCCAGGCGCTCCGAAATATCGGCGGCTACTTCGATCAGGACGGCGGCGTGCTGGAGACGCAAATCGGCGTCAACGATTCGCCCGCCGGAATGAACCTCGACAACAATGCCGACTGCCGCATTCGCGAACTGACGCACAACGCCGGCGCGATACGCATGTGGCGCGGCGCGATCCTGCGCGGACCGCTCGCGTTCGGCGACAACTACTTTTTGTGCGAGTTCACGAACAACGCTGCGTTCCAGATGGGGAGTGTGGCCAGCCCCGGCGGTTCGTTCCGCGGCCATCTCACCAACAACGGCACGTTCGATTACTTCCAGGGCGACTTTTCGACGAGCCGGCTGACCAACGCGGGCACCTTTAGTATGAACGCCGACTTCGTTTGCACGCAGATCGTCAATCACGCCGCGATTACGATCAATCCGGGTCGCGCACTGACCGCTGGAAACGCGGCCTTCGCGAGTGCCTTCGAAAACAACGGCGAGTTGAACCTGCTGCCCGGTGCCGCGGTAAACCTCGTTGGCAACCGGCCGCTGATCAACCACGGCACCATGTCCGGCGGCGGCACGCCGGCGAACCCGACGCAAATCGTCGGCGACGTCGATAGCGACGGGGATGTGTTCGTACTCGCGGGAGGTGCCATCGGGCTGCTCACGATTGACGGCGGATTTCGGGCGCGCGAACTCGGCAGCGTACGCATTCGCCTCGCCGGCGATGCTACCGCCGGCGTCGACTATGACCGCCTGACTGCGACCGGCGCGCTCACACTTGAAGGCGAGCTCGACGTGCGGCTGGCAAACGGCTTTGCACCGGCGCTCGGCGATCGGTTCATTCCGATAGCTGGCTCGTCGCGCAGCGGCGCGTTCTCTAAGATGGTGCTGCCGACGCTCGGTCCGGGGCTTCGCTGGGACGTGACGTACGGGTCGAATTCGCTGCGGCTCGCCGTGATCGCGAATATCTCCTGCCCGGCGGACATCGATCGCGACGGCACGATCGGCCTGACTGATCTGGCGATCCTGCTGTCGAATTTCGGCGGGACCGGCAACCACGCTGATGGCGATCTCGACCAGAACGGGCTGGTGAACCTGACCGACCTGGCGACGCTGCTCACCGGCTTCGGCAGCCCGTGTCCGTAGACACAAACTCCGCGCCGCGCGCAACGCAGACGCGCGCGGCGACTCGGTCGAACGCGTATGTGAACCTCAGCGTCGTTCCGAATTGATGGCGCAGGGTGGGCATCATCCGCGGTTCGTTTCACCTCGCCAACTGACCCCGAATGCCGCGCTGAATTGGTGGGCAATGCCCACCATGCACGAGTCCGCCGGTCGCCGAAAACGTGTTTTTGGCCGGTTTTTCGGTGCCGCGGGCAGAAAAATGCCGAAATTCCCGAGAATTTTTTGATTTCGGCTTGACGAAAGCCCGAAAGCGTGCGACAAGATGATGTAGTGCAGATCAACTACGGCGCAACCGGTTGGGGTATGGAGCGTGCAGACACGCCGTCTGCCGACCTTTTCCGGTCACGCCCGCAGCCGCGGCAAAGCGGCTGAAGATCACTTTGGAACAGAGACACGCCGGCGCGGTCCGACGTGATCTCGCGGCATGGAGGACTCACAGATGGCCAAGTCGGCAAAACCCCGCAGCAAGTCGGAAGTCTACAGCGAGATCGCCAACAGCACCGGCCTCGCCCGCAAGCAGGTCGCCTCGGTGTTCGAGTCGATGGGCGGACTGCTCAAGAAGGATCTCAACAAGGCTGGCATCTTCGCCGTTCCCGGCCTGATGAAGGTCACCGTCATCAAGAAGCCGGCGACCAAGGCCCGCGAAGGCATCAACCCCTTCACCGGCGAGAAGCAAATGTTCAAGGCCAAGCCGGCCCGCAAGGTCGTCAAGGTGCGCCCGCTCAAGGCGCTCAAAGACATGGTCAGCTAAGTCGCGATCGAACCGTAGGGTGGGCATCGCCCACCATTTCGCTCGACCGTTCAACCGGCGGCGAATGGTGGATGATTCTCACCCTTCGTTTTGGTCCACGGTCCGGATCGTGGGCATCGCCCACCATTCCGTTGTCCGTGGGGTGGACATCGCCAACCATTTCGCGCGCTGTTGCAGTCGGCGGCGAATAGTGGGCGATGTCCACCCTACCGCTCACTGCCATCGTCTAATCGCTTTCCGCACGCGGCCAATCCAGCTTGAATTCACTTCGGCTCTCGCGCTTTCGCAGTTCGTCACGCAAGAGCGCCGCCGCTTCAAAATCCTCGCCGCCGATTGCGCTGTTCAAGCGTTCGCGCAGCGTCGCCTGAATGCCGTGCGTCTGTCGCAGCGTTCTCGCGGTTTGGCGCAGGTACATCAATCCAGGGTCGTGGTGCCGCGTTTGTTCATCGAAGCCGAGCCGCGTGAGAATGTCCTCGAGCGCGCCGACGCCGCCCTCGAGCGCCTCGACCGCCTCCTCGAATCGATCCTGCGCCTCGCGCAGGCGTGAGAGCATTTTTGCCCGGTTATAAAGCAATGACGGAATCAGCGAGGCATGTGCGCCGGGAATCCCGCCCTGCCGCTCTTCGAGCGTGCGCAGCAGCAGCAGGCACTGGTCGATGTCGCGCACCGCGCGGCGAAGGTGATCGATCGCCGTCGGTTTGTCGTGACTCTTGAGCGCTTCGTCGGCGAGGCCGCTGAAGGCGAGGCGACGGTAGTTGTATTGTTGGAGCTCACGATCCACCTCCTGCCACACCTCGGCGGGCAGCTTGCTGTGCACGCGCGTCTCGTGCTGGACGAAATCGACCGTGCCGGCGAAGCCGTGAAAGCGACGACCGTCGGGCCGCCCGTCCGGAAACATCTGGAGCAGACCCAGGTCGACGCGCAGTTGAAGCTGATGTTCGCCGTCAACGCCGCCAATTAGCCTGGCGGCGATCCCGCCGTTGAGAGGTCGTTCCCAGTCATCCACGATCTGTTCAAGGTCGAGACTCACGCGTTTCCCCCTGCGCGGTAGCGCCGCGTGTATCGACAACGCGCCAGCGCCGCGTGAGTTGCGCGGCACGAGCGACGATTGCGCCGCGACGACGCACAAATTCGCGGGCGTTCGCGCCGCCAGTCCCGCCGATCCGTTTCCCGTTTCCCGTTCGCCGTTCGCCGTTGCCCGTTTCCCGGTCCCCGTTTCCCCTTTCGCCTCGTCGTCATTGCACGCGGTACAATCGTCGCGGCAGAGTGAGCCAGGCGATCGCCGATCGCTCGCAAAACGGACTTGTGCCGGCTTGCCGGCGATCGGAGGAAAGTCCGAACTGGACAGGGCACGGTGATGGCTAACGGCCACCGGGAGTGATCCCAGGGAAAGTGCCACAGAAAATAAACCGCCTGGGGAGTGCTTCGTGCTTAGTGTCTAGTGCCTAGTGTAGTGACAGCCGCGAAGCGGCTGACAAACTAGGCACTAGGCACTCCCCCGGTAAGGGTGAAAAGGTGCGGTAAGAGCGCACCGCACGGCTGGCGACAGTCGTGGCATGGCAAACCCCACCGCCAGCAAGCCCAAATATGGGGCAATGAGTCGGCCCGGCTCGTTACTAGCCCCGGGTAGGGTGCTTGAGCCGACGTGCAAACGTCGGCCCAGAGGAATGGTCGCCGCCGAGCGCGAAAGCGCCCGGAGACAGAATTCGGCTTATCGGCTCACTCTGCCGATTTTTCGCCGCCGAGAAGCATGGAGCACCGCGGCCCTCCGCGGTCTTCGTGGAGCACCGCGGCCCTCCGCGGTTTCTTCGTGAGGAACAAAGGAACAAAGGAACAACGGAACAAGGGAACAACGGCCCAGACGCCGTCGCACGGCCGAGTTGTAGAGCGCCCGCCGTCGGCGGCACTTTATCCGAATCACTTTTGATACAACCCGCCCGTCGCCTCCAACCAATCCGCGATGCGATCCGTCGCTCCGGCAATGTCGTTGTCCGACACGTCAATCTCGATCGATTGCAGACGCGACTCGCCCACCAATCGCCGCAGGAGCTGCTGCTCCTGCACGAACGGCTCGAGATGGTCATACTGCTTCGGGTTGCCCGACACTTTCAGCCGCTCGGCCCGCGCGGCGGCGAATGACTCGGGCGATCGCGTGAGGAACACCAGCCGAAAATTCAACTCCGCCAACCGGCGGTCGAGCCAGTTGAAGTCATAGTCAACGCCCCGATTCTCGATCTGAAATGCCCGCGTCGAGAGATGAAACCGATCAATGATCCATGAGTAGTATCGCTGCAATTCGAGCAGCTTGATCCACGTCTGGTACGTCTCTATCGCCCGCCCCTCTTCCTCCGGGGCAAAATTGATCAGCCCGCGGCCCCACGGCGTGTTGGTGAACGCACACCACTCGGCCGAAATCACCGGCGAGTGATAGCGGTACTTCCGCGGGCCGACGACGCGCGGATGCTCATTCAGCGCGAAGGCGATGTCGGTCTTGAACGTCAGCCGCGTTCCTTCGAGAATGATGTGCGGGCACAATTTCACGACCGCGGTTCTCCTTTCGCAGCTTGCGGAATCGACGCAGTTGAAGCATATGGTACGATGCTGATTGGCAAGAGGGGATGCACTTGATCAAATTCATGCGTTCGTTCGCCCTGTTTGCGTTTCTAACATGCATCCCGACGTATGCCGACGAAGGCATGTGGCTGCTCAATCAGCCGCCCACCGCGTTGCTCAACGAACGCCACGCCTTCGAGCCGACGCCCGCATTTCTCGAACACATGCAAAAGGCCGCCGTACGGGTGGGCGGCAGCGCGTCGTTCGTCTCGGCCGACGGCCTGGTGATGACCAATCACCACGTCGCGTCGGATCAACTGCAAAAGCTCAGCACGCCCGAGCGCAATCTGCTGCGCGACGGCTTCTATGCCCGCACCCGCGCCGACGAAATCAAACTGCCCGACGTCGAAGCCCGCATGCTGGTCAGCATCGAAGACGTGACGGCCCAGGTGACCGCCGCCGCTTCGCCCGACATGTCCGCCGCCGCCGCGAACCAGGCGCGGCGCGAACGCATCGCTGCCATCGAGCGCGAAGGCGAAGCGAAAGCCGGGCTGAAGTGCGACGTGGTCACGCTCTACCACGGCGCGCGATACCACCTGTACAGCTACAAGCGCTTCGCCGACGTGCGGCTCGTCTTCGCCCCCGAGATGCAGATCGCCTTCTTCGGCGGCGACAACGACAACTTCGAATTTCCGCGTTTCAACCTCGATGTGACGTTCTATCGCGTATACGAGGACGACAAGCCGCTCACGGTCCAACACTACTTGAAATGGTCGAAGGCTGGCGCGGCGGAAAACGACCTGGCACTCGTCATCGGCAACCCCGGCCGGACCAATCGCCTGTTCACGGTCGATCACCTGAAATTCCTGCGCGACAGCGAATACCCGCTCGCGCTCGCGAATCTCTGGCGGCGCGAGATCGAGCTGTTCACCTTTTCCGGTCGGAGCGACGAGAACGCCCGCATCGCTCGCGATGAGCTTTTCGGCGTGCAAAACGGGCGCAAGGTGCGCACCGGCCAGTTCGCCGCACTCCAGAACCCGCGCACCATCATGGAGAAGGCCGCGCACGAACGGTTCCTGCGCGAATTTGTCGCCGCCGATCCGAAGCGTCAGACGGAGTGGGGGTCGGCGTGGGATGATGTCACCCGCGCTTACGCCAATTTCGCGCCGCACTACACGCGGCATCAGCTCTTCGCCGGGCGACTTGCGGGCGGCGGGAGCGATCTGTTCCGCATTGCGCGCGACATCGTGCGCCTCGCCGAGGAACTGCCCAAGCCCAGCGACCAACGCTTGCCCGAATACGCCGACACGAGCCTCAAGTCTCTGTACCGGCGGCTCTATTCACGCGCGCCGATCGAGACGTCGCTCGAAACCGAGAAGCTCGCGGCATATTTGTCCGCCGTCGGTGCGGCCCTCGGAGCCGACGATCCGCTGTATATCGCGATGTGCGGCAGCGCCTCGACGCGTGAGCGAGCCGCGGCTCTCGTCGCGGGCACGACGCTCGCCGACGTTGAGACGCGCAAGCGGCTCGTCGAAGCCGGCAGCGCCGCGCTGGTCGTCACGAGCGATGAGCTGCTGCGATTCGTCGCCAGCATCGACACCGCCGCGCGCGCGATGCGCAAGAAATTCGAAGACGAGGTCGAGGCGATCGAGCGATCGGCTTATGCGAAAATCGCTGCTGCACGATTCGCCCAATCCGGCGATGCGGTCGCGCCCGACGCCACCGGCACGATGCGGCTCAGTTTCGGCCCGATCCGCGGCTATGAAGACGCCGGGCAGCGCGTGCCCGCCTTCACCGATTTCGCGGGCCTCTTTGAGCGCCACGAGCAACGACGCGGCATCGCACCGTTCGACCTGCCGCAGCGCTGGCTCGACGGGCGCGGCAAACTCGACTTAAGAACGCCGTTCAACTTTGTCTGCACCGCCGACATCATCGGCGGCAACTCCGGCAGCCCCGTGGTCAACGCCAAGGGTGAAGTCGTCGGCCTCGTCTTCGACGGCAATCTCGATTCCCTCGTCGGCGATGTGGTCTACGACGGCGAACGCAACCGCGCCGTCGCCGTCGATTCCCGCGGCATCATCGAGAGCCTTTCCAAAATCTACAAGGCCAGGGAACTCGTCGCGGAACTCACCGCCAAGT
>JBJXFK010000128.1:0-6341 GCA_046155505.1 Phycisphaerae bacterium
GCACCTTGCGAATGCGGACCGCCTCGGTCTTCGGCAGCGTCAGCGTGAGCTGACCGTTCGCAAGCTCGGCACCGATTCGGCTGACATCGATCGCCTCGCCGATCCGCACCGAGCGGCGATAGTCGCCGATCGCGTATTCACGCCGCGCGAACCGCGACTCGTCGGTCACACGCGGCGCGATCGGACATTGAATCGTCAACATCCCGTTGTCGTACTCGACACTGACCGTCTCGCGCGTCGCTCCCGGCACGTCGGCGATTAGCAGAAACGCGTCGCTCGTCTCAATCACGTCGATCGCCGGCGTAAACGTCGGCCCTTCGACGACGCGCTGCGTCGCGCTCCGCACGGGCGTCGCACTTCGCATTTGCGTCGGGTTGCAGCAGGTTGAACTCGTATTCATCAATGCACCTCATCTTTGTGATTGCGTATCGCACGGGCCATCAGCCCGCCGTTGTCATGTCCCGGTGTGGCACCGGCTATCAGCCTGTGCCTTCTCTTTTCCCAATGTGGCACGGACTATCAGCCCGTACCGAATCCACCACATTCAATCCTCACGCACCCTTGATCGTGATCTTCCGCGCGCGGGTCTCTTCCGTCTTCGGCAGTTTCACGGTCAGCACGCCGTCGCGCAGCGTCGCTTCAACCTTGGCCGCGTCGACTTCCACCGGCAGCGTGACCACGCGCGTGAATTCGCCGCTGATCCGCTCCTGACGATGCACCGTGGCCTTCTCGGTGTGTTCAATCGTGCGGCGACCCTTGATGGTCAGCTCGTCGCCGACCACGAACACCTCGATGTCTTCGAGCTTCATGCCGGGCAACTCAGCCTCGGCCACGACCATGTCACCTTCGATCCAGACGTTCAGGGCCGGAAACGGCTGCGTGGTGAAGCCGTTGACCTCGAACGGATCGAACGCTGTCGTGAACAGGCGATCAAAGTTGGTCCGCAGCAAATCCAGCGGCGATGCAGTCGGAATGCGTCGTACGAGTTTCATGGTCATACCTCCCAGAATTTTCGTTTCCACGTTTGGCCGCCCGCGACATTCCAGCGGCTGTGACCGTTCGCAGTAAGAGGAATGCACGCGAGGGGCCAGAAACGCAGCGACCCAACGGCCGACCGTAAGGTGTTTATTTTCAGAAGTTTACGACCGTCGCCCGGCGCGTCTCCGGCATGCTTTGAACTGCCGCCCTGGCAGTGCGGGCAGGCCAAGTCGTCTTTTCATGAGCGCGGGCTTCGGCAACGCGTGCTCCGTGCGCAGGTCGATTTCCGTGACTACCGAGATTATCAGGATCCGGCGACATTTTTTTCAGACGCCGCCATGTCGCTAATCTCTGCGCTGGTAGCGGTTTACACGCGCCACACCCAAGTGTTTTGCCGTCCGTGACGACCAATCGCCAAGTTTCTCTTGCCCTTTTTCGCGCAAGAGTTACTCTTATGGGTTATCCCGACCGCCTGACGGCGCATTTCGAAATTTTCCTGCGCTTGTCGGTCGTTCGACACCGATCTGTCTCATGGTGCCGTACACAACTTGAAGGATCTTGCGATGTGGCAGATCCGTAAACATGCGGTTCGAGCATCTTCAGCATTCACGCTGATCGAACTGCTTGTCGTCATTGTGATCATCTCGCTCCTGATTGCGACGCTCTTGCCCTCGCTCCGGGCGTCGCGCGAACAGGCGCGCAGCACCCATTGCTCCGCCAATCTCCGCTCACTCATGACCGGCATTCATCAATATGCCATCGACTATCGCGATTACGTCATCCCCTCCTACAACATGTCCGGCGTCAGCATTGGTGCGAATAACCCGCTCGACGGCTGGGGGCCGATCCTCGACAAAGGCATGTACCTTTACGGCAGCGAGGAAATGACCGGCCACGCGTTTGTCTGCCCAGATACGATGTCGGTCGCCGGCATCACCGGCACGCAAACCGGCAACGAACTCGACAACGCGCAGGGCTTCATGGACTGGCCCGCCGTGCTCACCATTTCGCAAAACTACGCCGCGACGCTGCCGACTCGCGGCTTCAACAAACTCATTCGCGTGTCGTATTGGATCAACGGCGACAACCCGATCGGCCGACCGCAGCCGATTCGTCAAAAAATTCACTTCACGGGCTCGGTCGGCTATGGGCCCGACTTCGCGGGTCAACGACTTCAGAACTATCGCTTCGACGATTTTCGCTGGCCGGGGCGCGTGATCGCGCTGGCCGACGGCATCTACGCCGGAAACCAGGAAGCCACGCGCGAGGATCAGCGCGACGCGCGGGTTGCCTATCGCCACCCCGGCAGCGTATTTGATACGACCAACGCAGGCTTCGCCGACGGACATGTGCAATCCATTCGCGGCGATCGCTTCCCGCGCAAGGCCGACGAGATGAACGTCACGCACGAAATGGCCGCGCTGGAAAACCTCGGCGGCGGGCCGACGATCTATTCCGATCCGGCGAAATTCCTGCTGCCATAATCCGCGCCGCGCGAAATGCGATGGAGAACAGCGGCCCTCCCCTGTTTCTTTTGGCGTATCGCGATCGCTCTGCAGTTCGAAAGCGCGCTGGAAGAGTCCAACTTTGAAATCCCATTCTGGCGGAGAGGCCGTCGTCAAGGCACTCCGCAAGCGACCCAGTTGGCATGCTTTCGCGGTACTCCGCGTAAGCATGCTCTGGCTGAGTACAGCCAGCGCATGCCCACCCGCCGCGTTGAGTTTGGCACTACGATGGAGTGATGCAATCGCAGGAACCCCTCGCCGATTCGTTCGCGAAGCCGCGCGTGGAGTTTGTCGTTCAAACTCGAAGCTGGAGGCGGCTGTCGCTATCTCGATGCGGTGCGTGGGCGATTGCTGTCCCTGTACTACTCGTCCTCACGGGTCTGGCGCTTGGAATGCCTTACTTTGGTGTTCCGGCGATCGTCGGGGTGGTTGGCGTCATGTTCGTGCGGGGTTGGCGCGATCGGCGGCACTCGATAGAGCGTGTTAAGCAAGCGATTCGGGAAGCGGGCGAGGACGTCTCACGGGGGGTCGCCGACGCACTTGAAACATGGGAGAACGGTGATTGCGAGTTGTTTGTGCGCGCGGCCGCCGAGGGTGCCAACAGTGCCGGGCATTTCGGGAAGGTGATTTGCGTCGCCGACGAAAACAACATCATCGAAGTCACGCCGCTGGAGATTCCGTTCGAGCCGCTCCCGCTGAATGTGCACGAGCCGCGTTTTGTCGAGTACTACCAGATGGCGGTGCGCGGCGAACGGTTCGAAAATCTGGACGAGCGCGTCCGGCCGCAGTCGGAGTTCGGGCACGTTCGGCGTTTTTTTGAGGCGAACCCGGCGGCGGTTGCAGTCGGGGCGATTGGGCTTGTGGTGGTCTGGACACTGTTTCGACGCGGAGGCGCGACGGTGACAAGCATGCTGTCCGCAGCTGGCTTGTGTATGCATCTGTTCCTGGTGCTTTGGCTCCAGCGCACGGGCAACGATGTGTTCCTTGTGCCGCGCGGCGTGGTGGTGCGCGGAAGCGCGCGGAACAAGGCGGCCTTCGCACTGATCGAGCGCGACGAGTCGGTACTGATCGCGGCGCGAGAGACCGGCAAGCAGTGGCGTGTGGCGCTGGCCTCAGAAGCGGAGGTTTTCGAGTTTCGTTGCGAGCGGTGTGAAGTGGAGTTGTTGCTCGCGGCCTGGCTGAGTCCGCTGCCTGCTCCGGATGAGCAGACCGTCGCGGGGCTGACGTAAGCATGGAGTGGCGCGCCCCGCCGCAGTTCGGCGGAAGCTGACCCGGTTGTCGGTGCGGTGCATTTCAATCATCATTTCGACTTCGCGGCGGCGCGGACGGCGTCGCGCGGCTGGAGTCTTGATATGCACGTCATGCTTGCATCGCGGTTGTTCGCGTTAGTGGCACTTTCGATCGGATTGGCGCCACTTTCAGGTTGTACTGGCGCGACCGCCGGCGCGGACCTCACCGTTCGGCCGACGTCGCGGCCGCTAAGCAAATATGCCGGCAAAGTGCTGCGCGTGCCGCAGGATGAGAAGTTCGCGTTGACGCAGGCCCCAGCGACGCAGGCTCCCGGCCTGGAGGGCAAGGCCGAGGGCAAAGCCGAGTGCGAAAGCTCGGGCAAGGGCAAGGTCGCGGCGAAAGTCGAAAAAGGCGGCACGGCGAGCGGGACGTTTCAGCTCGGGCATTCGGTAAAGAACGACGGCGAGCGGCAGATCGACCTGACCGTGCGCGTGAAGATGAACTACGAATACGCGGCGGAGGCCGAGCCGGCGAATGCGCGGGGCAAGGCGGCGGTGTCGCTGAATCTGTTTGTGCGCGATGGGCGGAATCGGCTCCTCCAAACCTATGGACTGGTGGCGCAAAGCAGCGAAGAGGGCAAGCTGTCGAGCAAGGCGGGCAAAGAGGCGGAATTTACGCTGACGCTCGGCCCAGGCGATGCCGCGACCGTGTATCTGGCGGGCGTCGCGGACGCGAACCTGCGTGACGGCGAATCGGGTCAGGCGAAATTGCAGGTGAGCGACGTGTCGTTCGAGTTCGAGTCGCGCGCCGCGCCCGAGGTGAAAGCGGCGGATGCCCCATGAGCCGGTCGCACGCGGAGCAGCGGATTGCGGCGCTGCGCAGCGAAATCGCGCGGCACGATCATCTCTACTTCGTGGTGGGCACGCCGGCGATCAGCGATCAGGCGTACGATGTGCTCATGCGCGAGCTGCGCGAACTGGAAACCGCAAACCCCGACCTGATTACCACGGATTCGCCGAGCCAGCGCGTCGGCGAGAAGCCGATCGAGGGATTTGAGCACGCGCGGCACAGCGTGCCGATGCTGTCGATCGACAACACATACAACGCGGACGAGGTGCGGGCGTTCGATGTGCGCGTGCGCAAGGCGGTCGAGGGACGGTCGTTCGATTATGTGGCCGACCCGAAGATCGACGGCGTCGCGGTCGCGATTCGCTACGAGCGCGGGCGGCTGGCCCAGGCGGCGACGCGCGGCGACGGCGAAACCGGCGATGACATTACACAGAACGTGCGAACGATTCGCAGCGTGCCGCTGGCGCTGACCGGCGGCGACGTGCCGGCGACGCTCGAGGTGCGTGGCGAGGTGTATTGGCCGCGCGCGGCGTTCGACGCGACCAATCGCAAACGCGAAGCAGCCGGGCTCGAGACATTTCGCAATCCGCGAAACGCGACCGCCGGCACGCTCAAACAGCTCGATCCGCGAAATGTCGCCGGGCGCGGCCTCGCGTTCTGTGCGCATGGTTTTGGGCTGATCGAGCCGATGCCGACACCGGCGACGCAGATTGAACTCTTCGAGCGACTGAAAGCGTGGGGCTTGCCGACCAGTCCGCATACGCGCGTGTGCAGCGATGTCGATGCGGTCGTGCAGTGGATCGAGGCGTGGGACCAGCGACGACGCGAGCTGCCCTATGACACCGACGGGCTGGTGATCAAGCTCAATCAGCTCGCGCTGCGCGATTTGCTGGGCACGACGTCGAAGAGTCCGCGTTGGTGCATCGCGTACAAGTATGCGGCGGAGCAGGCGCAGACGCGGCTCGTCTCGGTCGATTTTCAGGTGGGCAAGCTGGGCACGATCACGCCGGTGGCAAATTTGGAGCCGGTGGAGCTCGCCGGGACGGTCGTGCGGCGAGCGACGCTGCACAATTTTGATCAGGTGGAGCGGCTCGGGCTGCACGTCGGCGATTTGGTGACGGTCGAGAAGGCGGGCGAGATCATTCCGCAAGTCGTGGCGGTGGCGGTCGAGTCGCGGCCGGCGAGCGCGACGGCGATCACACGGCCGGCGAGTTGTCCGTCGTGCGGCGGCCCGGTGGAGAAGGACGAGGGCGGCGTATACCTGCGATGTAACAACGCCGAATGCCCGGCGCAGTTTTATGAGCGGCTCAAGTTCTTCTGCGCACGGGATCAGATGGATATCGAGGGCGCGGGCGAGAAGCTGGTGGCGGCATTGGTAGAGTCGCGACTGGTGAAGGGCTTTGCGGATTTGTACCGGCTGCGCGAGCGGCGCGATGAATTGCTGAAACTCGAACGCATGGGCGAGAAGAGCGCGGATAGCGTGCTGGCGGGAATCGAGGCGAGTCGGTCGCGCCCATTGGCGCGGACACTGGCCGCGATCGGGATTCGCCATGTCGGGCTGTCAACGGCGGAGTTGCTCGCGGAGCATTTCGGCGATGTGGATGCAATCGCGGCGGCGGATGAAGACGCGTTGCAGCAGGTCGGGGGGATCGGCAAAGAGGTCGCCGCTTCGCTGTTTGCATGGTTTCGCAGCGACGCCGGGCGACACACGATCGCGGATTTGAAGATGGTCGGCGTCAACATGACGCAGCCACGACGCGAGCGAAAGCAGACGGCGGG
>JBJXFK010000165.1:0-17169 GCA_046155505.1 Phycisphaerae bacterium
CGGGTTTTGATGTGTATCCGCTACGTTCGCGGGCGGGCTTCCACATCGCCGGCGGTGCGACGATGAGCAGCGCCGGTCGCAAGTACAAGTTGGTGACGACGCAGGACCATCACGGCATGGTCAGCTCGGTCACCGACAAGGAATATCAGGAGCGCGTGCCGATCCTCGTTCGCGAGGGCACGTTGGCGAAGTACAAGAAAGATCCCAAGTTCGTCAGCCACATCGGCCATTCGCTGCCGCTGGTGCAGATGTTCCAGCAGCAGCAATATGACGGTCCGCGCTGGGCGATGTCGATCGATCTGAGCAAGTGCACGGGTTGCTCGGCCTGCGTCGTGGCGTGTCAATCTGAGAACAACATTCCGGTGGTCGGCAAAGAAGAAGTGGCGATGGGTCGCGAGATGCACTGGATCCGCATCGACCGCTACTTCAAGGGCGACCCTGAAAGCGCGGAACTCAAGGTAATTCATCAGCCCGTGGCGTGTCAGCATTGCGAAAACGCGCCGTGCGAGCAGGTTTGCCCGGTGGCGGCGACGGTGCATGACGAGCAGGGCCTGAATGTGATGGTCTACAACCGTTGCATCGGCACGCGCTATTGCTCGAACAACTGCCCGTACAAGGTGCGCCGGTTCAACTGGTTCTACAACCACCACGGGCCCAAGCACCCGCGCAACGAGGACGGCTGGTTCCAGACCAAGCTGACGCAGATCGAAAAGCTCGGGCATAACCCAGACGTGACCGTGCGCAGCCGCGGCGTAATGGAAAAGTGCACGTTCTGCGTGCAGCGGATCACCAAGGCCAAGATCGCGGCGCGGAATGAGGACGTGAATCCGAGCGTGTTCAAGCAGGGGCAGGGGGCCGACACGATTCCGGATGGAACCGTGGTGACCGCTTGTCAGCAAGCTTGCCCGGCTGAGGCGATTTCGTTCGGCGACTTGCGCATCGCGGATAGCCAGGTGTCCAAGAAGCACGCGCACGAGCGGTCTTACGCGATGCTGGAAGAAATCAACGTGCGTCCGCGCACCCGGTATCTGGCCAAGCTGCGCAATCCGCTGCATGACAAGGGTGGCGCGGGCGATGGACATGATGGCGGGCACGGCGGACATGATTCGCATGGAGACAAGCCGGCGGCGAAAGAGCCGGCGCATGGGTAGGAAACGGTGAACGGGTAACAGGAAACGGGAAGACAGAAGAGAAGAAAGACCGGTCGGAGACTGGTCCTCCAGCGCAATGAGTCGGACATCGGTCCCCCAGCGCAACGTCAGGAACCAATATGGCGTCGATCGTAGGCGGCGAATTCAATAACACGTGGGATGACCCCAAGCGACGATCGCCACTGCTCCCCGAGCAGTTGACGTTCGACCAGGTCACCGATCAGGTGTGCGGCGTCGCCGAGGCGAAGAATCCGCCGATGGCGTGGTGGGTCGCGTTCGGCATTTCGCTCATGCTGCTGGGCCTGCTCGGCGGCATGATCAAGTACCTGATTTTCACCGGCGTCGGCGTGTGGGGTCTGAACAACCCGGTCGGCTGGGCGTTCGACATTACGAACTTCGTGTTCTGGGTCGGTATCGGTCACGCCGGCACGCTGATTTCGGCCATCTTGTTTCTGTTTCGCCAGAAGTGGCGCACGGGCATCAACCGTTTCGCCGAGGCAATGACCATCTTCGCGGTTATCTGCGCGTTGCTGTTCCCCGGCATTCACGTCGGTCGCGTGTGGATGGCGTATTACATGTTCCCGCTACCGAATCAGATGGGCATGTGGCCGCAGTTCCGCAGCCCGCTGCTGTGGGACGTGTTCGCGGTCGGCACATACTTCACCGTGTCCCTGCTGTTCTGGTATGTCGGCATGATTCCCGATCTGGCGACGCTGCGCGATCGAGCCAAGAGCACGCTGGCCAAGGTGCTGTACGGCATTTTCGCGCTCGGCTGGACGGGTTCGTCGCGGCATTGGCATCGTTTTGAAAAAGCCTATCTGATTCTCGCCGCGCTCAGCACGCCGCTGGTGCTCTCGGTGCACTCGATCGTGTCGTTCGACTTTGCCGTTTCGGTGTTGCCGGGCTGGCACACTACGATTTTCCCGCCGTACTTTGTCGCGGGTGCGATCTTCGGCGGCTTTGCGATGGTGCAGTTCCTGGCGGTTCCGTCGCGGGCGCTGTTCGGCTTGAAGGACTTGATCACGCTGCGGCATATCGAGGTGATGAACAAGATCATCCTCGCGACCGGCATGATGGTCGGCTATGCCTATGCGATGGAATTTTTCATCGCGTGGTATTCGGGCAGCATGTATGAGTCGTTCATCTTCCGCGCGCGTGCGATGGGTCCGTGGGCGTGGACGTACTGGACCATGATTTTCTGCAACGTCATCACGCCGCAGGTGTTCTGGTTCCGTTTCGCGCGGCAGAGCCTGATGATCAGCTTCATCGTGGCGGTTTTGGTGAACATCGGCATGTGGTTCGAGCGCTTCGTGATTATCGTCTCGTCGCTCTCGACCGACTTTTTGCCGGCGAACTGGGGCGGCTATACGCCGACCTGGGTCGAGCTCGGCACGCTGGCGGGCAGCTTTGGGCTGTTCGGCACGTTGTTCATGCTGTTCTGCCGATTCCTGCCGATGGTGGCGATGGCCGAGGTCAAGGCGGTCATGCCGGCGGCGCATGGCAGTCACGGTCATGCGGGCGAACATGGACATGCGCATGGCCACGGTCATGCGGCGACGCATTAGATTTGAAAACGTCGGTTGGCCGCTGATCGGCGGCGCGACCGGTTGAGTGATTGCGAGTTCGGGAGGTTATCCGTGTCGATCGCGACAGCGGTACAACAGGTTGAATCGCACAGCAGCTCCGCCGCAGGCCGCGTTGTCGGCGTGCTGGCTGAGTTCGACACGGTCGACCAGATCAAGGCCGCCGCGCGCAAGGTGCGCGACGCCGGCTTTACGAAGTGGGACACGCACACGCCGTTCCCGGTTCACGGCATTGACCGCGAGATGGGCATCCAGGTGACCAAGCTGCCCTATCTGGTCATGGCGATGGGCATGGTTGGCTGCGCGACGGGCATTTTCCTGACGTGGTGGACCAACGCCGCTTCGCAGGCGAATTTCACGTTTCTGCCCAACTTCATCCGCCCGTATCAATATATGATCAGCGGCAAGCCGGAATGGAGCTTCGCGGCGAATATTCCGGTCATCTTTGAGTTGACGGTGCTCTTTGCGGCGCTGACGACCGTGTTCGGCATGCTGGGCCGCAACAATCTGCCGCTGTTTCACAATCCGATATTCACGGTTCCGCGTTTCGCGCGGGTAACGACCGACAAGTTCTTCCTGTCGATCGACGCGACCGATCCGAAGTTCCGCACGGCCGAGGCGACGCGGATGCTCGAGTCGCTCGGCTCGCGACATGCCGAGGCCTATCACGAGCAACCGGGCAGCAGCGATTTTCCGGTTGCGTTCAAGTATGTCGGCCTGGTGGCGACGCTGGCGGCGCTCATTCCGCTGACGATCGTGTTCATGGCCCGCGGCAGCTTCTCGTCTCAGCCGCGCATTCACCTGATCCAGGACATGGACAATCAGGAGAAGTTCAAGGCACAGTCGGCGCTCGATGTGTTCGCCGATGGCCGGTCGAATCGTCCGCGTGTTGCCGGGGCGCTGGCTCGCGGCGATCTGCGCGAGGATCGGCACTATTGGGAAGGCATCGTCAATAACGACTATGCGACGACGTTCCCGACGCACAATCCGGCGATCAAGTTGACTGAGGAATTCATCGTCCGCGGTCAGCAACGATTCAATATCTACTGTGCTCCGTGTCATGGTTATGACGGGTCCGGCAACGGTGCGGTCAACGTGCGCGCGGTCGAGCTGCAGGGTGCCTGGGTGCCGGCCAACGACCTGCACGACGCCGAACGCAAGTCGCGCGTGGTGGGGCATATTTACAACACGATTACGAACGGCATCCGCACGATGCCCGCGTACGCGGATCAGATTCCTGAGAACGATCGTTGGGCGATCGTGGCCTATGTGAAGGCCTTGCAGCGTTCGACGATGGGCAAGCTGGAAGACCTGAAGCCGCAGGCGCGAGGCGAGTTGGAGTCGCGCGGCAGCGCCACACCGACGAGTCGACCGACGGGCGGGGCGACGCCGAGATAGACGTTTGAAGAGCGATGGATTCGATCGAGGTTGAGTCAGCAGGCAGAGTGAGGCATCGACGTGGATCACGCGATAGACATGACGAAGGACAACCTGAAGATCGATGATCTCGCGCCGCCGCTGGCAAAGCTGGCGCTCAGCATCGGCGGCGTGGGCTTGATCGCCGCCGCCGTGATGGGCATCTTCGACGGCGAGGCGTTTTTCCGCGGCTATATCATGAACTTCGCGTTTGTGATGAGTATCGCGCTAGGCGCGCTGTTTTTCGTGGTGTTGCAGCACCTGACGCGGGCCGGTTGGAGCGTAACGGTTCGGCGATTGCCCGAGCACATGGTCGCGGCGTTTCCGATCATGTTTGTGCTCTTTCTGCCGATTTTGGTGATGATGTGGCTGGGCTGGCTGGGCATGAGCGATGCCATGGTGCGCACGTATCCGTGGCTCGATCACCAGGCGATCGACGCCGGCGCGCACACCGATTCGGCGATGCACACATTGCACATCAAGCGGCCGTATCTGAACATGGGTTTCTTCACGATTCGGATTTTGCTGTACTTCGGACTGTGGATCTGGATCGCCATTTATTTCCGCGGCGGCTCGCTAGAGCAGGATCGCACCGGCGATGCGTCGATCACGACACGCATGCAGGGCCGCGCGGCTCCGTGCATGCTCGCCTTCGCGCTGACGACGACGTTTTTCGCGTTCGACATTCTGATGTCGCTCAATCCGCTTTGGTTCAGCACGATTTTCGGCGTGTATTACTTCGCCGGCACGGCGGTCTGCTTCTTTTCGGTGCTGACGATCGCGTTCATGCTGCTGCAAGGCAGCGGGCGTCTGACGCAGGCGATCACGGTCGAGCACTTTCACGATCTGGGCAAGCTGATCTTCGCCTTTACGGTGTTTTGGGCGTACATCGGCTTTTCGCAGTACATGCTGATCTGGTACGCGAACCTGCCGGAAGAGACGCATTTTTACGTCCCACGTCAGCAGGGAATTTGGCTGTGGCTGATGTTCATCCTGCTGTTCGGGCACTTTGTGGTGCCGTTCTTCGCGATCATCTCGCGAAACGTGAAGCGTCAGCCGCAACTGCTCTTTGCGGCGGCGGTGTGGATGGTGCTGATGCACTGGCTGGACATGGCGTTTCTTGTGCTGCCGCATACGGAGAGCGTGAGCGCCACAACGCATGTGCTGGTCGCGTCGTCACTGACGGCCACACAGGTGATTCAATCGGTACTGTGTCTGGTGGGCATCGGCGGCGTGTTTATCTGGGCCGTGCTGAGCCGAATCGGCGATGAGTCACTGGTGCCGCTGCGTGATCCGCGGCTGAGCGAGGCGTTGGCGTTTGAGAATGTGTAAGGGTGGCTTCGTCGCATTGTGAGGGAATTTGACCATGGCGCATGACGCGGGCCATGAACATCCGAATCCGAATCTGCACGACGACCCCAGCGCGTTTCCGCTGACAATGTCGCTGGTGCTGAGCATCATCATCACGATCGTCTCGGTCGTGGCGATCAAGATGTTGCACGACACGACGACGTATGAACTGGTTCAGGAGCGCGTGTACGACTCGCCGACGCAGACGCCGCACCAGGTACTGCGCGCTCAGCAGCAGGCCGACATCGCGTCGGTGCGCTGGGTCGATCGCGAGAAGAAAATCGTCGGTTTGCCGATCGATCAGGCGATCAAACTGACGGCGAGCGAATTGGCGTCGGGCAAGTACCCGCAGCCGCCGGCGAGTGCGCCGGTCGCGCCGGCGGGGGCCGCGGGTGCAAAGCCGTAACGGGGATCACAGGATTCAAACGCATTGAAAGCGGCGGCGCGAGACGGATGAGCTAGACTCGAACAGGCGGCTGAGGGAACTTCGCGAGATGTTGATGACGGCGGCAATTCGACGACAGGCGCTGCTCACGCTGCTATACGTGATGGGCCTCGTCGCGCTCGCGCCGGCGCCTGCACTCGCGCAGCTCAATGACGGCGTGCCCAAGGAACTGGAGAACGTCGATGTCGATCAACTGCTCGGCACGCAGTTGCCGCTGGATCTGCGGTTCGTGAATGACAAGGGTCACACGGTCAAGCTGGCCGACTATTTCGACGGCAAGCGCCCAGTGCTGATCACGTTCAATTATTACAAATGCCCGATGCTCTGCGGCCTGCAACTCAACGGGCTGGTGTCCGCACTGCGCGAGATGCAGTGGACGCCGGGGACCGAGTTCACGATCGTCTCGATCGGTTTCGACCCGCTCGAGGGGCCCAAGCTGGCCGAGGCGAAGAAGAGCACATACATCGCCGAGTATGGCCGTGCCGAAGGCGCGAAGGGTTGGCATTTCCTGACCGGCGACGTCGAGCAGATTCGCGTGATTACCAAGGCGGCGGGTTTCAAGTATCGCTGGGTCGAGGATCGGCAGGAGTGGGCTCATCCGAGCACGCTGATTGTGGTTTCGCCGACGGGCAAGATCAGCCGCTACTTCGGCGGAATCATGTTTGATCCGGCGGTGCTGCGGCTGTCGATGGTCGAGGCGTCCGAGGGCAAGGTCGGCTCGCTGTGGGATCAGATTTTCCTGAGTTGTTTTCACTATGTATCCGCACAGGGCAAGTATGTGCCTTTCGCCATGGGCGTGATGCGGATGGGTGGTGCTTTGACGGTTGTCTTGCTGGGCATCTTGCTGATCAGCCTGACGATTCGCGAGAATCGTCGTCGGCGTCGCGCTCTCGGCGCGACTCTGCCGATCGGGCCGGGTCAGCCGGTGAGTGCATAAAGCCTGATTTCAGGCGCGGAATTGGACGATGAACGGACTTTTGATCGCGACCGAGCAGACCTTCTGGATGCCGCCCCAGGCGTCGTCCTACGCCGCGAACATTGACTGGGTGTTTTATTTCATCCTGTACGTGTCGGCGTTCTTTTTCGTGGTGATCGCGGGCTGCATGTTCGCGTTCATGGTGGTCTATCGGCGCAAGACCGCGCACGACACGGTGAATCCGATCACGCACAATACGCCGCTCGAGGTGGCGTGGAGCGTGCTGCCTTCGTTCATTCTGGCGGCGATGTTCTGGTGGGGCTACGTCGAATTCAAGAACATGCGCACGGTGCCGCCCAACGCTTACGAGGTGAATGTCGAGGCGCGAAAGTGGGATTTCGAATTTACGTATCCCAACGGCCTGCGACACGAAGACCTGCACATCGTCAATGATCGCCCGGTGCGGCTGATCATGCGCTCGCAGGATGTGATTCACGCGGCGTTCATCCCGGCGTTCCGTGCCAAGCGCGACATCGTGCCGGGGCGGTTCAGCGATTTGTGGTTCAAGCCGACAATCGTCGGCGAGTATTGGTTCTTTTGCGCCGAGTATTGCGGCACGAGTCATTCAGACATGAATGCCAAGGTGGTCGTGCATCCGGATCAGGCGACGTTTGACGATTGGCTGAAAAACGCCGACCCGGTGAAAGGTCTGACTGATGAGCAGTGGAAGGAATGGAAGGCGGACCCGGCTGCTTTCGTGAAGAAATACGCCGACGATCCGACGTTGAAAGACAAGATCGGCAAGCTAAAGCCGTCACTTGCGCAGTTGGGCGAGGAGCTGGTGCTTCGCAAGAAGGGTTGCTCGCAGTGTCATTCGGTCGACGGCAAGCCGGGCACCGGCCCGTCGCTGAAGGGCATCTGGGCCAAGCCGGTGGACTTCACGGACGGCACGTCGTTCAACTCGACCGACAAGGTGGAGTGGATGAACTACATCCGCGAGTCGATTCTGGAACCGAGCAAGAAGATTGTGAAGGGCTATGGCAATAACATGGCCAAGATCGCCGTATCAGATCGTGAAATCGAAGCCATCAGCGCGTATATCGAGTCGCTGAAAGAGTAGCCTTGGGGGCAACGTAACATGTCCGCACTCAACCCAACCGTCGCCGACCGACCGTTCGTCCACGGGGACGCGTCGGAGGTGAATTATCTCAACGACGGCAAGGGTATCTTGTCGTGGCTGGGAACGCTCGACCACAAGCGCATCTGCATTCTCTATCTGGTCGGCATCATCTTCATGTTCCTGCTGGGCGGCTTGTTCGCGCTGCTGGTGCGTACGTCGCTACTGATTCCGCAAAAGAACGTGATCGGCGGGTCGTCGTTCCCCATCACACATGACATGTACAACGTCTTTTTCACGTTGCACGGCGCGATCATGGTGTTCGTCGTCATCATCCCCGGCATTCCGGCGGCGCTGGGCAACTTTGTCCTGCCGCTGATGCTCGGGGCAAAAGACGTGGCCTTCCCCCGGCTCAATCTGGCGAGCTGGTACTTCTGGTTGATCGGCGTGCTCTGCCTGACGTTCACCATTCTGATGGGCGGCGTCGATACGGGTTGGACGTTCTACACGCCGTACAGCACGACTTCCGAAAAGTCGGTGATCCCGACGATTACCGGCGCGTTTTTTCTCGGCTTTAGCTCGATCTTCACCGGGCTGAATTTCATCGTCACGATTCACAAGCTGCGCCCGGCCGACATGGGCTGGTTCCGTATGCCGCTGTTTTTGTGGGCGATCTATTCGACCGCGGTGATTCAGGTGCTGGCCACGCCGGTGCTTGGCATCACGCTGCTCCTATTGATCGTCGAGCGTTCGGTGGGCATCGGCATTTTTACGCCGTCTCTCGGCGGCGATCCGGTGCTGTTCCAGCATTTCTTCTGGTTCTATTCGCACCCGGCCGTGTACATCATGATTCTGCCGGCGCTGGGCGTGATGAGCGATCTGCTGGCGGTTTTCAGCCGCAAGCACATTTTCGGCTATAGCTTCATCGCATTCAGTTCGGTATCGATCGCCCTCGTGAGCTTTTTCGTGTGGGGTCACCACATGTTCACCAGCGGTCAATCTGATCTGATCAACACGATATTCTCGGCGATCACGTTCACCGTGGCCGTGCCGTCGGCGATCAAGGTGTTCAACTGGTTGGCGACGCTTTATGGCGGCTCGATCAGTTTTCGAACGCCGATGCTGTACGCGCTGTCGTTCATCTGGATTTTCGGCATCGGCGGTTTGACCGGTCTGTTCCTCGGCACGATCGCGGTCGATGTACACCTGCACGACACGTACTTCGTCGTGGCCCACTTCCACTTTGTGATGGCGGGTACGATCTTCGTGTTCTTCGGCGCGCTGCACTACTGGTGGCCGAAGATCACGGGCCGCATGTACGACGAGTTTCTCGGGTCGATCGGCTGCCTGATGTCGGTTATTGGCTTCAATATCACGTTCCTGTCGCAGTTTCCGATGGGCGCGCTGGGCATGCCGCGTCGCTATTACAACTACATCCCCGAGTTCCAGGCGTATCACGTCGCATCGACGGTCGGAGCGTGGATGGCGGGTATCGGCTTTTTGATCACGGTGATCTGTCTGGTGAAGTCGCTGATCAACGGCAAGAAGGCCCCGTCGAATCCGTGGGGCGCGGTGTCGTTGGAGTGGCGCACGCCGTCGCCGCCGCCGACCGGCAACTTTGACAAGGTGCCGCCGGTGGATGATCCGTATGATTTCAGTTTGGTGAAGTACAACGAGAAGACTGAGAACTACGACTACGTCGGTCGGCCGGCGGGCGCGCCCGCGCGGGCACACTAAACACCGGCCGTCAAGCGGAAGGGTTTGATTCACATGGCAGACGTCGTCGGACACGCTGAGCACGCCGGTCACGCCGCCGCTCCTGATCATGGCGGGCATGGCCACGGCCACCACAGCCCGAATCTGGCGCATCATTGGGACACGCCGGCGCAGCAGTTCGACGCCGGCAAGCTGGGCATCTGGCTGTTCCTGGCGACCGAAGTGCTGTTCTTCGCCGGGCTGTTCTGTGCCTATGCGATCTATCGCCGCAACCACCCGCACATTTTTCTCGCGGGTCAGCACTTTCTCGACGTGAAGATGGGCGCGATCAACACGATCGTGCTGATCGCCAGCAGCTTTACGATGGCGATGGGCGTCTATTGTGCGCAGCGTTCGAAGAACACGGGACTGATTATCTGCCTGTTTCTGACGCTGCTGGGCGCGTTCGCGTTCATGGGCATCAAGTACGTCGAGTACAGCGACAAAATCATGCACGGCAAAATCTGGGGACCGAATTTCAATCCCCAGCGGCATGACGATCATGGACACGCGCATGGCGCGACCGATGCAGCGCATGCTGATGGTCACGCGAAGCCGGACGACCACGGTGCCAAGCCTGACGCGGCTCATGCGACGGATTCGCACGCGGCAAAGCCCGCTGATGCGCATGCGACACCCGCAGCGGCGCCGGCGGTTGCGACTTCCGCAGCGCCTGTCATTGAAGCATCGCTCATCAAGCCCGCCGCTGCCGGGCCGTCGGGGCTCGCCGCAACCGAGCCGCATGACGACCACGCCGGCGGAAACGATGCGCACGGCAAGTACAGCGACCCGTACAAGGCGGCTCAGGAAATGCGCGATCTGCACATTTTCATGGGCATCTATTTTTGCATGACCGGGCTGCACGGCATTCACGTGCTCGGCGGCATCGTGGTCATCACCTGGCTGATCATCGGCGCGTTCAAGGGTCGCTATAACAGCGAGTACTACACGCCGGTCGATTTCGTCGGGCTGTATTGGCACCTGGTCGACTTGGTGTGGATCTATCTGTTCCCGCTGCTCTATCTGATTCACTAATTGCAGGTGCGGCGTGGGGCTGTTGTCGTGAGAATGCAAGGAACGCGGCCCGGTTGGGTTGCCTGAAATGGAAGACGTGGCATGAGTTCACATTCGCATCCTGCGGCGACTCGTCCGTCGGATTACCCGGCGGTGGGGCACTTGGTTCCGGTGTGGGTGCTGTGCCTGACGGCGCTGGCGCTGACGGTGCTGACCGTGGTCACGGTCGCGGTCCGCTACATCGATCTGGGCGAGTTCAACATCTGGATCGCGATGATCATCGCGACGATCAAGGCGGCGCTGGTGTGCATGTATTTCATGCACCTGCGCTATGATCGCCCGTTCAACGCCCTCGTGCTGATTTTTGCGACGCTGTTCATGCTGCTGTTCATCGGCTTCTTATTGACCGACACGGCCGCGTACCGGGCCGAGATGGTGCCGCCGACGTCAAAGGAATATGCGCCGGGCATTACACGCATGAAGCAGTAGCGGGCGAGGCCGCGAGAGTTTGTTCGGAGTTTACAGACGGGCCGGTGGCGAGAAGCGCTCCGGCCCGATTGCTGCGCGGCACACGGAAAGAAGAAGCAGCGGGTTGGGAAACCTGCTCCACAGAGACCGTGCGTGCGTCGGCTCGGTTTTTTGTGGGTTGCGGGTGGTGCAAGAGATATACTCGAACACGTTCGGTTCGCGGCGCTTCGTGTCGCGGCCTCG
Organism: Phycisphaerae bacterium; assembly: GCA_046155505.1. Taxonomy (GTDB): domain Bacteria; phylum Planctomycetota; class Phycisphaerae; order UBA1845; family Fen-1342; genus JBJXFK01. Next base: position 11,459 of record JBJXFK010000165.1, read on the forward strand.
GGCATGATTCAGGGAGAAAGCGACGTGATGTGGCTCGGGCTGGTGTCAACGGCGTCGTCGAGTCGTTACGGTCGTCCCGACCCGAGCGACGATGGCGGCGCGCCGATTGAGTCGCCGCGCAGCCGCGGACTGGAAATGGGCATGATGGGCATGTTGCTGCTCATCGCGTCGCTCGCGCCACTATTCATTTCGATCGCGATCTGGATCGTCTGGCTGCGGTTTCAGCACATGACCTGGCCGCCGCCGGGATCGCCGCCGATTCCTGCTGGCGTGTGGGTGAGCACGGCGCTCGTCTTTCTGCTCAGTGGCGTGATGCTCTGGTCGCTGCATGCTTTGCGCCGCGGCGATCTGGCGCGGCTGCGAAAATCACTCGTTTTCGGAATCGTGCTCGGATTCTCATTTTTGCTGACGCAGGTGATGAACTGGCTGTATGTGCAGCAGCTCGGCGTGCCCGACATTGGGCGGCAGTACATGGGACTGGTCGGTTTCTTCGCCGTCATTCACGCCGCACACGTGGTGGGCGGCATCGGCGGGTTGGTCTACATCGGCGTGCTGGCGCAGCTCGGCCGCCCGCTCGCGCGGCTTTCGTCGCCGGTGCGCTGCACGGCGGTCTATTGGCATTTCATCGACGCCGTGTGGGTTGCGGCACTGGCGCTCGTTCTCTACCCCGGTTGATTCGCCGCAGACGCGGGCGATGCGCCCGGCGAATCCGCGGCGGATAATTTGACCCGCGCTAAAGTACTTTCTTACAATGCGCGGGTCTCGCGGCTCGGGGCGGGTGGGAATTCATGCTCAATCGCTGGATCGGCATTCTCGCCTTCGGCCTGATGCTGCTGGCCAATTCGGCCCTCGTGCTGCGCGACATCGCCCCTGCGTGGCTCGCCGGCGATCCGCCGCTCAGCGACACGTTTCTGCTTCAGCCCGGCGCGAGCGCCAAGCGTCAGACGATCATTCTCGACGCGGAGGATCGCCCGATCGGCTATTCGTTTACGCACGCGGGCCGTTCGGCCGAGATGCTCACGGTGCGCAACTGGACGATCCTCGATCACCTGCCGCTGCCGACGGGCGTGCCATTGCCGCAGATTCGCGTCTCGACCGAGTTCACATACAACAGCGAGAACATTCTCGACAATATGACGATCCGGGTGAACGGTTTCGGCGTACCCGCCCTCATTCGCGGTGAATTCGTGCCGCCCGATGCGTTCCCGTGCGAGTGGCAGTTCGACGAGGCGCGCGGCACGTTTCTGCTCAGCGGCGTCGCGACGCGGCAACTGGCGGAGAGTTTTCGACCGTTCGATACGCTGCCGGGCCTGTGGGTGGGCCGCGTCTGGCAATTGCAGATCATGAACCCGTTGCCGCAATTGATGGGCGGAGCGGCGGGCGGCATCATCGCCACAGACGACGCGCCATCGTCGCAATCCGTGCAGGTGCGCGTTACGCATCAGGAACAAATCGCGCATGAAGGCCGCTCGGTCAACGCGTTCGTCGTGGTGGCCGACAACCTGACGGCGTGGGTCGATCCCGGCGGCGAGATTCTGCGACAAGAAGTGGACATGCCGCTGCTCGGCAAGCTGAAATTCGTGTCGCAGCGGTATGAAGAAAAGGCGTATCAAGAGAGCATCAACGGCGCTCCGGGAGCCGGGCGCGAATAATCGCTTGGATGGGTGAATCGGTGCACGACAACGGCTCCCACGATCCTCTTCGCGCGGCGACGCCGACCGACGCGGCCGCCGGCGAACCGACCGTTCGACTTGAGAATGTGTCGAAGCGCTACGGCGAGAAGCAGGCGGTCGATGCGCTTTCGCTCAATCTCCATCGCGGCGAGGTGTTCGCGTTCCTCGGCCCAAATGGCGCGGGAAAGACCACGACGCTCAAGATGACCGTTGGACTTTTGCGATCCGATACGGGGCACGTCGTGGTCTGCGGCCACGACATGCAGCGCGAGCCGCGACTGGCCAAGCAACACGTCGCGTATGTTCCTGATCAGCCGTTTTTGTATGACAAGCTCACCGGGCGCGAGTTTGTCAACTTCACCGCCGACATGTACGAAGTGCCGTCCGCGCTGGCTGCGTCGCGGCTCGATGGGCTGGTTGAGCGGCTCGATATGTCGCAGTTTCTCGATCAGCTTACTGAGTCGTACAGCCACGGCATGAAGCAGAAAATCGCGCTCGCCGCGGCGCTGGTACACGCGCCGGATGTGCTGGTGGTTGATGAGCCGATCGTGGGCCTCGATCCGCGTTCGATCCGCGTGATCAAGGACATTTTTCGCGAGATCGCCCGCGCCGGCGGGACGGTGTTCATGAGCACGCACACGCTCGACGTGGTCGAGGCGGTCGCCGATCGCATCGGCATTCTGCATCGCGGGCGAATGGTGGCGCTGGGCACGCTTGAGCAATTGAAAAGCTCGGCTGGTTCGATGAACCGTCTGGAAGACATTTTCCTGAGCATTACCGGTGCAAGCGGGCCGCACGCGCAAGCGACGATCGACACGGGAGGGTCGGCGTGAGCACTGCTCCGGCCACGGTGCCCTCGTCGCCATTACCCACGCAACCGCCGACGCGGCGCGGCTTGCTGCTGATCGCGCGTTGTCGCGGGCGACAGATGCTCAACGCGATTGATCAACAACTGAAAGACGCGCCGTGGCAATCGCTGGCGGTGCTGCTGCTGATGGGTCTGATCTGGGCGGCGCTCTATGTGCTACTCGACCATGTGCTGAGGCGAACGCGCGAATGGGGGCTGGTCGGCGTCGTTGCGGATCAGCACCTGTTCGTACACTTTTTTGTTGTGCTGGCAATCATGCTCGCGTTTTCGAATGCGGTGCTGATGTTCAGCAACCTCTATGGCAAGCACGAGGCGGCCCATTTGCTGTCGATGCCCGTACATGCCCGCAATGTCGTCACGGTGAAATGGCTCGAGGGGATCGTTCTGTCGAGCTGGTCGTTTCTGCTGCTCGGCGTTCCGCTGATGATGGCTGCGGCGAACACGGCCAAAGTCGAATGGTATTATTACCCGCTGTTTCTCGGGCATTTTGTCGGCTTCGTCATCATTCCCAGCAGCCTGGGTCTGATCGCCGCGTGGGCGGTGGCCATGTGGCTGCCGCGCAAGCCGGTGGCGGTCGGCGTTTTCGCGTCGCTCATGCTGCTGCTTTCGGTGATTTTCTGGTTCGGACGCATGGCCCAGGGCAATACCGAGAGCGAGCAACTGCTGCGCAAAATTTTCGCCCAGATCGCGTTCATTCGGCAGCCGTTCCTGCCCAGCACATGGACTGCCAACGGCATCGTGGCGGCGATCAATCAGCGCGTCGGCGAGAGCCTGTTTTATCTGGGTATCGTGCTGGCCAACGGCGTATTTCTGTCGTGGCTGACGGTGAACGTGCTGTCGCATACCTGGTCCGAGGCGTATAGCAGGGCGCAGCTCGGGAGGTTCCACGCCACGATTCGCGGCGGATGGCTGACGGCGACGCTCAACTGGCTGCTGTTTTTCTACCTGCCGGCCAAGGCGCGGCAGGTCATGCTGAAAGACCTGCGCGGCTTTGCGCGAGACCCGCGGCAGTGGAGCCAGATGGTCATCATGCTTGGCCTGCTGGTGATTTATGTGCTGAATTTGCAGCGATTGCCGGTCGATCTCAGCAAGCCGGCGATGAAGGGTTTCATCGCGTTTCTCAATCTGGCGACGGTGACGCTGATTCTGGCGACGTTTACGAGCCGGTTTATCTATCCGTTGCTGTCGCTGGAGAGTCAGCAGCTTTGGCTGCTCGAATTGCTGCCGATTCGTCGATCGACACTGCTGCTGGTGAAATTCCACTTTGCGACTGTCGTGACGCTGGTGAGTGCGCTGGCAGTGATGTCGCTGGCGGGCATGGTGCTCACCTTGCCGCCGATGTGGGCGCGGATCAACTTATTGATTTGCGCAAGCGTGTGTATAGGACTGTCCGGGCTGGCGATCGGCCTTGGGGCGCGATTTCCCGTGCTCGGACAGCGCAACCCTGCGCGCATCGCATCCGGGATCGGCGGGACGATCAACCTGATCATGAGCATGCTGTTTGTCACGGTGCAGATCGCGGGCGTGGCGTTTGTTGGTGTGAAGAGCTTTGGCGGTACGTCGTTCGAGGATGCGACGATCATTTTTGATACGCTGCATCCGGATGCGCTTCGCATGCTGATCGGGCTGATTTTGCTGGGGCCGGCGGTGGCGCTGATTTCGCTGATTGTGGGGATTCAGCACTTTGAGCGGCTGGAGGTGTGAGAGAACTCCGCCGCCGAATCACATCAGCAGGCGGCCGAGAATGACCATCGCGCGATGATCAACAAGCAGGGCCATTGTTGTCAGCAGCAAAGAAATGGCCGCGATGCACGCCAGCAGTATTAAGGCGTTTCGTCGGTCGAGGCGCAGGTAGACGGCCAGCGCGCAATACGCGCTCCAGAGCCACAGGATCACACCGAACCAGACCGTGAGGCCGAGCACTACCGTGCTGAGCTCGCGAACATAGGCGGCCCAGAACAGGCCACGTCCGCGGAATGCAAGCTGGCCGTCCGCAAGCACGAGCGCCTCGATCGACGATATCGGATCGTAGTACACTAAGTAGGGCATCGCCGGCAGCCCGATTGCGGGGCCGATCGCCGTGAACCCCCAGATTGACGCGCAAATTACCGCCGTCAGCAAATAGAGCGCCCCTAGCCAGCCCACGAGGGCCGACAAGTAGCTGGTGACGCGCAACAACTGATCAGACCGCACGCGAAATCGCGCCAGCGTCGGCTGAAAAAGCGGCAAGCCGATCACCGTGACCAGAGGAAGCACAAACGCCGCCGCGAAGCACGTCAGCGCATAGACGATTGAGACGAATCCCGACAGATAGAACTGAAACAGCATTAGCGCCGCCAGCCCCAATCCGCCGAGGCTCCAAGCTTGGACTCGAAATCGCCGAATGCGCTGCGGCACTGGGGACCATTCGAGCGGCAGTCTGCTCCAGAATCGATAGGGCATCAGCGCGGCTAGCGCGACGCGCGGCGCGGCCTGCCACGGACGGGGCGTGTACTCATAGTGCGACATCGCGCGATGGTCGAACGTGCCGATTAGAGCCGGCCAGTTCAATTCAATCGCACAGCGCGGGCATTGCTCACCATCGCAATTGTCCAGCGGCTGATCGCATCTTGGACATCGCGTGTGCAGAATCTGCTGCCAGCGAAACTCATCTCCGCACTCCGGACAGCGCGGCTCGCGCAGCATCTTCAGGTTGTAGCGGCACTTCAGGCATTCGTAGTCGAGTTCGAAATGCCAGTCCTGCGGCAAGCCGGGCGGCAGGCGCGATGCCGCCGGTGAAGCGCCGACGTTTGGCGGCGTGGCGGCGGGCGGCGGTGTTGCGGCATCCTGCGGCACATGCGGCTCCTTGAACCGGGATCATAAGGCAGCCCGTAGGGTGGGCATCGTCCACCGTTCGTCGGGCGGCCGGAGCGCCGCGTGTGGGTGATACTTCAGGCGGCCCGATACGAGGGTTGGCTGGACCAATTGCACGCCCAACGATCGTCCTGCTACAGCCACAGGCCACGCAACGCGAGGATCGCCTCCGCCTCCGACTCACACCAGAACTAGTGCTCCGTCATTCCTGAACAGACGGATAGAGCTGTTTCAGCTTAATCCGTGCATCGGTCGTCGTGAATCGCCAATCGATCCGCGACTTTCGCGCGTTACGGCCCTTCTCCCACGCCGCGACC
>JBJXFK010000169.1:0-24282 GCA_046155505.1 Phycisphaerae bacterium
CGCTGCTGATTCCAGGGATTTTGTATGCTTCATGGATCGACTACGCCGAGCGGCGCGTGCCCAACTGGCTCAACGCGCTGATCGCCGTCGCCGGTCTGGCGGCACAGGCAAGCTTTTTCGGGCTGTCGGGCGTGAACGCCGGCCTCCAGGGACTTGGGGTCGGCTTCGCGGTGCTGATTCTGCCCTGGATGATGCACGGAATGGGTGCGGGCGACGTGAAACTCATGATGGCCATCGGTTGCTGGATCGGCCCGTGGCTCACCTTCGTTAGCTTTGCGGTCGGCGCAGTGATCGGCGGCGTGGTGGCGATCATCATGATCACCAGCACGGGCCGCACGGCGCATGCGATGCTGAATATGCAGACGATCATGGTGAAGATGCGACGTGTGGACACGGCTTTCGGCGAATACGGGGGCGCCCGAACCTTCGGTAACACCAGTCAGCTCCTGCCGTATGGCGTTCCGCTCACCGCGGGAACCATCGGCGTGCTGCTGACTTATTACGCGGGAGGCTGGTTGGCATGAGACGATTGAAAAGCTCGCGCAATCGACGCGCGGCGGTAGCGGTCGAAATGGCCGTGATCTCGCCGGTGATGTTTTCGATTCTGTTCGGCATCATTGAATTCGGGTGGCTGTTCACCGTGCGTCACACGATGGTGAACGCAGCCCGCGAGGGCGCGCGACTGGGGGCGCTGCCTTCGGTGACGGGCGACGAAGTGGAAGAGCGGACGATGCAATTTCTCGAGCCGCTCGGAATCGACGACATTTCCACGGTAACGGTGACCGAGCCGACCGAGGAAGACCCGACCGTGACGGTGCTGATTACGGCGCCGCGCTCGTCGGTATCGCTGGTGGGTAATTTTTTCGGATGGACCAGCGGCACGATCGAGGGAACGGCTTCGATGCGGCGCGAGGGAATGTAAACCCGCAACGCCGCGCTCTTTGAGTCGCGGGCAACTTGGCACGATGTATCCGACGGGCTCCTATGGGTGGGGAGCCCGACGGCTTGTCATGAACTTGCATCCGAACCGATCGCGGTTCGAAAACGACCTGGGGAAAACACGATGAACCCGAAGGCAATGATCCCGCTGATCGTCGGTCTGTGCATCGCCGGTCTGGCCGCCAAGCTCGGCTTTGACTATGTGCAGAAAGCCCGCGCGTCGACCACCAAGACTGTGCAGGTCTTCACGGTGACCGAGGACGTGCCGCGCGGCGTCGCGGTCAGCGAAGTCAATCTCAAGCCGATGAAATTCCCGGCGGAATTTGCGCCCAAGAACGCGCTGGTCGATGCCAAGCAAATCGTCGGTCGCGTGCCGCACACCGGCCTGACTGCCGGCCTGCCGATTCTCGACAGCTCGCTGCTGGCCGAGGGCGTGAAGGCGGGCGTGTATGTGCCTGCGGGGCTACGCGCGGTGGCGCTGAAGATCGATGAAAGCTCGGGCGTGGACAATCACCTCGAGCCGGGTTGTCGCGTGGACGTGGTCGGCTATTTCAATTTGAAAATCGGTGGCAAAAACGAAACCGTCGCCCGCACGATCATCGAGAACGTGCAGGTCGCCGCCGTCGGCGCGCGGCTCGCACCGGAAAAGCCCGCCGCCAGCGACCCCAAAGCCGACCCGAAGAAGAAATCGACCACCAAGGAAAAGGCGGCCCGCGCGGTCACCCTGCTGGTCAAGCCCGATCAAGTGCCCACGCTGCACCTGGCCGAGCAGCGCGGCGAGATCAAGCTCTCGATGCGCAACAATGGCGACGAAGTCGCGCGCGGCAAGACCGACTCGACCAAAGAGGCGCAGGTGCTGGGCCAGCCGGAAGAGCCTGTCGCCGAGGGCGAGGCCAAGCCCGGCCTGCTCGACACGATCGCCGGCTGGTTTGAGCGCAAAACCGACGCCCCGGCCAGCCAGCCCGTCGCCGAGGCACCCAAGCCGGAACCTGAGCCGATGCCGGAACCGAAGTTCGACTGGGTGATGGTCATTTACAACGGCTCGGAACAGCGCACGTTCGGCTGGCGGCCGGACAACAAACAGCAGCCGGTCGAGATCTCGGTCGACGGCCCGAATATTTTTCAGGATGAACCGAAACGCAAGTCCAAAGCTCGACCGTCCGATTCAACCGATGAAGAATCGGACCCGCCGCCGGCGGAACCCGAATCGAACTCGGAAGAGCCCAAGGAGCTTGTGGGATGATTTGGCAGCGCAGCACGGATGTGACGATCGCATCAGGATGGCGCGTAGCGGCGGTCGGCCTCTTCATGGGGGTCGGCCCGCTTGCTTTCGCACAGAATCCCGCGAGTACCGTCGCGAACGCACCCGACGTGAAAATCTCGGTCAAGGATGTTCAAGCCGAAGGCACGCTGATCCGCGTGCCGGTGAACAAGAGCGTGCTGGTGGATTTCAGCGCGGCGGTTCGCGAAGTGCGACTCGCCAAGCCTGAATTCGCCGAAGTCAGCGCGATCACGCCGCAACAGATACTCGTCACCGGCAAATCGTTCGGCACGACGCAGCTCATCGTGTTCCTGGCCGACGGCAATCAGCGCGTCTTTGACGTGGCGATTGACATCGAGCTGGAGCGGCTCGTGGCGAGCGTTCGCTCGGCCGTGCCGCGGGCCAAGATCAAGGCACACGCGCTGCTCGACTCGGTCGTGTTGACCGGCGACGTTCCCAGCGCAGCCGACGCCGAGCGCGTTCTGCAGATTGCCGGCGTGTTCAGCAAGTCGATCATCAACCAGATGAAAGTCGTCGGCGTCCACCAGATCCTGCTTCGCTGCACCGTCGCCGAAGTGAATCGCAGCGCCACGCGGCAGATGGGCTTCAACGGCTGGCTGGGCGGCGAAAACTTCCGCGACGCCTTCTTCGTGAACAACCTCAATCAGATCAACCCGACGAACATCGGCGCGGCGGGTAGCGCGGACATCACGCAGAATGTGCCGTTCCTGACAGGTACCGACGGCATCCCGATCACGGGCAACACCACGATGAGCTTCGGCTTCCCGCGCGGGCAGTTGCAGGTTTTTGTGCAAGCCCTGCGCGAGAACGGCCTGCTGCGCGTCTTGGCCGAGCCGAATTTGGTCGCCGTAAACGGCCAAAAGGCGACGTTTCTGGCCGGCGGCGAAGTGCCCATTCCAATTACCACCGACGACAGCATCAAGATCGAATACAAAGAGTTCGGCGTGCGGCTGAACTTCCTGCCGGCAGTGCTGAGCGAGGACAAGATTCGGCTGACGGTCGCGCCGGAAGTGAGCGAGCCGGACTTTGCGAATTCGGTGACGTTTGGCGGCATCTCGGTGCCGGGTTTTTCGACGCGGCGAATTGAAACCGTGGTCGAGCTGGGCAGTGGCGAGACGCTGGCGATCGGCGGATTGCTCAATGAGCGCGTGCGAGCCGTGACGCGATCGGTGCCGGGCTTGGGCGATATTCCGGTGCTGGGCGCGCTTTTTCGGTCGGTCGATTTTCAATCGGACGAAAGTGAATTGGTGGTGCTCGTGACTCCGGAAATGGTGGAGCCTGTTTCTTCGGACCAGGTCACTTATGTTCCGGGAGCCAACTACGTCGCGCCCAATGATTTTGAACTATTCATGCTGGGTGCGCTGGATGGGCAGACCGAGCAGAAGCTCCCGACGCTCCAGCCGCGGGTGAACAACTCGTGGCCGGTGAAGCCGGGCGATCTGTACGGCGAGTCGGCGGCGATGAAGTTGCGCGGGCCGATCGGTCCGGCGGGCGGCGAGGAAGGCAACTAGACAGCGCGTTGGAATCAAACTCAAGCATCGGCGAGGCACGCGAAAGCGGCGCGTCCGATGAGTGTGAAAAATCTGACGGTCCGCCAGGTCGGTCCGAAGCGCATGCGGTGACAAAGCCGCGCGTGCTTCGGACCGATGCATTAGTGCGAACTGTGCAGGGGCGAAACAGGGGTGGGATGTGAAGTACCGGGGAATGGGGCAGGCCGGAGGTGTCGCGATGAATCGTAAGCGCATCGGACCAGTCCAGAAACGTCGTCGCGCTGCCGTGACGGTGTTTATGGCGATTTCGTTGACCGTCCTGATCGGGTTCGCGGCTTTGGCCGTGGACATCGGTTCGCTGTACGCGGCGCAGGCCGAGTTGCAGCGCGCCGCCGACGCCGCCGCGCTGGCCGCGGCGGAAGAGTTGATGATCGGCAACGATCAGGAAGCCGAGCAGGTCGCGTTCTCTGTCGCCGACGACTACGCACGCAGGAATCTCGTGATGATGCACGAGAACGGCGTGAACAGCGACAGCGATGTCGAGCTGGGCAAAGCCGTGCTCAACGGCAACGGTCGCTATGAATTCCAGAGCACGACCGCGAACTATGACTCCGTGCGGGTCACGCTGCGACGCGATTCGTCGTCGGCCGGCGGTCCGGTGAATCTGAGCTTTGCCAAATTGCTCGGCCACGAGTCGCGGGCGTTGCGCGCTCGCGCGGCGGCCGTGCTTGTGCCGCGCGACATCGCGGTGGTGATCGACCTCTCGGGTTCGATGACCTGGGACAGCACGTCGATCAACTGGAACCGCGATGACGGCGGCGCGAGCAATCTGCGCGACATTTGGGCGGCGCTGAACGGCCCCGAGCCGAGCCGTCCGTATATGCCCGGCGCGGAAACCGAGACCGAATATGCCGGCGACACGGGTCCGTCGGTCGGTGCCATGACGAATTGGGGTTCGGCGCTGATTCCCGGCGGATATTCGGCGTCGTCAGATCCGGGTTTGCTCTACATTCGCAAGAGTTACACGCAAACGGCTTCGTCGATCACGACCTATCTGACCGGCGTCGGCTATAGCAGCGGCGAACGCACGATCATCATGGGCGGTAGCCTCGACGGCGGCAACACCACGCACTGGCGCGGCCGCTGCGCCGTCATGCTCGGCCTCGCGACGTGGAAGAGCGGTCGCGCGGGCGGCCTGTATCCGCCGGGAACGCCGGGAACCAACGGCAACACGACGATCGATTCGGGCGAGTTGGTGTGGAGCTCCTATCCGTCGTACCGCACGGGTTGGACGTGGAGCAACTACATCGATTTCGTTCAGAGCAACAGCTGGTACAACAGCAGCAGCAACGACAATTCGGTGTTGCGCTATCGCTACGGCCTGAAGACGTACACCGACTTTCTGCTGATCAACTATCCGCGCTTTGCGCAGACCAACGTCCTGTGGGCGACGCCGGAATTGCCGCTGCGCCCGGTCAAGGACGCCGTGCAGACGTTGGCCGACACGATTCAGGATCAAGATTCGCTCGACCATCTGTCGCTCGAAATCTTCGCGCAGACCTCTCGCCATGAGGTGAATTTGACGGCCGATCTCGACAACGTCCCGACGCAGCTCTACTCGCGTCAGGCGGCGCATTACGACAGCACGACCTGCATCGGTTGCGGCCTGTCGCAGGCGATCACCGAGCTGACCAGCGCCCGCGCACGGTCGAATGCCAAAAAGATGATCATTTTGATGTCGGACGGGCTGCCGAACGTCGACGAGACCGGCACCTACGTCGGTGACGGTGCCGCGGGCGCGACCAGCTTCGCACTCGACAAGGCGCAGCAGTGCGCCGACCTGGGTTGGCGCATCTATACCGTCAGCGTCGGCGTGAATGCTGATCGCGCGCTGATGCAGGAAATCGCGGCCATTGGCGGCGGCATCGAGTTTTATGCCGCCGGCAATCCGGAGGAATACACCGAGCAGCTACAGGACATTTTCCGCCAGCTCGGCGGCAAACGCCCTGTGCAGCTCATCGAATAGCGATGTGCAATAACGAGCGAGCGTCCGTCGGCGATTGAAGGTCGCCGACGGACGTACGACTCGCGAAGACGACGCGGCTCGGACAGCTTCCAACCGTCCAATGAGCCGCTTCGACACGTGACCGAAAGCGTGTGGGGACTACTGCCGTGGGACGCAACATTCGAGTCATTGTTCTCAACACCGACGAAGACGTCGCGCCCGAGTTGCGCGCCGTTCTGCTCGCGGTCGACGGCGTCAAGATCGTCGCCGAGATCGACGAACCCGCCCTGCTGGCTCAGGCACTGGACCAGTTCCCCGCCGAATTACTCCTCGTCCACCTCGACCCGGCTCCGGCCGTGATCATGGACGTCGTCGCCCCGCTGATCGAAGCGCGCAAGGAACGCATCGTCGCGATCGGCATGACCGAGGACAAAGACGCCGAGCTGGTGATGCGCGCCATGCGGGCCGGTATGCGTGAGCTGCTGTGGAAGCCGTTTCCGCCCGAGCGCCTGCACGAACTGCTTCATCGCGTCGGCACCGAGGCGATCGAAGAGGGACGGCGACTTGGCCGGCTGTTCACCGTGCTGGGCACAGTCGGCGGCGTGGGCGCGACGCAACTCGCCAGCAATCTGGCGGTCGAGCTTGCGCAAGTCGAGCAGTGGGAGGGTCAGCCGAACCCGGACCAGAAGCCGCGCGTCGCCGTCGTGGACATGGACTTTCGCCTCGGGCAGATCGCGATGCAGCTCGATGCGCAGCCGACGTACACGATCGCCGAGCTGTGCGAATCGCCCGAGCACATCGACGTGCAGATGATCGAGCGGGCGATGGTCAAGCACCAGTGCGGCCCGCACGTTCTCGCGCGGCCGGCGGAATTCTCGCAGGCCGAGCGGATCAGCGCCGGCCAGTGCGCCGCGGCGCTCAGCGCACTGCAAGAGCACTATGACTTTGTGGTCGTCGATCTGCCGGCGCGGTTCGATCCGACGGCGCGCGCGATCTTTGACATGGCCGATGCGCAGCTGCTCGTGCTGCAACTGATGGTGCCGTCGGTGCGCTTCGCGGATCGCATCATGCGCGAGTTGTCGAACACCGGCTATGGCACGTCGCGTGTGCGGCTGGTCTGCAACCGACACGGGCGCGACGCGGGTTTCCTCGAGCAGGCGGATGTCGAAACCACGCTGAAGCGCAAGATCGACTATGTGATCATGGACGATTGGAAGACCAGCGCGGCGGCAGTGAACATGGGCGCGCCGCTGATGCTGAACGCGCCGAAATCCAAACTGCGCGAAGCGTATCGCAAGATCGCGCAGTCGCTCGCCGGCGGCAACGACGCCGGCGCGACCGCCGACGCATCGCCGCCCGAACCGAAGAAAAGCGGCCTATTTTCGATTTTCGCCGGGGCCAAGTAGCTGACCGGATGGAGGAGTTCGCATGGGACTGTTCACCAAGAAATCAGCACCCGCGCCCGACAACGGCGCGGGTACCGCGGTCGCTACACCACCACCGCCACCGGCTAAGCCGTCTGCTGGCACCGCGCCGCCGCCCAAGCCCGACGCGCCAACAGCGACCGCGACAACTCCGCCGCCGCCGCCCGCCGCGGGAGGCCACGGCGGCAGCAACAGCAAACCCGTGCAGGTCGCCGCGTCCAAAATCTCCGACAAGATGGCCGACGAGCGCACCAAGAAATTCCACGACCTGAAGACGAGCATCCACCGCAAGTTGGTGGACCAGCTCGATATGGGCAAGCTCGGCAACGACGCCAACGAAGAGGTGCGCGATCAGGTCAAGCAGGTCGTCGTCGCCCTTTGCGAAGAAGAGAACACGCTGCTCAACCTGACCGAGCGGCAGCGCCTCGCGCAGGAAATTCTCGACGAGACATTCGGCCTAGGCCCGCTCGAAACGCTGCTCAAAGACCCGAAAATCTCGGATATTCTGATCAACGGCCCGCATCAGGTGTACATCGAAAAGAGCGGTCGGCTGACGCTCACCGACGTGAAGTTCAAAGACAACGCGCACCTGCTGCACATCATCGACAAGATCGTCAGCCCGCTCGGCCGGCGTTGCGACGAAGTCTGCCCGATGGTCGACGCGCGCCTGAAAGATGGCAGCCGCGTCAACGCGATCATTCCGCCGCTGGCTCTCGACGGCGCGAGCATGTCGATTCGTCGCTTCGGCAAGGATCCGATCACGTGGGACGACTACGTCAAGTACAAGAGCTGCGCCCCGGAGATGGTCGAATTTCTGCATGCCTGCGTGCATGCCGGACTGAACATCATCGTCGCCGGCGGTACGGGCTCGGGTAAGACGACTCTGCTGAACAACCTCTCGTCCTTCATTCCCGAGGACGAACGTATCGTGACCATCGAGGACGCCGCCGAATTGGCCCTGCGCCAGCCGCACATTGTGCGACTGGAAACCCGCCCGGCTAACCTCGAAGGCAAGGGCCGCATCGCGATTCGCGATCTGCTGATCAATGCCCTGCGTATGCGCCCGGACCGCATCGTGGTTGGTGAGTGTCGCGGCGGCGAAACGCTCGACATGTTGCAGGCGATGAATACCGGTCACGACGGATCGATGACCACGATCCACGCCAACAACACGCGCGACGCCGTCCAGCGCGTCGAGACGATGGTGATGATGTCGGGCTTCGAGCTGCCGCAAAAGGCCATTCGTCAGCAGTTCGCCAGCGCGGTGAACCTGATCGTGCAGGCTTCGCGTCTACCGGGTGGTCGGCGAAAAATCATCGCCATCACCGAAGTGCAGGGCATGGAAGGCGACGTCGTGGTCATGCAGGATTTGTTCAAATTCGAGCAGCTCGGCGTGGACGCCGACGGCAAGGCGCACGGGCACATCAACTGCACCGGCGTGCGACCGCTGTTCATGGATCGACTGCTGCAGCATGGCGCAAAGGTGTCGCCGCAAATGTTTGAGCCGCGCACGTTGGTGTCGGACTACTAATCATGAAACGCGTCAAGCAAACGAATCGAATCGTCGCGACTCCGCCGCCCGGCGTGAGCACGCGCTTCCATGAGCCGGCGCGAACGCGATCCGGCAAGTCCCGCGCCGTCCGCTTTCGCGGATGTGTCGCGCCGTTTGATCGCAGCGGAGGCGTGTCATGAATACATTACTTCTCGCAGCCGGCTCGGACATGCTGCTGGTGGTGCTGATGATCGTCGGCCCGCTGATCGCGCTCTATGGTGTGATGCAACTGGTAGGCGACCTGAAGCAGGCACCCAAAAAGAAGATCGCTGATCGCCTGAAGGGCCGCGGGCGGGTCGTTGAAACCGCCGCCGGCAACGTCTCGGCGGAGCAACTGCGCAAAACCGGCCCAAAGATCGAGGGCGCGCTGGCCGAGGCACTGCTCAAGTTCAGCTTCACTGGGCGGCTGCAGCAGACGCTCGACCAGGCGAATCTGACCATCTCGGCGTCGCAGTTTCTTATCAATCAGACGATCGCGGCGTGCGTCATTGCAGCGGTCATGCTGGTTCTCGGCGTACCGCTGCTGGGTGCGGCGGGCGCGGTGGCGGCGGTGTACATGCTGCCGGTGTTCTATCTCGTGCGCAAGCGTCACAAGCGCGTTCTCAAATTCGTGGATCAGTTGCCGAACGTGTTTGAGCTGCTCGGGCAGGCGCTGCGCGCCGGTCACTCACTGGCGTCGGGCATGCAGGTGGTGGCGGCGGAGCTCCCCGAACCGGCCGGAACCGAGTTCGGTCGCGTGTTTCAGGAACAGAATCTCGGTCTGAAAATCGAGGATGCGCTGCTGAATCTGGCCGACCGCATGGACGTGCTGGACGTGCGCTTCTTCGTCACGGCGGTGCTTATTCAACGCCAGACCGGCGGTGATCTGGCTGAAGTTTTGGACAAAATCAGCAGCGTCATTCGCGACCGCATCAAGCTGCACCAGACGGTGATGGCGCTCACCGCCGAAGGGCGACTGTCGGGCTATGTGCTGCTGGCACTACCGGTGCTCGTCTACGGCGCGATGCTGCGGATCAACTATGACTATGCGATGCTGATGGTAATTCACCCGACGGGCCAGATGATGGGTACGTTCGCCGTTGTGTCGATGATCATGGGTTGGGTGATGATCAAGAAGATCGTGAATATCAAGGTGTGAAGAGTGCCTAGTGTATAGTGCATAGTTCCTAGTGGAAGATGCGGCTCGTTTCTTCCTAGGCACTAGGCACTAGGCACTAGCCACTAGGCACTCACGAGGGTTGAACAATGGACCTGATCAGCATCGTCATGCTGGTGCTTATGTCGATCGGGCTGGTCGCTTACAGCGTCTGGCCCAAGAGCGCGGACAATCGCGACGCGGTGAAGCGACGTCTCGAGGGGCGTCGCTCGGTCGATGAGCTGGCCGAAATCAAGGAAAAAGCCCGAAAGACCGCGACCGAGCAGATCGTCAAGAAAGCAACGCCCATGCTTTCGAAACTGATCATGCCCATGTCCGAAGCGGACACGACCCAGCTTCGCGCCAAGCTGATTCAGGCCGGCTATCGCGCAAAGGGCGCACAAACCGTCTTCCTGGCCAGCAAGACCGCACTGCTGGTCGTCTTCGGGATCGCCGGCGTCAGCATTTGCGCCGGAATGGGATACGACATTCGCGGTATCGCGGGTGCCGGCGCGCTGGGCGCGGGTCTGGGCTTTATGCTGCCGGGTTTGTGGCTCGGCTCGGTGACCAAAGGACGACAGGAACGCGTCCGTCGCGGCCTGCCCGACGTGCTCGATCTGCTGGTCGTCTCGGTCGAGTCGGGACTGGCGCTCGACGCGGGCATCAAACGCGTCGGCGAGGAAATGGCGCTCGTACACCCCGACGTGTCCGAAGAGTTTCGAATTTCGACGCGCGAATCGCAGATGGGGCTGCCGCGCAGCGAGGCACTTGACAATATGTCCACGCGCTGCGGCGTCGATGAAATGCGAGCGATGGTCTCGGTCATTCTGCAAGCTGAGCGCTTCGGCACGAGCATCTCGAAGGCCCTGCGAAATCAGGGTGAGTCGATGCGCTCGAAGCGCCGCCTGAAAGCCGAGGAAGCTGCCCAGAAGACCGCAGTGAAGCTCATGATCCCGCTGGTCTTGTTCATCTTCCCGGCGCTCGGCATCGTCCTCGCCGGCCCAGCGGCGATCCGCCTGATGGAAGCGTTCGGCGGGAAGTAACACACTGGAACACAAATGAAACCATAGAGACACCGAGACACAGAGAAGCACAGAGAAACGAGAATCTAGTTCCTTTAGTTCTTGGCGAACGCTATCGACCAAGTAACACCTGTGCGATCACGACACACAATACCCTCTTCTCTGTGCTTCTCTGTGTCTCTGTGTCTCTGTGCCTCTGTGGTTCATCTTCTTCAAGGCCGGGCGAAGATCAGATTCCCCAGTCGTTCCGGCAGGTAGCACGTCCCGCGCGCCCCCGACCACGAGGAATACTCGCCGCGCTTCGCGTCCAGCCGCGTGACGTTCGCGCCCCAGATGCGACTCGACAATGCCGACGCATCCAGCGCGCTGAGCGGGATCGACGCTTCCACGATCCACGCCCCGCCGCGCGTCGTCACCGACACTTCCGCCCCGTGCTGCCACGGCGTGCTCGCGTTCATCGGCGGATCGGTCAGGCTGCCCTTGCGACCGATCACCACGCCGCTGGGCTTGATTTGCAGCACAAAAATGTCGCCGCCCGACCCGGCCTGCACATTTCGCGGGCTAAGCAGGATCTCGACCACATCCTGACCCCACGGCACGCTGCCGTCGATCGGCACCACGTTGTTCGACTGCCACGACGGGCGCTCCTCGCTCGGCAGCGCACAGATCACCGCCGCGTACAGGCGCTGTTCATCGGTACAGAAAAACGACTGCGTCGCGCAGGTCGGCGTTCGCGCGGAGGTCGCGCCATCGCCGCGCACCAGTTTGAAGTCGCCGAGCGTATTGCTGGTCGTCGGTTCCCAGTCGGCGAGCGAGCCATCGACGATCGGCGCGCGCTCGACCGTCGGACAAGCGGCGATCGCCAATCTTCCCTGCGCCTCAACGTCGCCCAACTCGTCGGTTTGCAACACAACCGCAAACGGATAGACGCCACCCGTGTTGTACGTCAGGCTCGCCAGCGACAACTCGATCAGCGGCATCGCCCGTCCGCCGGGCTGCACCGCGATCGGAACGCCGGCCTTCTGCGACCAACCCGACGGCAGCACGGGCAGACTCACGCGCCCGGTCAGCGCTCGCGGCGTCGCGTTGCTCACGGTCATGCGCACGCTGCCGAGTAGCTGCGAATCGCCCGATTCGAGCCGCACGCCGTCCACTTCGATGCCGACGCGATCGTTCTGCGACATCAGCCGACCCCAGTCGGCAAGCAGTCGAACCGTCTCTTCCGATTCGCCGCGAGCCAGCTTGTCATCGCTCGACAGCTCGCTGAGCAGCAGCTCGCGCGCCAGCCAATATGCGTACGGATCCTGGCTCCAGCCGGTGGCGTGCGTCGCGAGCAGATTCGCACCCGCCGCATCGGTGAACGCCCAGCGGACAAGCTGCTCCGTCGCGCGCTGCGCCAGCCGCGCGCCGCCCCGCTCGTCGAGAAGTCGCAACATCTCGGCGTCTTGAATTCCGCGCCGCAACCGCTTCAACCGCGCCGATGCGATCGGCGATTCCACAATTCCGAATTCAACGCCGGGGTACACGAGGCAGTCGTCACTTCGATGCAAGGCAGCATCGGTCGGCGGCGCTCCGCGCGGCAAACCGATCGCGACGGCATGCTGAATCCAGATCGCTTGCGCGCCGTGTCGCGCGGCCTGCCACGCGAGTTGACGCGCGTCGGTCGGCAGTGCCTCGATCGCCAGCGATCCACTGTACGGCGGCGTCGATGGCACAAACCATGTCTCCTGTCCGCCGCCGCGAGCGCGCAACATCGCCTCCGGCTCGAACCAATCCGCGGGCGGTGCCCAGATCGGTGCGTCGGCGAGATCGATCGTCGGTGCCGACTGCCAGCCGAGGCCGCGCAGCGTGCGTACCGGCAGATGTGCGACCAACGGGAATCGCGCTTCACTCTGCGCGAGGATCGCCGTCGCGCGGCGCACTCGCTCCACGCGCTCAGCCGTCAGGTCACCCGGCGGTTCCAATTGCACGATCGCACGATCGCCCCAACCGCGCTGTTCGAAGTGCCGCTTGCACTCGGCCAGATACGCCGCCATCAGCCGTGCAACGCGCGGCGACTCGATACCGACGCCGCGCGGCGGCGCGGGATAGTCCATCGAAATCGGCACCATCCAACGCTCGATCGGCACGCGATCGGGCAGCGCGCTGCCGTCGAGCCAGCGCTGCATCAGCGCGTCATACGCCGCCCAGTCGATTTCGACCGCGCGTTCATTCGTGATGCGATACTTTGGATAGCAGTTCGCCGGCATCGGTGTTGTGCGATGCGAATGCAGTAGCCGCATCGTGCCTTCGAGCAGGCGAATCGCGCACTGATGGGCGGGCACATCCGGCAGAAGCCGCGTTTCTTCGACCGTGTCGATTGGCCAGTTCAGGTGCATCGCCAGCAGCGGCCGCACATCGACACGGCACAGGACCGGAAACGTGCGTTCGCTCGGCAGTGCGACCGGGCGCACGCGGAGCGTGATCTCGCCGCGATACGCGCTCGTCTTGGCCCGTGTGTCGGTCAGCTCAATCGTCGCGCGATACTCGCCCGGCGCGGTTGTCGGCGGCACGAACAGATCGACCCAGATCACGCCGCACTGCGAGCCTTCGAGCGTCAGCGGCCCGCCGCCGCGCGGTGCGTTCCAGGGTATGAGCATGTCCGCCACGAGCCGCGGCGTCGCCGATCGGCCCGTATGAGCCGGGTACCACGAGCGAAATTGCTGTGCGAGAACGTATTGGGCACGCGACAGGCTAATGACCTGCGCTGCTCGCAACCCGCCGCCTGGACCGGAGAAATCGGAAACGCTTACATCGAGCGGGCCGGAGGCGGCGGTCGAGCTGAGCGCCCGAACACCCAGTTGAAACGCGACGGTCTCGTTGATCGCTGCTGTCAGGCGAATGTTGCGACCGGTTGCCGAATAGACCTCGTTCTCGGGCAACGGTTCGCTGTCGGGCGTCAGCTCGCGCGTGTCGGACACGGCCCAGACGGCGAGGCCGCTCGCTCCGGGGGGCGCGCAGCCAACGGCGGGCATCAGTGCGACCGCGAGCAGAGCGACCGCACACGTTTGAATCAACGCGCGGCTCATCGCACACGCTCCGCCCAGCCCTGCACCTCGAACAGCTTGCGCGGTATTTCCGGCTGGCCCGTTCGGGCCGACAGGTAGATCGCCTCGATCACCGCCGACACTGCGACGTGCCGCTCGGTCGAATCATCCGGGCCGCGCACCGCCGCCGGCGTTCGCGCGTCGCGCACGAACTGCTGCAGCTCGCTCGCCAGGTCGTCGCCATCGAACGTTCGACGCTGCGACTCCTGAAAATCCGCCGCCAGAACGCCGACTCCGGCATCGTCAACCACAAGCGACGCGCTCGCGCCGTGGTGGATCACGCGCGATTCGGTCGGCCCCAGATCCCACGCCACGCGCACCGCTGCCGCCCCACCGCCCTCATAGCGCAGCACGGCGGCGACGAAATCTTCCGTCTCGCGCGGCGTGCCGCTGCCCAGGCCGCGACATCGACCCACGTCGGCATGCACGCTCTCGGGCAGGTCGCGCAGGGCGATGATCGATTCGAGCAGCGCGTAACCATCGCAGAGCAGCACGCCGCCGCCCGATTCCACCATGTTCGACCACGGCGACTGCAACGCCGGCCCGCGGGCACTCACCTGCGCTTCGCTGAGAATTGCGCGAAACCCGTCGGCCCGCTCCAGCACGCTACGAACGGTCGCGCTGCGCGGCTCCCAAGCTGAGACGGCGCGCAGCACGACACCCGCCGCGCGAATCCGGCGCACCACTTCCACCGCGTCGGCGAAATTGCGACCCAGCGGCGGAACGCGAAACACATGCTTGCCGTGTTCGGCTGCGACGACGCTCAATTCAGTGTCCACACGCGGCGAAACTGACAGAACCACCGCGTCGACCGACGACTGTGCGATGAGCACGCGGCGATCGTCGAACCACTCGGCGCTCGGGTCGGCGGCGCTCTGTGGCACGCCGGCCTGCGCCGCGAGCGTGACATCGCCGCACGCGCCGATCGCGGCTCGCAACCGCTCGACCGATTCGCCCGACGCGATCAGGCCGATTCGCAAGGTCTTTGCCGCTTCGTTGTTGGCTGACATCATGCCTCTATAATCGCGCCATGTCGTTTTCGCCGAACGCTCGCGCCGCTCGCGCTCTCGCCGCCATCGTGCTGGCCGCCTTGCTGTCGGCGTGCGTGCCGATGGCGCAGGCGGACATTTTGCACCTGCGCGACGGCGACCGCCACTACGGAATGCTCGAACAAGAGACCGAAACTGAGATTCTGTTCCGTGTTCGACTGAAAGCCGGCGGTGCGACGATGCTCCGTCGATTCGCGCGCAGCGAGGTGATTCGAGTCGAGCGGAGTGCCGTCGACGCCCCGCCCGAGGATGTGGCGCGCGTCGAGCTGTCGCCTGCGGCGGACGGGCGAAAACTCGAAATGCGTGACGCCGAGCAAATTCTGCGCGAGGCGCTCGAGCTGCTCGATGATCAGGATCACGCGGCAGCGCTGCGCGCGTTGCAACGACTCGTCGGCGGCAGCGATCACAAATCGTTGGAATCGCTGAGTGAGATTTCGCGGGCGGCTCGCGGCATAGCGCTCGACCAACTGCTCGCGCAAACGCGTTTGAACGTGGCGCTGCGCGGCAGTCACGGGCGGCTTTTCCATTTGCAGTATGTTTCGCCGTTCGAGGCACTCGCGATGGCGGCTCTGCTCGAGAAACTGCAAACCGAAAACGTCGACGCCCTGTTCGCCGGGCGCAGCGTCGCAAGCTGGGCCGCTGAGCCGTCGGCCTACACAGGATTACGCCAGGACGCGCCCGAGATGGTCCGCAAGACGCGACTTGCCGCCGCGGCGGTCGCGGCGCGATTGCGATTTGACTCGCACGTCCGAACCGACGCATCGCTGCGCGGCAAGTTGATCGTCCTTCGCGACCAACTCACCGCGCTCGCCGCGCATGTCCGCGCGATGACCGGCTTTACGCAACTCGGCGCGATCGACGACGAAAGCGACCCGACGCTGATCGAGGCCCGACGACTCGCCGCGTCGCAACCGACGACAGCGCATGCAACACAGCCAAGTTCGCAACCCATCACCCCAACCAGCCGCCCGAGCGAGGAGCAGCCGTGAGCGACGCCGTTCGATACACAGACATGCCGGGCCTCAAAGCACGCGGCAAAGTGCGCGACATTTATGACCTTGGCGATCGGCTGATGATCGTTGCCAGCGATCGCATCTCGGCCTTCGACGTGGTGATGGACGACCCGGTGCCGGGCAAGGGCCGATTGCTGACGCAAATGTCGCGTTTTTGGCTCGAAACGCTGCCCGCGTGTTCGCCGCACCATCTCGAATATGTGGTCGCTCGCGATCGTGTGCCGCCCGGATACGAAAAATTTTCCGAGCAGCTCGACGGCCGCGCGATGGTGGTCAAGAAGGCGGTCGTCCTGCCGATCGAGTGCGTGGTGCGCGGCTATATCGTCGGCGGCGGCTGGAAGGAGTATCAGCAGTGCGGCGCGATCAGCGGCGTCAAGCTGCCGGCGGGATTGCGGCTGGCCGACAAACTGCCCGAGCCGATTTTCACGCCGAGCACCAAGGCCGCGAGCGGGCATGATGAGCCGATTTCGTTTGAGCGGGCGTGTGAAATCGTGCACGACCCGATGCCGCGGATGAGCCCGACATGGTTCCCGGCGATGATGGCCCAAGTCGTCTCGTTTGATCGCGACTATGGCCGTCGGCTGATGACCGACGCACGAGATCGCTCGCTCGCGATCTACGCCCAGGCCGCTGCCCACGCCGCGGCGCGGGGGATCATCATCGCCGACACCAAATTCGAGTTCGGCCTCTACGTCGGTCCGGAGCGCACCGAGCTGATTTTGATCGACGAAGCCCTGACGCCCGACTCGTCGCGCTTCTGGCCCGCCGACGGCTGGAAGCCGGGCACGAATCCGCCGAGCTATGACAAACAATTTTTGCGCGACTATCTCGAAACGCTCACTTGGCAGAAGCAACCGCCCCCGCCGCCGATCCCGGCGGACGTGATCGAACGAACGCTGGCGAAGTATCGCGAGGCGTGCGAGCGGCTGACGACGTGATCAGTAAACCATCAGTTCGCAACTGCATTGCGTGATCGAAGCCCCGCGCGCCACGGAGCAACACGTCGAAGTGGCGACGTCGCCGTATGTAGAGCGCCGTTCTACTACGCGGCTTACCCCACTCGCTCGCGCTCGGGGTTCGGATGCGGCTCGCTACCGCTCGCGTTCACGCGCTTGCGTTCACTCGCTTGCGCTTCGCGTTCGGATCGCTGGCGCGATACCGTCACGAGAGCCGAGCGCCACTTGCGACCGCGAACCGCCCACTACATATTGCTGTACAGCTCCGCCCATTCCTCGGGGCCGTTCCAGCGCAGAATCATGTGCGCGACCTGGCCCGGCCAGCCGGTTTCGACCGTATGCGTGCGAACGTAGATTTCGGCTCCGGGGCGAATCGCATCGGCGACGCCGGCCGCGAGCAGTTCTGGCATGATGCCGCCGAAGATTTTCGACGCATAGGTGATGACGATCGCGTCCGGCTCGACGCGCACGGCGTCGATCACATGTCGCTGGTAGTCCGCCGCTATGATGTCGCGTTCATTCATGGTGGTGGGTAAGATGATACTTCGATCGGTCGCTTTGGGCATCGCACTGCTACTGACCGTCTCGGTCGGCGCTGCGACGCATCCGCGTTTTCTAGTGAGCACCGACGACGTGCCGCGTTTGCGCCATGCCTGCGGCCTCAGCGAACCGGCGAACGTGGCCGAGTGGGGCCGGCATGGCTGGGCGGCCGACGACTACCGAGCCGTGCGGTCGGCCACGATCCCGGCGCTCGAAGCGCTCGTGAGCGGTGCGGACGATGATGATGAGACGATTCCCGGCGAGTTGATCGCCGCCGCGTTTATGCACCTGGTTGCGCCGACCGATGCACACGATCCGAAACGGATGAAGCTGATCGCTGCGGCGCTGCGGCGACCGCCGGTGCTGGGCGACGACGCGCTCGAACTCGTCATCACGCTCGATTGGTGCTGGACGGCGATCGACCCCGCGGCGCGGCGCGATTTCCTGCTCAACCTGCGCGAGCACAACAGGCCGCTGCGACCGAGCGACAGTCCGATCGATCATCGTGCGTTTCGCGAACGGCTGACGTTGCTGCTCGCGGCGGCGCTGTTTGACGAAACGGACGAAAGTTCGCCGAGCTGGGTGTCGTATCGAAAGGCGATTCTCGATGCCGGTAAGGCATGGATCGAACGGGCGCTGCCCAACTATCTCGCAATGCGCGGCGGCATTCCCAGCAGCCCCGCCAGCGCAGCCGAGGAAGAGTGCGACGCGGCGATGATCATCGAGATCGCCGGGCTAATTCTGGGCGAGCCGCAATGGGAGCGTCACGGCGAGCGGGCGGCGCGTATGCTCGAACACTATCTGTTCACGGCGGATGCACGATTCGACGCCCAGTTTGTGCGCGACGACGGCGACAGCGCCGCGCCGCTGCCGCGGCGCGAGTGGGCCGGCATGCAGCCGCTGACGGCGCACCTGCACGCGACGCGCACGCGCGATGGCAGTGCGGCGTGGGTTGCGTCGCGCGTTTTTGCGAGCGATGGATCATCGAAAGAACTCGGCGCACTGGGCCGCGATTTGTGGCGCTGGGTGCCGATCGCATTTCCGCTGAACGATGTCCCGGTGGCCGACGTCGCACAATTGCCGCCAATGCGGAATCTCGATGGTGCGGTGGTCTTTCGCGGCGCGTCGAGCGAGTTGCCGATCACAATCTGGTGCGACGCGGGGCAGCGGTATCTGCGCACGCGACAGCACTACGACGCCGGGCATTTTCTCGTGCGTTGCGGCGGGAATTTGATCGTCGATGCGGCGGAGGACATTGTGCGCGATGCGAGCACGAGCCGCGGCGGGCAAATGCGACTGGGCCGCGAGCGCGAGGCGTTCGACTTTGAGCAGTTTCTCAGCGGCACGATCGCGCACAACTGCATGAACTTCTGGGAGCCGACGCGGGCCATGCACTGGCGTGGCAAGCGATATCTCACGCTCGGCGGACAGGTGCCGCTCGAACCGCCGACGCTCGATTTTTCGCAGCCGGGCAGTGCGCGCGAGACGAGTCGCGTACTCGCGGCAGGTACGCGCGAAGACGTGGGCTATGTCGTGATTGACCTAAGCGGTGCGTATGACGCGCGCGATGTGGCCCGATATCGGCGCGAATTTGTGTTTCACGCGGCGGGGCTGCTCGTCATCGTTGATCGCGTCGAGTTGACCGATCGGCGCGTGATGCCGACGTGGGTGCTGAACATTCCGGCACCGCCCGCGATCGACGGCTGCGCACTTTCCGCGAACGATCGCGCGATGGGCAGCAGTGAGCGCGGCGGCGTATGGCGGCCGACCAATGCTGAGTCGATGCGCTGGAGCGAGCGCGGCGGTAACGCCCGTTTTTTTCCGATTTTGCCCGCCGAGCGAAAGGTCGCAATCGTCGGCGGACCGGCGACGCGAATCGCCGCTGACGGTGACGCATCACTGAGCTATGTCGGCGGTGATGCCGATGGTTTCGAAAGGATCATCAATCCGACGAGCCGCGTGACGGCTCAGAATGCGTGGTATCGCGTCGGCAAGCAGCCGCGCACGTCGCCGACGGTGCTGGGCGAGGCCCGTTGGGGAAGAATTGAGATCGAGCCGGCCAGCGCTGCACGCGAACACGTATTCGCACACGCGATTGTGATCAATGCCGATGCGGCGGGCGATGCGGGCGAGTTGGTGAGCACTGCCGGCCCTGATTTTCAGGAGATTCGATGGACGCGCGGTGGTCGCGTGATTGCGATTCGCGTGATTGCAAACGATTGCGGCGGAAGCGTGAACGATAGCGACGGCAGTCCTTGGACGTTTCCAAATGGGATCGAGCCGAGCGCCGCGCTGCGCTGCGTACAACCTTAGTTGCAGGGCGCGCGCGGCAAGTGGGTACTCGTTACCCACTCGCATTTCCCACCCCGCGCTTTACCCGCCCACCACTGCGCATTGGCTTCGTGCATACGGATCGCCCGCAAGCGCATTAGCTGCATCAGAATCGACACTTGCACGCGCGCGGACCGAAAACGCGTGGCGGCGATGCGTGTGGCATGGCAGTTGCAAGCAACGCGAATTGTCTGGCGGACGAGTTCCGAATGGGAGCCCGGCAACTCGTTCACAGCAACGGTCCGCGTGTCTCACTCGGGCCGATTTCTGGTGATGTTCATGGTGCTTTTTGAACATCCCCCGAACCGTGGCAGGGACCTCGTCGAACTGGAAGTGAGAGCCCAGCAACTTCCTGGCGGGGTCCCGGCTTTACATCCTCTGCCAACGTAGATTGGCTTTACGGCCGGCGGGAGTAACATCCCGCCGGTTGTTTTTTTCATTGTTACGCTGTCCACCTCTACGCGATTCGTTTTTCGGACGTGTCGCGCGCCGCGCGCGTGCCCGAGATTGTCTGATCTTGAGACCCGGCTGACGACGCCCGCGACGGAGCACGCTCGCGCCGACTCGACACCCGCAGTGCAATTCGAACGTCTATCCGATAAATCAATGGTGGACGCCGCGACGCGACGGTATAGTCTCCCCCGGTGATTCGAAGGCGTTGTCGAACCGATACCACGCAGGGCGAAGCGAAGTCGGGCGCAAAGCTCGGCAAGCTGGATAATTTGTCCGACCGACGTGTTCGGGGGAATGGGTAATATGGCGTCCAAGCTCAACTCAGTTCTCGGCGACTACCTGCGCGAGATCAAGCATTACGCGCTGCTCACCGCCGAGGAGGAGCGCGAGCTCGGCACGATCATCCAAGCCGCCGCCGCGGGTGAGCAGAAATTCTCCGCCGGCGAGATCGGCCCTAGCGAATACGAGCAGATGCAGCGCGCCGCCGCCGAAGCGCGCAACAAGATGATCCAGGCCAATCTGCGGCTCGTCATCAGCGTCGCGAAGGGTTTTTCGCATCGCGGCCTGCCGATGGAAGATCTCGTCAACGAAGGCAACGTGGGCTTGATGAGCGCGGTCGATCGGTTTGACCCGACCGTCGGCTCGCGCTTCAGCACCTACGCGAGCTACTGGATCGATCAGGCGATTCGCCGCGCGGTGCAAAATTCGTCGCAGATGATTCACATCCCGAGCTACCTCATGGAGCAGATCGGGCACATGAAGCTCGCGATGCGCGAGCTCGAGGCGCGGCTGAGTCGCCCGGCGACCCTTCAGGAACTGAGCGACCACATGGAAATTTCGCCGCGCAAGGCGGCGGCGATCTCGCAGGCGATCAAGGCTTGCACCTGTCCTACTCAGGAATCGTCGAGCGATGACGGCGTGTCACTGACCGCGTCGCTGCCGGACACGCGCACGCCCTCGCCGGCGGATCAGGTGTTCAGCGACAGCGATGCCGATTTTGTAGGAGCGATCTTGAACAAGATCACCGACCGGGAGGCCAAGGTTCTGAAGATGCGCTACGGCCTGACCAACAAGAACGGCAAGCGCATGACGCTCAAGGAAATCGGCGATGCGGTCGGCCTGACGCGCGAGCGCGTGCGGCAGATCGAGAAGGAAGCCCGCATCAAGCTCGAAGAGCAGGCCAAGGGCGAGCGCTAACGCGCGGCGTTGAGACGCGAAGGGGCAAATGCGTTCTGCGCTTCGGTCCCCCAGGCGCCTCGCGTTGTTACAATTCCGGGATGAAGTCGTACGTCTGCTGCACCTGCCAGAAACTCTGCCCGCTTGAGGGCTGCCTACCCGCGCTATATCCGTTCTGCTCCGATCGCTGCAAGATGGCCGATCTCGGGCGCTGGTTTCGCGGCGACTATGTGCTTTCGCGCGAGCTGACGCCGGAAGAGATCGGCGAGCACATCGGCGATGGCGGCGACGAAATCACGCCTCGGCGGTGAAGCTCACACTTTTTCCCTTGAGCAGCAGTCGCAGCGGGCGGTTGATCAGCAGTGGGCGAATCGGCCAGACGTGGCCCACGTCGCGCGTGACGACGATCGGCAGTTTGCGTTCGCGCGGCAAGTGGTATTTCAACAATTCGAGAATCGCGGCCGTCTGATCGGGTTCGTCCTTGGTGTGGAAATCGCCGAGCAGAATGCCCGCGATGCGATCAAACCAGCCGGCGAGTTTCAGCGTGGCGAGGTAGCGATCAATGCGATAGACGGCTTCGCCAATGTCTTCGAGGGCGAGCCACGCGCCCGTTGGCTGCACACGCCGCGCGATCGGCCCGGCGAGTGTCGCGACGAGCACACTCAGGCAGCCGCCGACGATGCGTGTTCTGCCCGGTTTGAGCGTACCGCGAACCAGCGTTCCGCGAATCGTTGCGTCGGGGTTGGTCGAGTCGAAGTGTCGCGGCAGGTCTTTCCAAAATTCGCCGAGTGCCGTTCGCGCGGCCGCGGGTGGGGCGATCTTCCACGCCAGGTAGTTCGGGCAGAGCCAGTAGTACGCGCGTACGCACTTGTAGGTCGCCAGCCAATTCAGCAATCCGGTGATTTCGCTGAAGCCGCTGATGATCAGCGGGTGCTTGCGTTGTTGAAGCGACGACGGATCGATGTGCGGCAGCACCCGCCCGAGCCACGCGCCGCCGGCGAGCGCGATGATGGCGGCGGTGTGCGGGTCGTCGATCGCGCCTTGCAAATCGCGAATGCGCGCGGCGTCGTCGATGCGCCCGCCGTGCTGCACGTCTTCGCGCGCGGCGAAGATTTTTGGCGAGTATGTCAGGCGTGATCCGGTCGGCAGGTGGCCGCAGATGAACGAGGCATAGTCGGATGCCGATGCAAATTCGAATCGATCGATGTCTTTCTGGATTGGGTTGGCGTGGGCGAGCAGGTGGATGCGGGCCGGGGTCGTGTCTTTCGCGCCGGGTCGCGTGTTTGAATTCATGATGGACGTTTTACATTCCGTGCGCGCACATCGCAATTTGCGTTCCCGACGCGTATCGGCCGCTCGCCACCCACCAACTGAAGTTGGGGGCATGTGCCGGTCGGCTGAAGCCGACCAAAACACGTCTTCCGGCGCGCCTCGCAGATAGCGATTTTTCGTTGATCGCGTCTTCGCGCTTGGCAAGTCTCCCAGCGACTCAATCGTGCATACCGCTTGTTATCATCTGCGTCATGCAGCTCCCGCGCGTCATCTTGCACCTCGACATGGACGCCTTCTTCGCCGCTGTTGAGCAGCGCGACGATCCTGCCCTGCGCGGCAGGCCCGTGCTCGTCGGCGGCGTCGGCGGGCGTGGCGTCGTCTCGACCGCCAGTTACGAAGCACGCAAATTCGGCTGTCGCAGCGCGATGCCCATGGCACAGGCCACGCGGCTCTGCCCGCAGGCCGTCGTCGTGCGCCCGCGGATGCAGGCGTACTCGGCCGTTTCGCATCAGGTCTTCGAAATTCTCGAACGCTTCACGCCGCTGGTCGAGCCGCTTTCGGTCGATGAGGCGTTTCTCGACGTGACCGGATCGCAACGGCTCTTTGGCGACGGCGAGACGATTGCGCGCGAGATTCGCCGACTGGTGCGCGAGACGACGCAACTCACCGCATCGGTCGGCGTCGCGCCGAGCAAGTTCATCGCCAAACTTGCCAGCGACTCAAACAAGCCCGACGGTTTGGTCGTCGTGCCGCCCGACGGGACGCTCGCGTTTCTCGATCCGCTGCCGATCGGGAGGCTGTGGGGCGTCGGGCCGGCGACCTTGCCGAAGTTCGACCAACTTGGCGTGCGCACGTTCGGCGATCTGCGCCGCAGTGACCCCGCCCGCGTGCGCAGCGTGCTCGGCGAGAGCGGCGATCACTTTCTTGCGCTCGTCAGCGGCGAGGACGATCGCGATGTCGTCCCCGACCGCGAGGCCAAGAGCATCAGCCACGAGACGACGTTCGCCGAAGATGTTGCCGATCGCGAATATCTGCGGGCAACGCTGCTGGAGCAGATCGATCAGGTTGCCGCACGGTTGCGGCGGCACGAGCGGCTGACCCGCGTGGTGGTGATGAAAATTCGCACGCCGGACTTTTCGACGTACACGCGGCGGACGACGCTCGATGCGGCGACCGACGTGACGGACCACCTGTGGCATCCGCTGGCGGAGTTGTTCGATACATGGATGAGCGAGCGGCGATCACGTGTGCGGCTAATTGGGGCGGGCGTGACGAATCTGGTTGATCGACTTGGGCAGCAACTTTCACTCTTTGAATCGGCCGACGCGGCCAAGCGGCGGCAACTCGATGCAACGGTCGATGCGATTCGCGATCGCTTCGGCAAAGCGGCGATCGTCCGCGGGGCGAACGCGGAAATCGCCGAAGATGACCACGTTCGTTAGTTGTGCGGGGAACATCGGCTTCTGCGTTGGTTCGATGCCACGAAAACGAGCCTGCCGGCGAAATACTCCGCCGACAGGCCGCGTCGCCGGGTGGCGACGCCACGGTCAATTCGCT
>JBJXFK010000175.1:0-38540 GCA_046155505.1 Phycisphaerae bacterium
ACCGCTTCGCCGCCGAGCTCCTGCTCGATGCGCAGCAACTGGTTGTACTTGGCGATTCGGTCGCTGCGGCTCGCGCTGCCGGTCTTGATCTGTCCCGCGTTGGTCGCGACTGCGATGTCGGCGATCGTCGCATCCTCGGTCTCGCCGCTGCGATGGCTGATCACCGCGCTATACGCGTTGCGCATCGCAAGATCGACGGCGTTGAATGTTTCGGTCAGCGTGCCGATCTGATTGATCTTCACCAGGATCGAGTTCGCGCACTTCTCGCGAATGCCGCGGCCGAGATACTCGACGTTCGTAACGAACAGATCATCGCCGACGAGTTGCGTCGTCGCGCCGAGTTCTCGCGTCAGCTTGGCCCAACCCGCCCAGTCGTTCTCGGCAAGACCGTCCTCGATGCTGCGGATCGGGAACCGTTTGCACCAGCCCTTCCACAGGTCGATCATCTCGTCGGTCGTCGCGACGCGGTTCGGATCGCTCTTGAAAAAGCAGTAACCCTGCTTGTTCTTCTTGGCCGCCTCGCTCCAAAGCTCGCTGGTCGCCGGGTCGAGCGCGATGAACACCTGATCGCCGAGCTTGTAGCCGGCCTTTTCCACCGCGACGGCGATCACCTCAAGCGCTTCGTCATTGCTCTTCAAACTCGGAGCAAATCCGCCCTCATCGCCGACCGCGGTGTTCATGCCGCGGTCCTTGAGCACATTTTTGAGCGAGTGGAAAATCTCGGTGCCCCAGCGCAGACCCTCACTGAATGTCGGCGCGGCCCAGGGCTGGATCATGAACTCCTGAAAATCGACGTTGTTGTCCGCGTGCTTGCCGCCGTTGAGGATGTTCATCATCGGCACGGGCAGCACATGCGCCTTGGCTCCGCCAAGGTATCGATACAGCGGCACGCCTGTGGCCGTGGCCGCCGCGCGGGCGGTTGCGACCGAGACGGCGAGAATTGCGTTCGCGCCCAGCTTGCCTTTGTTGTTTGTGCCGTCGAGTTCGAGCATGCGGCGATCGACGTGTTCCTGATTCTGCGGACTCATGCCGCGCAGCGCGGGGGCGATGATGTCGTTGACGTTCTTGACGGCCTTGAGTACGCCTTTGCCGAGATAGCGTTTCTTGTCGCCGTCGCGCAGCTCGACCGCTTCGTTTTCGCCGGTCGATGCGCCGCTGGGCACGGGCGCGGTGGCGCGGACGCCGTTCGAGAGAATGACGTCGGCTTCGACGGTCGGATTGCCGCGCGAGTCGAGGATTTCGCGACCGATGACGTTTGCGATGGTGACGGATGCGGACATGGTTTGCTCCATGTGATGGACTGTGATTCCTCGATCCGCGGCGTGTGGTCCGCCAGCCGATCGATCGATTCGATTATTGCGGAGAGCTTAGCCGCAAATCCGCTTCCGTCACACTCGGAGGGTCGGCGGCGGCGTCGTGCTCGAAGTACGCATAGCTGACGACGAAGCGGCTGCTGCGCGGGTTGGCGTCGTTGTAGCCGATGAGCGTGACGGCGTCGCGCAGGGCGATTTCGGAGAACTGCGCGAATCGGCCATTGACGTAGATCTCGGAGTCTTTGGTCACCACGCAGTCAATGGCCTCTTCGCTCGGTCCGCCCGCCGTGCGGCGCGACACGGTGACGGCCAGCTCGCCGGTCTCGTATGCGCAAGCCGTGACGACGCCGGCGAGGACCAGATAGCGATGCGCGGGGGCAGGTCGATCACAGCCGACGAGTGCGGCGACTGCGAGTGAAGCGAGTGTGCGACGGGCAAACATGATCGCGAGTATATGGCGAGCGGCATGATGCCGCCCGCTGGTGCCCGCGGCACTCGCTTGCGCGTCGCGTTCGGATGCGCGGTCTTAGCTCGCTACTCGCTACTCGTTACTCTCAGCACGTTACCCCGCTCGCTCGCGCTCGGGGTTCGGATGCGTTCGCGTCAGCGCGCCCCGTTGATCATGCGGTGCGATGCCGCGTGGGCGTAGCGCTGCTTGAACTCGTCGGGCGACATCTTCGCCTCGGTCGCCAGCTTGGCCAGCATCTCCGGATTTTCGAGGTCGCTCGGTTCAAGCCGAATCATGTACGCCCGTGCCACGCGATAGCTGTCTGAGCGCGTATCAACCGTGCGAGTCCGCGTGCGATTGGTCTTCGGGTCGATCAGGTCGTGCAGGCTTATCGGCTGGAGATTGCCGTTCACCAGCGCGGCCATGACGTGCGAGGTGCTCGCCTGCTGCAACAGCTCGACCGCGAAATAGCCGAGGCTGCGGCAGTACGACATGTCGTTGGGCGTCGGGTCGGCCGAGCGCAACTCATAGCCGAGTTCGTGATCGACGATCGTCAGCGACTGGCCGCGGGCCTTGAAGCGTGCTTCGAGCTGACGCTTGAGCAGTGCGCCGATGTTCACTTCGGACAAGCGCGGATGGCCGGCGGCATCGAGCGGCACTTCGTGTCCCAGCAGGCGCTCCAGCTCGTCCTTGTCGCCAAGTCGATACGCCAGCCCCTCGGCGACGATCGCGACGCCGTCGGGTCGGCCCATGATGCGTCTCTTGAGAATCGAACACTCAAGGTGATCGACGATCGTCTCGACTTTGATGCGATCGGGAAATTCCTCGGGGATCAGCGTGATCGTCGCGCCGGCGGACATGCCGATGCCGAGTGCCAGAAAGCCGGCGGTGCGGCCCATCGCTTCGCAAAGATACCAGCGGCCTGTGGTCTGTGAATCGCGCATCAAATTTTTGACGAGCTGCGTGCCGACGAAGCGCGCGGTCGAGAAGCCGAACGTCGGCACATCGTGCGGTAGCGGCAGGTCGTTGTCGATGGTCTTGGGCACATGAACGACGCGCAGTTGATCGGCCGCGACATCGCACAGAAAGCGGGCGGACAGCGACGTATCATCGCCGCCGATTGTGATCATGCGATTGACGCCCTGCTTCGTCAGGTTGGTCAGGACGCGCACGACTTTCTTCGTGTTGGCTGCGGCAAAACCGTCGACTTTCAGCCGGGCGTCATCGATCAGGCTGGTGCGCGAGGTGCGCAGCATCGAGCCGCCTTCGAAGTGGATGCGTGCGACGTCGTTGATCGTGAAGTCGATCGTGTGCTTGTCGGCGTCGAATTCTTCCGACGCGAGCCATTTGAATCCGTCGTAAAAGCCGATCACGCGCATGCCGCGGTTGATGGCCTCGATGACCGCCGCCCCGATGACCGCATTGATTCCCGGTGCCGGCCCGCCGCCGACCAGAATGCCGACCGTGTCCATTTTTCTGTCCTTACAAAAGTTCGTCGCGTGGCCGGGTTCGGTCGCAGGGTTCCCCGAGCGACTTGCCGGCGCGTATTGGTTCGAATGCTCGCGCTCGTCGTCGGCTCGTTCACCGCACGATGGAAGCGCTTTCAAGCCTTGTATCATAGCGCCGCGGGTCACGCCCGCCGGTCGCCGCAAGGCCAAACCTGAAAAGCTATTCGGTAACGTGTTACAACGCAATCGTGCTCGTGGCTTACTCAAAATCCGGGGTGCATCTCGCGAACGGTTGCGACTCAACGGATCGAGCGGGCATTCGCTCGTTTCGGTGTGTCGTTGGTCGGGCGCAGGACCGTCGGAGTGGTTCATCCGCGGATAGCCGGTCTGACTCGTATACACCCAAGTACCCATGCGTCGATGCGACAGTTCCGCAGTCAGACTATGAATTGTCGTCAACTACGGCCAGAATAACGGCATGCGCTTCCGCCGTATCGGCACCCGACTGCTTTTGCTGCTTTTCACGCTGGTTGCCACGGCGATCGGCGTGTTCGCGTGGCAAACGCGACCGGCGGCGCTGCGCGCTCGTCTCGATGCGGCACTCATGCCGTCAGGTTTCGTAGTACGCGACGTCGAGGAGCTGTCATTCACGCCCTGGGGCGGGTTGACCGCACGCAATTTGGAATTGATCGCGCGCGAAGCGGCGGCGACCGATGAGCCGTCCACCCTGCATGTTCCGCTCGCGCAGTTGTCAGTCTGCTGGCGTTCGGCCTTGATCGGACATGTGTCGCCGGAGACGCTGCGGCTTGAACGACCATCGCTCATGCTGGTACTCGATGATCTCGCGGGCCGGGCGACGGCGAGCAGCGGGCCTGCGGCGGCCGAGTCATTGCGGCGCGGGTCGGGACTGAAATTCGCCCGGTTGCCGGCGGTGGACATCGAACAGTGCGACGTGAAGGTACATACGCGCGTCGACGGCCAGTTGCGATTGCTGCGTCGCTGGGTGGTTGATTGCACCGGCGAGCCGCAAGCCGATCAGACGTACAACCTGCACGTGACGCAGATCGCCGGCCCGTCGATGCTGGCACCGGGAACTTCGCGAGACGGCAGAACGCTGGCCGAAGTGACAATTGTGGGCCAGAAGCTCACGGCACGCTCGGATTGGCTCGATCTGGAGACGTTGAAGGCGGTTGGCCCCGCCGCGCTCGCAGATATTCTGCGCGACGGGCGGGCGGCGGGCATGTGCCGGGTCGAGCGGCTGGTGCTCGACGGCTCGCGGCTTGATGCGCTCACGCTGCAGTTCTCCAATCTCGACATTGCACCGTCACTTGATGACGGCAGCATCGGGCCGATTCCGGATCATCGATACCTGACGTTTCGCCAGGCGGTCGGCGAAGCGCGCTTTCTGCACACGCCGGGGAAGGAGCAGCCGGGCGATCTCGTTTGTGGAAACTTGGCACTCGAGCTGCGCGGCATGCTCAACGGCGGGACGTTTGCAACCGGGTTGACGCTGCGAAGTTTCGCCTTTGGACGGACCCCGGGCGGCGACGCGACCGAGTTCGGTTTGCGGGCGGCCGGCTATGACGGGCATGTGCGCATCGATCGACTGGAGTTTCCGGATCCGCAGGTGCATCCCGAGCTGACCGAGTCGCGGCGCGTGCCGGGGCCGCTGCGGGCTGTGCTGCGCGACTATGCCCCGCTGGGCAACGCGAATGTGCATGCGACGTTTTCGGCTCCCGAGAATCCGTTCGATGCGTCGGCGGGGTATCAGGTGCGATTCGACGGCGCGGTCGAGCTTGCCGGCGCGAGCCTGCGCTACTTTCGATTTCCCTATCGCGTCGAGCAGATTTTCGGCAACATCTGTTTCAGCAACGACGGCGTGACCATCGAGCACGTCGTCGGTCGCCGAGGCAGCGCGGTGTTCGTCGGCAACGGCGACCTTGACAACACGCGCGACTGGACCGGTTTTCGGCTTGCGTTCGACGCGGAGAGCCTGCCGCTTGATCAGCACTTTTACGACG
This sequence comes from Phycisphaerae bacterium, assembly GCA_046155505.1. Lineage (GTDB taxonomy): Bacteria > Planctomycetota > Phycisphaerae > UBA1845 > Fen-1342 > JBJXFK01. Next base: position 5,231 of record JBJXFK010000175.1, read on the forward strand.
CGCTGCCGGCTCGCTATCACGCACTCTGGGACCAGGCCAATCCGATCGGGCTTGCCGATGTCAGCGTGCGGCTGCAACGCGAGGACGGCTCCGAGCAGACCGGCTTTACCGAGACACAGACCACGATCAGCGCGCGGCTTCGCAGCGCGTCGCTCTCGCTCAGCCCGCAGGCGCGCTTGATGCAGGCGACCGGGTGGATCGACATCGATGACAACGGTCTGCGCATTCGCGAGTTGCAAGGCTTTGACGGCGGTGCGCATGTACGCGTCGAAGGCTCGGTCATGCCCGAGACGCCGGAGCACGCGAAGCGGCAGGACATTCACTTCGAAGCGTTCGGCATGGCGGTCGATCATGCGCAGGACATTCGCGCACCGGACGGCGCACGGCTCGGTGAGTTGCGATTGAAAGCGACTGCCGACGTGTGGGGACAGCTAAGCGGACCGCTCGGCGGCGGCGACGATCAATACACGGCGCTGCTGCGCGACGGCACGCTCAGCCTGTTCGCGCCCGATGATCCGTTTCACGACGTTTCCGGGTTGATTTCGTCTAATGGCACCGTGCGGACGATTGAGACGCTGACCGCGCGACGCGGCGATGCGCGCATCGGCGTGAGCGGAATTCTGGGCGAGGGTGGCGGCAAGGGCGGAACGATTCGCGTGGTTGCCGACGATCCGCAGATGCAGCGGCTCATGGCCCAGCTCATCCCCGTGGGGCGACCGGCGCTGCGCGATGCGCTGGCGCTATCGGGGCCGGGATCGATGCGGCTGGAGGTCACGCTGCCGGCGGACGGATCGCCACGGGTCGAGGCGAATATCAGTGCGGCGAGCCTGAGCAGCAGCAAGCTGCCGCTGGCGCTTCGCGACGTGCGGCACACGCTGATGCTGGAGGGTGACAGTTTTCGCGTGAGCGAGTTTGCGGCGCGGGTGGCGACGGGCGGGCAGATATCCGGCAGCGGCAGTGGGTGCATCGTCGGCGAATCGATGACGTGCGACATGCAACTCGAGGCGACCGGGGTGCAGGTGGACTCGGCGCTGGCAGCGGCGATGCCGACCGGGCTGCGGTCGCTGCTGGAGGGGCTGGAGCTGTCCGGCGTGGTCGATGTCGAGTTGACGCGGTGTCACATCGCGGCGGGCGAGGAGCCGTCGCGGTTTGAAGGGCGCATTCGCGTCGCGAGCGGCGACATGAACATCGGCTTGCCGCTCAAGGCGTTTGCCGGCGTGATCGAAGGCGCGGTCGAAGTAAACGGCGAGCGCGGCGTGTTTGTCGATGCGCGGTTTGTGATTGACGAGGGCAAGCTCGAAGGGCGCGCGGTCAGCGGCTTGCGCGGTCAGATCCGCCGTGACTATGGCGAGTCGCGCGTGCGATTCGAAAGCATCGGCGGCGGATTTTGCGATGGGCATATCACGGGTGGGGCCGACTATGACGTGGCGACGCGCGGATACAACCTCAATCTGCGATTCGGCGATGCGTGTTTCAATACGTTTCGCGGCACCGACCCCGACGCGCACGGGCCGATGCGCCGCGGGCGGATGGACGGCGAGCTGTATTTGAAGGGCGTCGGCGGCGATGTGTCGCGCCGCACCGGCGGCGGACGAATGCGCGTTCGCGGCACGTCACTGCTCAGCACAGCGGTGACGGCGAAGGTGCTGGACGCCGCGCGCGGGGCGAGTCGCGCGCTGGAGGAGAACGTGGAGCAGGCCGAGCTGCGGTTCACATGGGACGGGCAAACGATCGACTTTGCACGGGTCGACATTCAAAGCCGCACGTCGCGATTGGTTGGCAACGGTCGTTGGAACAATCGCGATGATGTGATCGACATGCTGCTGCTGAGCGCGCCGCCAGTGGGCAGCGTCCGCGTGCCGGGCCTCAGCGATCTAATTGAGACGGCGGGTCAGGAACTCGTGCAATATCGGGTGGAAGGCAAAGCCTCGCAGCCGCGCGTAAGGGTGGAGCCGCTGCATAATTTGACGGAGCCGATTCGGCAGTTGTTGCGGGGGAATTAGTGTCTAGTGTCTAGTGTCTAGTGTCTAGTTCGGAAACGCCGCCGAACACTTTTTGCTAGGTACTAAGCACTGGGCACTAAGCACTATCCCGACACTGCATCCGCCATGCAACCTGTGACCTGACAGCTCGCGCACTTGGCCGAGTTTACATCGCACGTCATCGCGTAGCTGCGCATCGCCTTTCGGAACTCCACCACCGCCGGTTCTTCAGATTCCACGAACTTCAAGAACGTGATGAGTTTCTGGGCGACCGTGTTGCTGACCAAATGTTCAAGCTTGCACGCGTCGATCTCCGCTTGGATCGCGTCGACGCCGAGCACTTGGTGGAAGAGCTTTTGCATGAGTACGCGCTTGGTCTTGATCGCGGCGACAAGGTGGTTGCCGTCCGGCGAGAGGCGAATGTGGCGATTCTCGTCCTGCAGGATCAGCCCGGCCTTCTTGAGCGGCTGAAGCGAGATCGACACGCTGCCGCGGGTGATGTTCAACATGCGGGCGACATCGGAGACGCGGGCATAGCCGAATTTGCGGATCAGGTCATCGACCGCCATCAGATGATGGGCCGCCGAGTGCGAGATCTCGTTATGGTCGAATTCTTTCCAGGTTTCCACGTTCAACTCCGCGGGCGCGAGTGCCTAGTGTCTGGTGCCTACTGAAGAGCCGACCCGCACGATCTTGCCGCGCAGCGGCCACCGCACTAGGCACCGCCGACCCCTTCGACGCCTTCACCGCTCGCGTCTATTATACCCCTCCGATTTCCAAATCGCTTTTCACGGGGACGAAGGTCATGAATGCCCAGCTCAACGCCATCATGCAGGATGTCATCGCTCGCAATCCGGGCGAGAAGGAATTTCACCAGGCCGTCGGCGACGTGGTCGAGACGCTCGGGCCGTGCCTCGAGCGCCATCCCGAGTTCGTCGCGGCCCGCATCGTCGAACGGCTGGTCGAGCCTGAGCGGAGCGTGATTTTCCGCGTGCCGTGGACCGACGATCAGGGCACCGTGCGCGTCAATCGCGGATTTCGCGTGCAGATGAACAGCGCCATCGGCCCCTACAAAGGCGGCCTGCGCTTCCACGCCTCGGTGAACCTGAGCATCATCAAGTTTCTGGCGTTCTCGCAGACGCTGAAGAACGCGCTCACCACGCTGCCCATGGGCGGCGGCAAGGGCGGCTCCGATTTCTCGCCCAAGGGCAAATCCGACGGCGAGATCATGCGGTTTTGTCAGGCGTATATGAGCGAGTTGTTTCGCCATGTCGGCCCCGATACCGACGTGCCCGCCGGCGATGTCGGCGTCGGCGGTCGCGAGATCGGCTACATGTTCGGCCAATACAAGAAGCTCGTGAATCGCTTCGAAGGCTGGGTCACGGGCAAGGGTATTGGCTGGGGCGGCTCGCTGATCCGCAAAGAGGCGGCGGGCTATGGCACGGTCTATTTCGCTCAGGAAATGCTGACCGAGCGGGGCGACTCGTTCGAGGGCAAGACCGTTACCGTCAGCGGCTATGGCAATCTCGGCTGCTACGCGATCGAAAAGGTCAACCAGCTCGGCGGCAAGGTCGTCACCATCGCCGACGAAGAGGGCTATTGCTATGACCCGGCTGGCATCACCGGCGAAAAGTTCAAATTCGTCGAAGACCTGTGGCAGGTAAACCGCCTCCCCGCGTCGGAATACGCCAACAAGTTCAAGGGTGTCGAGTTTCGCGCGGGTCGGCCGTGGGATGTGCCGTGCGATATCGCCCTGCCGACTGCTGCCGAAAACGAAATCACCGGCGACGACGCGAAGAAGCTGGTCAGCAATGGCTGCAAGCTGGTGGCCGAGGGGGCGAATATGCCCTGCACGCCGGAAGCGATTCACCATTTTCAGGAGAAGGGCGTGCTGTTCGGCCCCGGCAAGGCGGCGAATGCGGGCGGAGTAGCGGTGAGCGGTCTGGAGATGACGCAGAATTCGATGCGGCTGGCGTGGTCGCGCGAAGAGGTGGATGCCAAGCTGCGCGACATCATGAAGCGGATTCATCGGCTGTGCCTGGAAACGTCGGAAGGGCATGGGATGAAGGGCAATTACTTCGCCGGCGCGAATATTGCTGGATTCTTGAAGGTGGCGAATGCGATGATGGATCAGGGAGTGGTTTGAGAAGGTCGAATGGCGAATGGCGAGGGTCGAAGGTCGTAGGTCAAACGTCGACGGCCGAATCGTAGATCGATTCGGCGAGGTTGACTGGCGTTGGCAAACTCAGATCGGCTGGAGGTGTGCCTTGGAGCTGAAACTCGATCGGAAGTTGACGGCGTTGGTGCAGCGAAAAGTTCGCCCGGGTCAATATGCCAGCGCGGAAGATGTCGTCGCCTCCGGTCTGGGCAGCCTCATTGCGGATGAACGATTCGGCGACTTTGCAGCCGGCGAGTTGGACGCACTGATCGACGAGGGCGAGGCGAGCATCGCGGCCAATGGGACGCTGGATGGCGAGAAGGCGTATCTGCAACGCAAGCGGTGGCAAGCTCGGCGGCGAGGATTTTGCATTGCAAAACCTGACACCCGCAAACGGCTATTCCGCTCGGGTGCGCATCGAGTTTCGAACGGCTAGCCAGGCTATCGCGGTCGCACAGACCGGCGGCGGTCGGCTGCTATTTGATCGACCAGTGATGTTCGCCGAAACCAACGGCGAACTCGTGATGCACGTCGATGGTCACGAGCATCGCTGGCACGTCGAATTGCATTCGCTCGCCAGGCCGGAACGCAGCGTTTTCATTAGCGCCCTGACGTCGGTTCAATCGTACGCTCCCGATCCGTGTGCGTCGGCGGTTCCGCTGCAATCCGATCGATACGCGCCAACGCGACGTTTCTCGCACGCCAACGCTGACGCGGTTTCCCACGGGCCGCGACACAGGTAAACTCTGCATCTGAGATTCGTGAGAATGTATCGATAGCGAACCTACCGCCGGAGCGATTCATGTCCACCTTCGTCAAAGACACGATGGCCTACGTCAAATCCCGAAACCCCAGCGAGCCGGAGTTTTTTCAGGCGGTTGAGGAGGTGATCGAGACGCTGGTGCCGGTTGTTGAGCGGCATCCCGAGTTTCGACAGGCCAGGATCGTCGAACGCATCGTCGAGCCGGAACGGACGATTCAGTTTCGCGTGACTTGGACCGACGACCAAGGCGAGGTACACGTCAACCGCGGCTATCGCGTGCAGTTCAACAGCGCCATCGGCCCCTACAAGGGCGGCCTGCGATTTCATCCGTCGGTCAATCTGGGCATCATCAAGTTCCTCGGCTTTGAGCAGATCTTCAAGAACTCGCTGACGACGCTGCCCATGGGCGGCGGCAAGGGCGGGAGCGACTTTGAGCCGAAGGGCAAGTCGGACCGCGAAGTCATGCGCTTCTGCCAGAATTTCATGAGTGAGCTGTTCCGCCATGTGAGCGCGGATACCGACGTGCCGGCCGGTGATATCGGCGTCGGCGGGCGCGAGATCGGCTTTATGTACGGCCAGTACAAAAAGCTCGTGAATCGGTTCGAGGGCGTGCTTACCGGCAAGGGCATCGGCTGGGGCGGGTCGCTGATTCGACCCGAGGCGACCGGGTATGGTCTGGTGTATTTCACGCAGGAGGCGCTGAAGACGCGCAACCAGGACATGAAGGGTAAACGCGTGCTCGTCAGCGGCAGCGGCAACGTCGCACAGTACGCCGTCGAAAAGTGCAACCATCTCGGCGCGAAGGTGATCAGCCTGAGCGACTCGAACGGGTACATCATCGACGAAGAGGGCATCAACGCCGAGAAGCTGGCGTTCGTGATGCACCTGAAAAACGTGCAGCGCGGACGGATCAAGGAATACACCGCCAAGTATCCCAAGGCACATTTCCAGGCGACCGACGCCAATGCGGCAAGCAATCCGCTGTGGACGGTCAAGTGCGACATCGCTCTGCCCAGCGCGACGCAGAATGAGATCAACGAGATCGACGCCAGCGCGCTGGTGAAGAACGGCTGCATGTGCGTCGCCGAGGGGGCGAACATGCCGACGACGAACCCCGGCGTGAAGGTGTTTCTCGAGAACAAGATCCTGTACGGGCCGGCGAAGGCGGCGAACGCGGGTGGCGTGGCGACCAGCGGGCTGGAGATGACGCAGAACTCGATGCGACTGAACTGGTCGCGCGAAGAGGTTGACCAAAAGCTGCACAGCATCATGGTGAACATCCACAAAGTCGTGAGCGAGACGGCGACGAAGTATGGCGTGCCGGGGAACTATGTGGCGGGTGCGAATATCGCGGGGTTTTTGAAGGTGGCGACTGCGATGTTGGATCAGGGAGTGCTATAGGAAGGGCGAAGGACGAAGGTTGATGGATGAAGAATGATCGATAATAACGGGACTTGGAGGCGGTGGGCCGAAGGTGTTCACGCGCCCCCCTCTCGTTGACCACCTTGGTTATCGGGCACTTGGGGGCTGAGGGGCTGCGGCGCGGGTGGTGGCGTCGTGAGCGGGCGTGGGTCGGGCGCGCGGTGCTCATGCGCGTGAGTTTACGATTGTGGGCAGTGTGCTGAAGCGAGTTGCGGCACGGTTCGCGGATTTGGCCAGACGGTTCACACGGTGGATCATTGTTCGCGGCGCACAGCGCGTCTTCGATCGGGTTGTTTGCGTGTGGCGGCTGACCGCGTCGCATGACTTGTGTCTCACCGGTGAACGCCAAACAGGTTTGCGTCTCACCGAAAGCGGTTCCATGACACACAAACTCGTTTGACGGCCATACGTGACACTCAAAAGAATTGGCGACTTTAGGCAATGCTCAATAGTTCCGATCGTCCGAAGTGCCTCGCGCAGTGGTTTCCGGCGAAGAGTTCGCATGCGCTCTTCATTGCACAAACCGCGCTCGTTTGCTCACTTGCACATCCGCGACGAGAGGCATGCTCGCAAACGGCCGCGAGCATGCCACGCGCCCACGCGCCGCGTGACCTTGTGGCATGGCTGCGGCCGTTGGCAGCCATGTTCCGAAAGCCATGCTCGCAAACGGCCGCGAGCATGCCACGCGCCGTCGTGTGCGTTCGTGTCGGTGACGTTCAGTTTGTCGGCTGGGTCGCCTCGCCATTGGCCAGCGCGATCGCGGCGTTGCGGTGCCACATCTTGCGCGTCGCGCGCTGCGTCGCTGAGTTGCGGGTGAGCGTGCGGTATTGCCACGAGGTGAGCTGCACGAGGTCGGCCAGTGGCAGTGCGGCGGGGATGCGCGGCTGGGCGAGCTGCGCGTCGGCGGTCGGCGGGGCCTTGTGGTTGAAGGGGCAGACCTCCTGGCAGATGTCGCAGCCGTAGACCCAGTCGCCGATGGCGGCGTGGTGCTCGGGCGGTATGTCGCCGCGATGCTCGATGGTGAAGTACGAGATGCAGCGGCTGGCGTCGAGGACGTAGGGCCGCGGGAAGGCGTGCGTGGGGCAGGCGTCGAGGCAGCGCGTGCAGGAGCCGCAGTGGTCGGTCGCGGGTGCGTCGGGCGGCAGATCGAGTGTGGTGATGATTTCGGCCAGGAAGAGATAGCTGCCGAGCCGCTCGTGCATGAGTAGCGTGTTCTTGCCGATCCAGCCGAGGCCGGCGGCGGCGGCGAGGTCGCGTTCGAGAATGGGGCCGGTGTCGACAAACGGGCGGGCGTCGAACGTGTCCGGAATTTCGGCGCGCATTCGCGCGATCAGGGCTTCCAAGCGACGGCGAAGGATGATGTGGTAGTCGTCGGCGAGGGCATAGCGGGCGATGCGGCCGAGCGGGGCGGGCGTGTTTGACGACGCGCGCGGAGTTTCTCCCGCGGGAAACCCCGTCGCTCGCGCTCCGGGTTCGGATGGTGGGGCACTCGCTTGCGCTTCGCGTTCGGATCGAAGGTTACTCGCTTGCGCTTCGCGTTCGGATTCTGCGGCCCGTGGCCTCGATTCGCCGTCGGGGATGCGATATCGGATCGCCGTGCAGATAACGGACCTTGCCCCGGGGAGGATGTTGCTCACGTCTTCGCGCATCGGGACGTTGCGGTGCAGGTAGGCCATGCTGCCCGCATAGCCGCGTGAGAGCCATTCCCTATAATACGCCGCGTGTGGCGTCGGGCTTGCGGGAGCGAACCCGACGCGATCGAAACCAAGTTCGGCAGCGGCGCGTTTGATGAGTTGGGCTTTCGCGTCCGGGGTCATCCTGACCGATGATACCCGCAGGCCGATTCGGGCAAGGCGCAAATCCCTGCGCCTCGCTACCCGACGCGGAGAGCCGAATGTTCAATTATGACTGGTTTCACAACGGCGGATTGCAGCGTCTGGTTGAAGAGGCGAAGGACCGTTGTGCGATCAAGAAGTATCCGGGTACACAGCGCGGCAACGGCTCGGCCGAGTTTCATGCATTTCGTAACGCGCTCGAGACGCGGACCATCTTATATATGAAGGACGGCCTGACGTATGAGATGCGGGAGATCGCCGAGGTCGGCATGAGCAGCGTGCTGACGTTTGAGTGCGTGCCGGTGGATGAGAATTACAAGGTGGGCGCGATCGTGCTGGTCGTGCCGTTTGAGGATATCGCGCGGGTCGAGGTGTTTGCGGTGCACCCGATTGACAAGCCGCAGGACAATATTCGGATTGGTGGGTTCCGGGCGTCGCCGGGGGATGCGCGGGAGTGAGTGTTGGGGCAGGTGTGTGAGAGCCCGGACGCGATTTTGGATTTTGGATTTTGGATTGGAGTGCGGCCACGTCGGCGGGACTGACACGGTGTTCGCCGGCGCTGGCCGCTGTGGATACCGAGGATAGAGACCGGTCGGAGGCCAGTGGGCAAGATTGAAGGACGACCGGTTGCAAACCGGTCCCACAGGATCGAAGAGAGACCGGTTGCAAACCGGTCCCACAGAATTGAAGAGAGACCGGTCGGAGACCGGCCCCGAGCGCAGTTTGTATGTGGTCCTGGGGCGGAATTGAGAAAGAACGTGTGTGGGTGTCGCCTACTTTGGGGGCGGCGCTCGCGCTTGGGGAAGTTGGCGAACTTCGCTGCGTGGGGACGCGGCTTCGCGGGCACTTGTGCCTCAGCGGCGCGCGGGGACGTGACGGAGGGCGTGGTGTGAGCACCAAAAGAATCAGCATCGTTGCGCTGTCGGCGTGCGTATTGCTTCTGACCGGCTGCTTTCGGCCGAACTATTCGGCCAAGGCGGATGTCGGCGTCACGTTCTATGTTCCGGGCGCGGGCAACGTCGATTTCGGCGACGCCGGCGTGCGCGAGGGGCTGCAAGCCGCGGGCTATCGCGGCGAAGTTGCGGCCTACATGTGGACGATTTCGTTCAATCCCGCCATCGATCAGACCATTCGACTGAACGCGCGGCTGCGAGCCAAGCGGCTGGCGAAAATCATCGAAGAGTACATGGAGAAATACCCGGAACGGCCGGTGAATCTGGTCGGTTTGTCGGCGGGTAGCGGCATCGCGATCTGGGCGCTCGAGAATCTCGATCCGAAATACAAGGTCGAGAACGTGGTGCTGCTGTCGTCGAGTTTGTGGCATCGCTATGACGTCGGCAAGGCGCTGGAGCGCGTGAAGGGGCGGGTGTTTGTCTATTACTCGCCGTACGACTCGGTGCTGAGCGGGCCGATGAAGATTTTCGGCACGATCGACGGCGTGTTCGGCGAGGATGGCGCGGGAGCGGTCGGGTTGCATTCGCCGAGCGGCGGCAGTCGGATCGTGAACATTTCGTGGCGGGCCGAGTATCGCCAATATGGCTACAACGGCGGGCACGTCGATTCGACGAGTGCCCCGTTCGTGCGGACGTTTTTGTCGAAGCACCTGCTCACGCCTGAGACGGCGGGCGACACAAGCGGTGTAAAGCTAGCCAGCCCGACGGAGCAATCTGCTCCGGTCGCGCGAGCTCGCTGAAGCCGCCGTAGGCCAGGATGGCTTCGGGATCGTCGATGCCCCAATCGCGCATACTGCCGCGGAGCATTTTGCGGCGCTGCTGAAAGCCACGTTGCACGAAGGCGGCAAATGGCGCGCGTTCGTCGGACGCGAGCGGCGGGTCGGGGAAGGTGACCAATCGCACAAACGCCGACGCAACATTGGGCGGGGGCCAGAATGCACCGGGCGGCAGGGTCGCGAGCAACTCGATGCGTGCGAACGTCTGAGTGATGACGGCTGCGGGGCCGTATTGCTCGGTGTTGACCTTGGCGAGCAGGCGGTCGGCCATTTCGCGCTGAATCGTGCAAACCAACCGTTCGAAGGGCAATTCGTCCTGAATCAGCAGCTCGAGCATGAGTGGCGTAGCGATCTGGTAGGGCAGATTGGCAACCAGCTTGCGAATCCCGCCATGTGAGTGCGCCAAATCTCGCAGTGATTTGAATAAGTGATTATTCAGGCGGTGTTTGGTTTCGAGTGCATCGCCGCAAATCAAATGTAGATTTGGATTGCCCGCAAAGTGCTGCTTGAGCAACTCCTGAAATCCGCGGTCAATCTCGACCGCGATCACCTGCGCCCCGGATTCGAGCAGAAACTCGGTGAGCGAGCCGGTGCCGGGGCCGACTTCGACGATCACATCTGACGCCTGCAAATCGGCGGCATCCACCAGTTTTCGCATGAGATTCAGGTCGATCAGGAAGTTCTGCCCGAACTGGTGCTGCGGGCGTAGGCCGTGGCGGGCGAGCAGCGAGCGGATGGTGGATAGCGTCTGGCCGGCCATGCGAGGCGGATGGTATGCGAATCGCGGGGCGGTTTGGCGGCGCGGATCGGTGGGCGATAGTCCGATGTGCGTGATCGAAGTCAGTTCCGTGAAGAAAATCCTCGAAATCGCCACAACACGGGTTGAAAGCGCTGCCACAAAGCGTTACACAATGACTTCAGGATCATCACGTGAACGAGTCTCGCAAAAAGCGACTGACAAATTACGCCAGTTGTGCGGGCTGAGCCGGCAAGTTGCCGCAGGACGGCCTGGCGCACGTGCTGCGTCACTTGCAACTGCCGCGCAATGAGCGGGTGATCGTCGGTGCCGAGACGGCCGATGACGCGGGCGTCTATCGACTGACCGATGAAATCGCTCTCGTGCAGACGCTCGACTTTTTCCCGCCGCTGCTGGACGACCCGTACGACTTCGGACGCGTGGCCGCGACGAATGCGCTGAGCGATGTGTACGCGATGGGCGGCGAGCCGCTGACCGCGCTCAATATCGTCGGTTTTCCTGACAAGGAACTAGAAGCCGAAATTTTGCTCGACATCTTGCGCGGCGGAGCGGATGTGTGTCGCGATGCGGGGGTGGTGGTGCTCGGCGGGCACAGCGTTCGCGATGCGGAAGTGAAATTCGGTATGTCGGTCACCGGGCGGGTGCATCCGGCGAAGGTCTGGACGAACGCCGGCGCACGTGTTGGCGATCGATTGGTGTTGACCAAGCCGATCGGCAGCGGCGTGTTGACCAGCGCGGCCAAGCAGGATCGCGTTTCGGCGAACGACCTGGCCGAAGTCGTGTCGGTGATGACGACGCTCAATCGCGGGGCGGCTCGCGCGGCGGCGGCGTCGAACGTGCATGCGTGTACCGATATCACCGGGTTCGGCCTGCTCGGTCACGCGGCCGAGATGGCGAGCGGTGGCGGCTGTACGGTGGTGATCGACGCGGCGGCGGTGCCGTTGATGCGGTTGGTGCTTGATCTGGCGCGGGCGGGCGTGCTGACTCGCGCGCATCGCAGCACTGAAGCGCATCTCGGGCAGCGGCTGCGCGTCGCGAGTGTGATCGAGCGGGCGCTGGTCGGCGTGCTGCTCGATGCGCAGACTTCGGGCGGACTGCTGCTCAGTGTGCCCGAGCGCGAGGTCGATGGGTTGCTCACGCGGCTGCGCGACGAGCAGACGCCGTGTGCCGCGGTGATCGGTCATGTCGCGGCGGCGTCAGATGTTTGGGTCGAGCTTCGCTGAAGCGTTGGTTGCGCTTCGATGAAGCGGCGTCGATGAAACAAACTGTGTCGTGATCGTCGCGGGTTGTGGAAGTCCTGCGACGCTGTTGCAAAAGATGTTCTGGATCGGCGTTGCGCGCGCGGATGGTCCGTGCGTTGCGCGCGGGTGTTTGGAGGACGTGGCGACGGGGTGTTGTTCGGGAGACAACTTCTCGCCGTTCGTCAAGCGAGGGCAGTCAGATGAGACAGAGCAGTAATCAGGATCGGACGGGTCCGATCATCGTCAGCGTGCAGTTAGCCGCGCAGGCGAAGGCACAGCTCGATTTCGCCTGCGATCAGCGGGGTATGACGATCAAGACGCTGTTGGGGCGACTCATTCAGTGGTTCGTCAGCATCGACAAAACCGAGCAGTCGATCGTGCTCAATCAGGTCGAGGACGTCGACATGAAGAGCCTCGCCGAGTTGGTGCTCGATCGTCGTTCGCGCGGCATCACGCATGACCCGGCGGCTTCGATCAAGGCCGCGTCGAGCCGCAAGCCGCGCCGTCGCGGGTCGTCGAAGGACGCCGAGTAGTCGGTCGACTCCAGCATTGCGTTTTTTGCGTAGCGATCGGCCCTCCGAGGTCGACGGCAGGGAACCCCGCCCTCACGGTCGGGGTTCGGTTTCGGCTCGCGGCGCGAGCCGGCGTCTGGCACAGAGGCCCGATCGCTATGGTCGATCTGCTATTTCAAAGCCTCGGTAACGCGAACGCGAACGTCGTGGCGTTCCAATTCTTCCAGATACGTATTGAGCGGGATGCACGTTTCGAGCGGCTGCGCGCCGGCGGCGATCAGACCGCGAGCCTGCATGTGGGCGACGAGCGTGGTCGGAAACGCCGTCGTGCGCTCCATCGCGGTGAAGCCGGTTGCGTGATCGTGGCGATCGATCAGTTCGTAGACGATTGTTTTGGCGCGACCGTCGTGCATGCCCGATACGGTTGAGCGCAGCACGGTGATGTCGAACACATCCGGAAACTGCAATTGATCTTCCATCAACTCGCGCAGTAGCGACTTCGGTTCGATGGTCTTGCCGCCACGCAGCGTGACGCGCTCGTCGAAGCAGCGCAGGCCGAACAGGGCGCGAATCACGGCCCAGTGGCCGGGGTAGCGCACGGTCTTGTAGTCATACGCCTGCAACTTGCCCAGGAAGCTTTCGGCGCAGGTGCTGGTGCCGCCGCTGGTGATGGCGGCCTCGCAGCGGCCGATCGGTGCTGCGAATTCGATTTCTTCGATCTCGGTGAGGGCGGGCACGTCGACGCGCTTGCCGCCGCGCAAGAATTCGCCGCAGCCGCTGTACTCGTTGATCAGCCCCTGAAAGTTGAAGAGCAGCTTGTAGCCGAGCGGGCCGACGGGGCGCTCGGGCAGGCCGCCGCAACGCACGTGGGCCTCGATCGGTTGGTCGAGCTGCGCGACGCCATGCGCGGCGAGGATGTTGCCCAGACCGGGCGCGAGGCCGCAATCAGGCACGATGCTGATACCGGCGGCGCGGGCACGATCGTGCCGGGCGAGTTGCGTGCGAACGACATCGGTGTTGCCGCCCAGGTCGTTGAAATGCGCGCCGGCATCGATGGCCAGATCAGTGAGTTCGGCATTGAATCGATAGGGTACGGCGGAGAGCACGACGCTTGCGCCGCGCAGCAGATCTCGCAAACGCGCGTGGTCGGTCATGTCGCAGCGCACCGGCTCGACGCGGCAGCGGACATTGGGCAGCAGTGTAGCGATGCGTGTTGCGCCGGTGATGGCGGCTGTTTCGTCGGAATCGACGAGTGTGATCTCGCCAGCCTCGCAGTTTTTGGCCAGGTCGAATGCGAGGGCCACGCCCTGCCGCCCGCTGCCGAGGACGACGTATCTGTATGACATGCTCGTTCCCTTGTTCGTGTGGCGACAGAGTGTACCGGAGGCGGCACCGGCGCGGATTCGCCGCGAAGTCCCAACGCGCGGTCGGCCCGGCCAAACTCCACTTTTCGCCCAACACTTGCGGGTACAATCCGAACAGTACGTTGGGCTGCGGGGACACACGGCTTGAATGAACCGGAATCCAAAGTGATCGAGTCGGCGGTTGCGGGTGAGGCTGCCGCGATGCGTACGCTGCTGGAGCGTTACGGCCCGCAAGTGTGGCACGAGATTCGCTCGAAGATCGGGCGGCAGTGGCAGTCGATTGTCGATGCCGACGACGTGATGCAGGTCACCTACGTCGAGGCGTTTCTGCAGATTCACATGCTGACCGCGCGCGACGGCGTGGGATTCATGGCGTGGCTTCGCCGCATCGCCGAGAACAACATGCGCGACGCGATCAAGGAGCAGGATCGCAAGAAGCGTCCGCCGCCGGGCAAACGGCTGGACGCGGACGCGCGCGAGGATTCGTGCATCGCGCTAATCGAGACGTTGGGCGTTGAGTCGACCACGCCGAGCCGACACGCCGCCGCGGGCGAAGCGAGCAAGATCATCGTCGGCGTCTTGGAACAGTTGCCGACCGATTATGCGCGGGTGGTACAGATGTACGACCTCGATGGCCGCGAGATTGCGGATGTGGCGGCCGAGCTGAATCGATCGACCGGCGCCGTGCATATGTTGCGGGCGAGAGCGCATGATCGGCTACGCGTGCTGCTGGGCGCGCCCGGGAATTTTTTCAGCGAGTCGTGAGCGGTGCTGTCGCCGCGTCGCCAGCAATTCGGCGAGCGCCGCATCGTAGTGCGCGGCGGCCGCGACCGATCGAATCGACTGATAACATGCCCGCAATCAAGTCTGGCGGGCAGAATCGAGCGAACGCATGGCGAGCGAACACCACACGACGATGGCGCAGGGCGGTCAGAATCACCTGATCGACGCGGCGTGGAATCAGGTCGCCGGCATCGCCCGCAGCAGCACGACCGGCAGCTTTGCCCCACAGGCGGCCACGCGCCCCCCGCCGCTACCGCCCGACGCGTTCCCCGGCTATCGCATCATCGAAGAAATTCATCGCGGCGGGCAGGGCGTCGTCTACAAGGCGACCCAGGCATCGACCGATCGATTCGTCGCGATCAAGGTGCTGCGCGACACGCATCTGCTGGGCGAATCCGACGTGATGCGCTTCGAGCAAGAGGTGCGAATTCTCGGTCGCCTGCGACACCCCAATGTCGTGCGCATCTACGACAGTCTCGTCGCGGGCGATCGCTTTTATTACGTGATGGACTACATCCCCGGCGCGGCGCTCGACGCGTATGTGCGACAGAGCCGCCCGGCGGTGGATGACGTCGTGCGGCTGTTCGTGCGCATCTGCGACGCGGTGAACGCGGCCCACCTGCACGGCATCATTCATCGCGACTTGAAGCCCGGGAATATTCGCGTCGATCCGAATGGCGTGCCCTATGTGCTCGATTTCGGTTTGTCGAAGCTGACCGACGGCAAAGACACGAGCGTGACGATGACCGGCCAGTTCGTCGGCTCGGCACCGTGGGCTTCGCCCGAGCAGGCGTGCGGCGACATCGATCAGATCGACCTGCGCACCGACGTGTATTCGCTGGGGGTGTTGCTGTACCAGATGGTGACCGGCTGTTTTCCCTATTCGGTGCAGGGTTCGCCGAGCGACGTGCTGACGCGCATTCTCGAAGCCGAGCCAGCCCCGCCGCGACGGCACAATCGTTCGATCGCGAGCGACCTAGAGACGATCATCTTGAAGTGTCTGCAAAAGGAATCGGATCGGCGCTATCAGTCGGCGGGCGATCTGGGTCGCGATCTTGAGCGCTATCTGAATCACGAGCCGATTGAGGCGCGGCGCGACTCGTTCTCATACATCCTGGTCAAGCAGCTTGCGCGATACAAGTTCGTCGCGATGAGCGCGGCGGCGTTTGTGATTTTGCTCGTCGTCGGCCTGGTGGTATCGGTCACGCTCTGGCAGCAGGCATCGCGGGCGTTGATGGATGCCGAGACGCAGACGCACATTGCGCAGCAGCAGGAAGCGCGGGCGATCGAGCAGGCCGGCAAGGCAAACGTCGCGCGCGAAGAGTCGGAGGCGGTAACGAAGTTTCTGTCCGCGCTAATGGGCATGGGCAATCCGGCGGCCGGCGGGTCGCGCGACATGCTCGTGCTCGAGGCACTCGATACCGCGCGCGAGAAACTGGGGGCGGGTGAAGCGCCGAAGCAGCCGCAGGTGGCGGCGATGCTGCATGACATTCTGGGCATGTCGTTCGCCGGACTGGGCGAGCTGGATACCGGTTTTGAATTGATCGACTGCGCGGTGAACACGTTTCGTGACAACGGCCTGGGCGATCATCCGAATCTGCGGCTGGCGCTGCTGCATCGGGCTGAGTTGCATCGCGCGTTGAGTCGCTCGGTCGACGCCGAGAGCGATGTGCGCGATGCGCTGGAGCTGTTCGAAAAATGTGGCGAGCCCGAGCCGGGCATGCGGCTTTCGTCGCTCAATGCGCTGGCCGGAATTTACCACGACCGCGGGGCGCGGGCCGAGGCCGAGGTGCTGTTCCTTCAGGTGTTGGAGGGTCGCACGCGATTACTGGGCGACGGGCATCCGGAAGTCGCGCGGACGCTGAACGACTACGCGCTCTTGCTATCGAGCACGAATCGCCGCAAAGACGCACTGGAGTGGATGCGTTGCGCTCTGGAGATGGACATCGCCCGACCACACTCGAATCGCGCATCGCGGGCCGGTTTCATTGGCAATCTGGCGACGATGTTGGCGAACGAAGGGCAATTCGCCGAAGCCGAGGTGATGCATCGCGAGGCGGTTCGCGAGTTGCAGCGCGTACACAAGCGCGGGCACCCGACGACGATCACGCACCTCGGCAACCTGGCAACGATGTTGCGCTTGCAGCAGCGTCGCGGTGAGGCGGAGGCGATCTATCGCGAAACGATTGCGATGTGTCGCGAGGTGCTGCCGCCCAATAGTCACACACTCGGGGCACATTTGCACAATTACGCGATTGTGTTGATCGATCAGGGGCGACACGAGGAAGCCGAGGTGGCGCTGCGCGATTCGGCGCGGGTATTCGCCGCGGCGTACTCGCCGGACCACGAAGACGTGCTGAAAAGCCGCGCGATCATTCCAGCGATCATGCGCATGCGCGGCGACGTGGCGCAGGCCGAGGCGGAGCTGCGCGAAATTGTGGATTTGGCGCTGCGACGTCGGATGGGGGATGACGAGCTGATCGTCAACTGGCGCGGAAACATTGGGCAGTTGATGTTCGAGCAGGGCGACAAGCCGGGAGCCGAGGCGATTTTTCGCGAGACTCTCGATCAGCAGCTTGCGTCCGGGCGCAGCTATGACCATCCAGAGGTGCTGATCAGTCGTGACCGCGTGGCGGATTGCCTGCAAGCGCGGGGCGAGGTGGACGAGGGCGCGCGGATGCGGCGTGAGACATTGGAGGCGTATCGCGCGCTGGGGCGAACAGAGAACGTGATCCTGTGCCTGAATCAGTTGTCGACGATGGCTCGCGACGTGGGCGAAATCGTCGCGGCCGAGCAATATTCGTGCGAGGCGGTTCAGCTTGCCGAGCGGCACATGTCGCCGCGAAAGGCAGAGTATTGGCTTATTCGCGGCAATTGGGCGATCGCGCTGTCGAGTCTGGGGCGATTTGAAGAGGGGCTGGCGCTGATGCGTGAGTCGCGCGACACGGTTGTGCGAATGCATGGCGAATCGCATCCGCACGCGATTCGATTGAATACGCAGCTTGAGAAACTTGAGCAGGCGGCGGCGGATGCGAGACATGGCGACGCGCCGCCGCAGTGAATGGCGGCGCTCCACTGTGCGGCAGTGCTAAAGCAGCCGCCGCGAATCGAGCAATATGCAGATCGGCCCGTCGTTGATTGAGTGGACGAGCATATCCGCGGCGAATCGCCCGGTTTCGACGCGCAGGTTGCGGGCGTGCAGCTCGGCGGCGAGGCGGGCGACGAGCGGCTCGGCGATCGCTCCGGGCGCGGAAGCGTCGAACGAAGGGCGGCGACCCTTGCGTGCGTCGGCGAGCACCGTAAACGCACTCACCAGCAGAATCGCGCCGCCCGATTGGGATACGTCGAGGTTCATTTTGCCGTCGGGGTCGGTGAAGATGCGCAGGCCGGCGACTTTGTCGGCGACGTAGCGGATGTCGTCGTCGCCGTCGTCGGGCGCGGCAGCGGCGTAGACGAGCAGGCCGCCGGTGATCGATCCGACAGTTTCGCTGCCGACGACGACCGACGCCGACGCGACTCGTTGCACAACCGCGCGCATGGACACCTCACGTTCCGGCGATCTCGAGTCGCCGATCACTCGCAAGCGGGCGGGAATCGTACACGCGACCTCAACCGGCGCGGCTCGCGCGGCCGATAACGACGATATGGACGTGCTCGGTGTCATTCTCGCGCGGGCGGGCAGCAAGGGCCTGCCTGACAAGTGCGTGCGCCCGCTTCTCGGGCGACCGCTGATTGAGTACACGTTTGATCATGCGCTTGCGGCACGCGAGCTCAATGCGGTGTTGCTGTCGAGCGATTCGGGGCCCGCGCTGCAGCTCGCGCGGGCGCGTGGGATCGACATTGTCGAGCGGCCCGCGCAGCTCGCAAGCGACACCGCGACGGTGGATGACGCGCTGCGACACGCGGTGCAGACGTGGGAAGCGCGCTACGGGCGGACCGTCGATGCCGTAGTCATGCTCTACGGGAACATACCCGTGCGTGCGGCGGGGTCGATCGATCGGTGCATTGCGAATCTGCGTCGTGGCGGCTCGTCGGTGCGCACGGTCGCGCCGATCGGCAAGCACCATCCGGATTGGCTGCATCGACTAGACGGCGATCGCATGGATCAGTTTCGCAAGAACAGCATCTATCGGCGGCAGGACCTGGAGCCGCTTTTCTATCACGACGGTGCGGTGATCGCAGTGACGCGGGCGGCGCTGTTTGGGGCGACGCCGGGCGATGCGCAATCGTTTCTCGGGGATGATCGCCGCGCCGTGAGGCAGCGCGCCGAAGATGCGGTGGACGTGGATGAGGCGATCGATCTGGCGATCGCGGAAGCGGTGTTGCGCAATGCGGCGGCGAGCGCGGGCGACCCGGTATTTCGATCGATGGTTCGCACGATCGGCGCGCGAGAGGTTGGTCCCGGTCGGCAGTGCTATGTGATCGCCGAAGCGGGCGTGAATCATGACGGTGATTTCGACGACGCGCTGCGGCTGATCGACGTTGCCGCGGACGCTGGCGCGGATGCGGTGAAATTTCAGATCTTCGAGGCCGCGAAACTCACGCGGCGCGACGCGCCAACGGCGGCATATCAGCTAGCGGCGGGCGGCCAGTCGCAGCAGGCGATGCTGGCGAAACTGGAGCTCGCGGCGGTGCAGTTTGAGCGGCTCGCAACGCGCGCGCGGCGGCGCGGGATCGATTTTCTGGCGACGCCGTTCGGGGTTGATGATCTTGCGGTGCTGCGAAAACTCGGCGCACCGGCGATCAAATTCGCCTCGACCGACTTGAACAACGTGACGCTGCTTCAGCCCGCGACGGCGCTCGGGTTGCCGATGATTCTGTCGACCGGGGCGGCGACCGCGGTGGAAATCGATGCGGCGGTCGGGCGGCTGCGCGAATGGGACGTCGCCGAGCGATCGTTGCTGCTGCACTGCGTGAGTGCATATCCGACGCCGCCGAATGCGGCGAATCTGCGCGCGATTGCGGCTCTGGCCGAGCGTACGGGCATGCCGGTCGGCTACAGCGATCACACGACGTTGACGACTACCGGGGCGCTCGCGGTCGCGTGCGGGGCGTGTGTGTTGGAGAAGCACTTCACGCTTGATCGATTGCGACCGGGGCCGGACCATGCAATGTCGCTTTCGCCCGGCGAACTGGCCGAATATGTGGCCCGCGCGCGCGAGGCCGAGTCGCTGCTCGGCGGCGGGCACGTCGGCATGAGTGAGATCGAGCGCGACGTGCGGCGCGTGGCGCGAAAGAGCTTGTGTTATGCACGGCGGCTGGTTGCGGGAACGCGCGTCACGAGCGAGATGTTGATTGCCAAGCGCCCGGGCGACGGGATCGGGCCTGACGAGATTGAGCGGGTCGTCGGGCGCGAGTTGGTCGCGGATGTTTCGCCCGACAGCGTCGTCGCGTGGGAGCACCTGCGGTGAAGCGGCGGATCGCGGTGGTGACCGGCACGCGGGCCGAATATGGCGCGCTGCGATCGACGATTCTCGCGTTGCGCGATTCGCCACGCGTCGAGTTGCAGGTTGTTGCGACGGGGCTGCATCTGCTGCGGCAATTCGGGAGAACGATTGACGACATTCGCCGCGACGGCGTGCCAATCGCCGCGACGGTGCCGATGCAGCGCGGCGACGATTCGGCGACCGATCAGGCGCGCGGTCTGGCCCGCGGCGTTGACGGTTTGGCGCGGCTCTTTCATCGGGCGCGGACCGACATCGTGGTTGTACTCGGCGATCGGATTGAGGCGATGGCCGCGGCGCTGGCGGCGACGACCACGGGCCGCGTGGTCGCGCACATTCACGGCGGCGACGTGGCGGCGGGCGATTTTGACGAGAGCTTGCGGCATGCGATCACGAAGCTCGCGCACGTTCACCTGACGGCGAGCGAGTCGTCGCGACGGCGTGTGATTCGCTTGGGCGAGGACGCGCGGCGCGTTTTCTTGGTGGGTGCGCCGGGGCTAGATGATTTGCGAGTGGAGCTGCGCGCGCGACGCGGATCGAAGCGGGCCGGCGGTGAGGCGCTGGTTGTGTTTCACGCGACCGGGCGCGATGTACGCGTCGAACGCCGCGCGATGGAGACGATCCTGCACGCTGTGAGCGCGGCTGGCTTGCGGCGGCGGATCATCTATCCGAATAGTGATCGCGGGCATGCGGGCATCGTCGCGGCGATTGAGGCGCATGTGCGCCGCAGTGGCAATGACGCAGTGGCGCATCGGTCGTTGCCAAGGGGTGATTTCCTGCGCGCGCTGATCGACGCGGATTTGTTGATCGGAAATTCATCGAGCGGGATCATTGAAGCGCCGCTGGCGGGGACGGCAACGGTAAATATTGGCGATCGGCAACTTGGCCGCGAGCCGGGCGGAACAAGCATTGTGCATTGCGGCGAATCGGTGCGTGCTCTCGCACGCGCGATCGATCAAGCGATGCAGATGCGACCGCGCCGCGGCGGGCGGTGCGTCTATGGCGATGGACGGAGCGGTCCGCGGATTGCGAGAATTTTGGAGCGTGTCTCGGTGAATGCACGGTTGGTGCGAAAGCGAATTGCGTATTGAGCGCGGTGTCGGGCGATATTTCCTTGTTTCATTCCGACTTCTCGCAACGCATGCCGACGGCGGAGTACCGCTCGTCGGCATGGCACCTGCGACGATTTTTCTGTTCCCTGTTCCCTGGTTCACACGAGCAAACCGCGGAGGGCCGCGGTGCTCCATAGTCGCGGTGCTCCATCGGCGCGGTGCTGCGTGTCGCTACACGCGGGCGTGTTCTGTCGCCGCCGCTTGCTGACAGAGGAACAGCGTCGCCATGCGCACCGCGAGGCCGTTGGTCACTTGCCGCAGGATCGATGAATTGGGCCCGTCGGCGACGTCGGCGGCCAGCTCGATGCCGCGATTCACTGGGCCGGGGTGCATGATCAGCACGTCGCGCTTGCAGCGCGTCAGCCGCTCGCTGTTCATGCCGAATAGCTGCACATACTCGCGCACCGACGGGAACATGTTCGCCGCGATGCGCTCCTTCTGAATGCGCAGCATGCTGATCACGTCCATCTCGGGCAGGATCGCGTCGAGGTTATGCACGACGCGACAGCCGAGCTTTTCGAACGTGCGCGGCGCGAGCGTCGGCGGGCCGACCAGTGTCACTCGCGCGCCGAGTTTCAGCAGGCCGTCGATGTCGGACCGAGCGACGCGCGAATGCGTGATGTCGCCCACGATCGCGACGTTCAGCCCTTCGACGCGGCCCTTGCGCTCGCGAATGGTGAACAGATCGAGCAAGCCTTGCGTCGGATGTTGATGCACCCCGTCGCCAGCATTCACGACGCAGCAATTCACCGCCTGTGCGAGCATGTGTGCCGATCCGGCGGCAGGGTGGCGCAGGATCATGAAATCGACGCCCATCGCCTCGATGTTGCGGGCGGTGTCGATCAGTGATTCGCCCTTGCTGGTGGAAGACATTTTCTCGGAGAAGTCGATCACGTCGGCGCTGAGGCGCTGCGCGGCAAGCTCGAAGCTGACCCGCGTGCGCGTGCTTTCCTCGAAGAACAGGCAAACGACGACGCGCCCGCGCAGGGCGGGCACCTTTTTCACGCTGCGGGTTGAGACTTCCTTGAAACTCTCGGCCGTGTCGAGCACATAGAGGATCTCTTCGCGGGTGAGATCCTCCAGGCTCAGCAGGTGCTTGCGGGTCCAGATCGGGCGCTCGCTTGCATAGGTCGTCATACCATGTCGACCTCGTCGCTGCCGTCCAGCTCGGTGACTTTGACTTTCACGATGTTCGCCGCGCTGGTCTCGATCGTCAGGCCCGTGAAATCGGGCTGAATCGGCAGCTCGCGCCAGCCGCGATCGACCATCACCGCCAGCTTGATCGCGTTCGGTCGGCCCAGATCGTTCAGCGCGCTCAGCGCGGCCCGCACGGATCGGCCGGTATAGAGCACATCATCGACCAGCACCATCCACACGCCGGTGATGTCGAAATTGATCTCGGTGCTGCGCGTGACGGCGCTGGGGCCGATGGTGGTCAGGTCGTCGCGATAGAGCGTGATGTCGAGCGCGCCATCGTGCGCGACCTTCACGCCGCGCGCTTCGAGCAGAGGGATCAGATATCGTCCGAGCACTTCGCCGCGACGCCGAATGCCGACGACGGCGACGGGGCGATCCTTCGGCGCGGCGACGGCGATGCGCGCCGCCATCTCGGCCAGAGCGGCGTGAAACTGGGCGTTGTTCATTAGCTTGGTCATGATTCGACAGCGTAACGCCGCGCGACGAGGCATGCAAAGTTGCCGGTGCGGCGCTTCGGTCTGCCGCTTGCCGCACTCCATAACCTCATATTGTGAATCAAGTTACAGCCGATGACGCAGATGCAAAAAGCGACTCTTGCATGAATCACCGTCTCGGCTATCATGGCCGATTCCCCTGCGGCGGAGGCCTCGGGGTCAACTGGCGTAAGCATTGAAAAGCGAAAGGGTTAGATTTGCATGATCCGAGTCAAGGTGCGCGGTAACGAATCCGTCGAACAGATGGTTCGCCGCTTCAAAAAGCTGTGCGAGAAAGAGGGCCTGACGCGCGACATCAAGCGCACCAGCTATTACGAAAAGCCCTCGGAGCGGCGTCGCCGCAAGGTGCGCAAGAGCATGAAGCGCATCGTCAAAGACAACGTGTTCTAAAGGTCTGGCGACCACAGCACGTTTTTTGGCCGATATTCTCGGCGTCCGCTATTTGGGTGCGCGACGCCGCTGTGGCGTGGGCGTTGCCGGTCTGCTTTCGACCGGCGAAGCCGTGCCCCTCGATAGCTGTTCTATCTGTTGTATTTGTCGTTGCATCGCTTGCCGCCCTAGCGGAGCGATTCGTTTCGGCGTCGCGACGCTCGTCGCGGCATTCGTCGGTTGACCTGCTCGCCAAGGCGCGAGGCGGCGGGTCGTCGGCGACCTCAATAGTCGTTACCAACATGATCGCATTCGTGGCCCCAGGAGGCTGACGCAGTGACTCTCACTCGACAAAAACTGGATCGACTCGGACTTGCCGCGATGCTTGCGGTGCTCATGACACTTGGGCTCTCGTTCGCATCGCAAAGCGTCTTCGCCCAGGATCACGCCGCCCCGACGACGCCGACAATCGGCGACGTCAAGCACGCCGCTCCGAAAGAGCACAAGCCGGGCGGCGAGGCAAATCTGATCCTGCCCGACCTGACGAACGAAAAGGTCAAAGTCACTTTTCTGGGCGGAATCAGCGGGCACAACCTACTGCTGGGCGGCATCGCCGTCTGCGCTCTGGGGCTGATCTTCGGCTTCACGAGCTACTCGCAGCTCAAGAACATGCCGGTTCACAAGAGCATGCTCGACATCAGCGAACTGATCTACGTCACTTGCCAGGCGTATCTGGTTCAACAGGGCAAATTCCTGATGATCCTGTGGGCGTTTATCGCCACGGTCATCCTCGCGTATTTCAAGTTCCTGGTGAACGTGACCTGGGGCGAGGTCGGCATCATTCTGCTGTTCTCGCTGATCGGCATCGCCGGCTCATACGGCGTCGCCTGGTTCGGCATTCGCGTCAACACGTTTGCCAATTCGCGGGCGGCGTTTGCCAGTTTGAAGGGCAAGCCGTTCCCGTGCTATGCAATTCCGCTGAAGGCCGGCATGTCGATCGGCATGGCGCTGATCAGCGTCGAATTGCTGATCATGCTGTTCATCATGCTGTTCCTTCCGGGCGACATCGCGGGCAAGTGCTTCATCGGCTTCGCCATCGGCGAGTCGCTCGGTGCGGCGGCGCTGCGTATCGCCGGCGGCATCTTCACCAAGATCGCCGACATCGGCTCCGACCTGATGAAAATCGTCTTCAAGATCAAGGAAGACGATGCGCGTAACCCCGGCGTGATCGCCGACTGCGTGGGCGACAACGCCGGCGACTCGGTCGGTCCGTCGGCCGACGGATTCGAGACGTACGGCGTGACCGGCGTGGCGCTCATCAGCTTTATCCTGCTGGCCATCAACGAAGCGGTGGCCGGCCCGAACTATCAGCAGCTTCAGGTGCAATTGCTGGTCTGGATCTTCGTGATGCGCGTCATCATGGTTATCGCCAGCGCCATGTCGTACTTCATCAACGAAGCGATGGCGACCGCGACCTATGCGAACGCCGACAAGATGAACTTCGAGAAGCCGCTCACGAATTTGGTGTTCATCACCTCGGGCGTGTCGGTCGTGCTCACCTATCTCACGTCGTGGCTTCTGATTCCCGAAATCGGCGGCGACAAGTGGATGTGGGTCTATCTCTCGACCATCATCACCTGCGGCACGCTTGCGGGCGCGATCATTCCTGAATTCGTCAAGGTGTTCACCAGCGTCGAATCGCAGCATGTGCGCGAGGTCGTCACGTCGTCCGAACAGGGCGGCGCGTCGCTGAACATTCTGTCCGGCCTCGTCGCGGGCAATTTCAGCGCGTATTGGCTGGGCATCACGATCATCGTGCTGATGGGCATCGCCTATTACATGTCGCTGTTCTTCCCGCACAACGCCGCCGGCGCATGCACCATGATGCTGGCACCGTCGGTGTTCGCTTTCGGCCTGGTGGCGTTCGGCTTCCTGGGCATGGGGCCGGTGACGATCGCGGTCGATTCCTACGGCCCGGTGACGGACAACGCGCAGTCGGTTTACGAACTCTCAACGATCGAGTCGATCCCGAATATCTCGCAGGAATTGCAGAAGGATTTCGGCTTTACGCCGAACTTCGAGAAGAGCAAGCACTTCCTCGAAGAGAACGACGGCGCGGGTAACACCTTCAAGGCGACCGCCAAGCCCGTACTCATCGGCACCGCCGTCGTCGGTGCGACCACCATGATCTTCTCGATTATCGTCGCGCTCACGCACGGCCTGACCGAGAACATCGACAAGCTCAGCATCATGCATCCGCCGTTCCTGCTGGGTTTGATCTCGGGCGGCACGATCATCTACTGGTTCACCGGCGCTTCGATTCAGGCTGTGACCACCGGTGCCTATCGCGCGGTCGAGTTCATCAAGGCCAACATCAAGCTCGAGGGTTCGACCAAGGCGAGCGTCGAGGACAGCAAGAAGGTCGTGACCATCTGCACCGAATACGCGCAGAAGGGTATGTTCAACATCTTCCTGGGCGTGTTCTTCTCCACGCTGGCGTTTGCGTTCTATGAGCCGTTCTTCTTCATCGGCTTCCTGATTTCCACCGCACTGTTCGGCCTGTTCCAGGCCATCTTCATGGCCAACGCCGGCGGCGCGTGGGACAACGCCAAGAAGGTCGTCGAAGTCGAGCTCAAGAAGAAGGGCACGCCGCTGCATGACGCGACGGTCGTCGGCGACACGGTCGGCGATCCGTTCAAGGACACCAGCTCGGTCGCGATGAACCCGGTGATCAAGTTCTCGACGCTGTTCGGTTTGCTCGCGGTCGAACTCGCCGTGAGCATCGTCTATCAGCAGAAGGGCGACACCACGCTGGTGCATATCTTGGCGGCGATCTTCTTTGCGATCTCGATGTTCTTTGTTTGGCGCAGCTTCTACGGCATGCAGATCGGCGGACACGTACACGGGGCCAAGCACTAGGCACGCCCGCAGGGGCTTGTCCATCGTATGAAGTGCAAAACCGCGGTGTTCGTGGCGACCCATCGGGTTGCCGCGAACGTCGCGGTTTTTTTGGGCGGTTTCCACATCGAGTCGAACATGATTTGTAAGAAGCGGAGAGGGTGGGATTCGAACCCACGGTGACTTGCGCCACACCGGTTTTCAAGACCGGCTCCTTAGGCCACTCGGACACCTCTCCATGTCGGCGGTTTTGCCGCTGGTTCGCATAGTTTAGCGGCTATCCAGCGCGGGTCGAGCGCGCTACGTCGGCTGCATCGCGCGAACATCTCGTGGCCCAGCCGGAAGCTCCACGACCGTTGCGGCTCTACCGCGCGCGAAGAGCGCCAACGCGATCCCGCCGATGAGGATGTTGGCCGCCATGAACACCTGCTGTACCGTCGCGTCCAGTTCCCACTGCACGCATAAGTAGAACCATAGATTCCAGCCGAAGTTCAACGCCCCGTGGCAGATCACGCCGGGCCAGACGCTGTTGGTGCGCCACGCGAGATAGCCGAGCCACACGCCCGGCAAAAACGTGAACACGACCTGCAATGGGATCAAGTGAAACGCCGCGAAGATCAGCGACGTGTACACGATCGCCTTCGCCGGCCGCGTGCGGCGAAGCAATCGCCGCTGGACATAGCCGCGAAAAAAGAGTTCCTCGCAGATCGCAGGCGCGATCGACACGACGGCGAGCCAGCCCGCCGCACCGAACGGCGAGAGCCGTGCGTAGAGATCGACCGGCACGAACGGCTGCCCCAGGGCAAACGCGGCGAGCGCGGGCAGGCCGGCACTCACGGTGGCCACCCAGCCGGTGGCGAGCACGATGAGCAGCCACTCGGCGCTCGACATTCGTGCGGCGTGCAGGCCGAGCTGTTCGCGCGGAGCGACGCGGCTGGAGCGCGTCGCGGCGAATGCGACAACCAGCAGCGCCGCCTGGGTTACGAGAATGGCGGCGATCAGAAATTCCGGGCTGCTGAGCAGGGTTTCGATGCGATTGTCGACCACATTGCCGCGGGGGCGCGTTCGCACCGGATCAGAAAACGCGGCCGCGAAGCCGAACACGGCGCCCGCGCACGCCGACGTAGCGAACGCCAGCATCAGTGCGAGAATCGCGACGACGGTCACCTCGCGGACGCGCGGCGGCCGCTCCGCCGGGCGAGCGAGCACGGGCGGGGCGATCACGGGCACGGTAACGGCTTGCTCGGTCGCTGGGACATCGGGCGGGATCGGAGAATCGAGCATGCACGGCCTCGCGCGCGGTACGTCACTTGCGCGTCGCCGCCAACCGCCGCGCACGACCGGCGATCGCGCGCAAATTGCCGCGAATGCGCCCGCCGACAATGATATACTGACCAACTATGGAAGTAGAGTCGATCATGGAGCAGTGGAACAAGCGCGACCGGTACTTGTCGCCGCAGCAGCGCATCGTCGAGGCGATGGAGTTGTCGGACTTGAGCGTTTCGATCGCGCTCGCTGCCATTCGCGCCCAGCAACCCGGCGCGGACGAGCAGACCGTGTTGCGAACGTACACGTGCCGTGCGTTGGCTGACGAGCCGCGCCGATCGCAACCATGACCATTTCCGACTATGCAGTCCGGGTCGTGGACGCGCTCGACAGCGCGGGCGTCCCGTACTTTCTGACCGGCGCGCTCGTGCTCGGTGCCTACGGCCCGGCTCGCGCCACAAAAGACCTCGACTTTGTGATCGATCTGGGCGGCGTACCGATCGCGCGCGTTGCGCAGTTGCTCGGCGACGATTTTGTGCTCGACCCGCAGATTCAATTTGAGACGATTACGTCATCCGCCGTGTTCAAGTTTGACATTCGCGGCGCGGGGTTCATCGCGGAATTGTTCCTGCTCGGCGACGATCCATTCATGCGCGAGCGATTTGGGCGACGATATGCCATCGATCTGCTTGGACGACGAATCGCGATCCCGACCGCCGAAGACATCATCGTCCAGAAAATCCGCTGGTTCGCGCGCGGCGGAAGGCCGAAAGACCGCAGCGACGCAGCGATGGTACTTACGGCGATGTTCGAATCCCTCGACTGGCCGTACATCCGCCGCTGGGCTGCAGAGCATGAAACGACCGGATTGCTGGAAGAGCTCATCGCCGAAAAAGAGCGCGCCGAGCGTGCGTTGGGGGGAAAGTAGAAATGGCAAACGCACCCGATAGGATTCGAACCTATAACCTTCGGCTCCGTAGGCCGACGCTCTATCCAGTTGAGCTACGGGTGCGTGAGTCAGATTGTCGCCGGGTCGCTCGCGCCGCCGATCGATGGCGGGGCAGCGTCCCACATTCATGCCCGGGACAGGATTCGAACCTGCACGAAGTTGCCCTCACCAGCCCCTCAAGCTGGCGCGTCTGCCAGTTCCGCCACCCGGGCGGGCAGCCTGCCGAATCGGGAGGCAGACGGGGCACAGTAATTCACGCTCGGATTGGCGTCAAGATGGCCGCGCACATCGCGAGAATCGGACTTGGAATCGGCTGTTTCGACGATACCCCGACCGGCCTGCGTTTCGCGTCGGGCGCCGTCCGTGGTCCTCGCCGCATTCTTGCCCGCGGCGCGTTGCGTCGTTATAAGAACTCCCGAGTCGCTGGGCGGATTGGGTGAGGGCTGGCCATGTTTCCACGTCTCGACGAGCACGCCGACAATATCGTCAAAAAGGTCGCCCAGGAAATCGCCTACGAGATGGGCCTGGACTATGTCGGGACTGAGCACGTCCTGCTGGCCATCCTGCGCCACAACCAAGGCGTCGGCGCACGCGTATTGCGGCACTATGGCATGGA
Source organism: Phycisphaerae bacterium (assembly GCA_046155505.1). GTDB lineage: Bacteria > Planctomycetota > Phycisphaerae > UBA1845 > Fen-1342 > JBJXFK01. Next base: position 34,122 of record JBJXFK010000175.1, read on the forward strand.
CGAAAGCCGTGCTCGACTCGAGATCGAGCGGATCCTGGCCCGCGACATGGAAGACACGTGGGTCTTTGGACGGTTGCCGGGGTCGCCGCATTATCGAAACGTCGTGGCCCTGGCGATCGACGAAGCTACGCAGCTTGAGGCGAAGGAAATCGGGACGGAGCACATTTTGCTCGCGCTGCTGCGAGAAGAAGGCAGCACGGCGCAGCGCGTGCTGGCGACGGCGGGGGTGACGCTCAAGGCGTGCCGCCAGGAGGTGCTGCGCGAGTTGAGCGATTCCAAGCGTCCGCGGCGGTGACGATTGCCCGTAACGCGAGGCCACACCATGTCGGCCAATCAGCCGGTTGCGCTGTTCGATTCGACGAACCACATCAGTTTCGACGCATACTGCGGCGAATGCGGACAAAACCTGCGCGGCCTTCCGCGCTCCGGCAACTGCCCGGAATGCGGCACGCCGGCGATGTGGTCGCTGCGTGGGGGAGGCGCGGCGACGCGCGGCGATGCGCGCGTGATCCGACAGCTCTATCATGGCGCAGCACTGCTCGCGTGGGTGATTTTGTGGAGCTGGTTGCCGATCGTGTGGCCGGCAATTTGGATCGCACTATGGCAATTGGCGATACGGCGCGGCGCAGGCGAGAGCGGTACGGCGTCACCCTTCAACCCGATGCGGCTGCTACTCGTCGTCTTGCCGGCCACCTGCACGGTACTCGCCGTCCCGCAGCTCTTTGTGTACTGGCCGGCGCGCGCGGGCATGATCACGATATCGTTGCTTGACGGCTTCGTGCTGAGCATCCTGGCGATCGGAATGATGCACGTTTTGCTGTCGGTCGTCTGCATTTGCGGCGTGGCGTGGCGTGAGTTCAACGCGTTCAATCGCGGGCTGCTCATCCTCGCGACAGCATTCGCGGGCGGCGCGACGGTCTGCGGCGGCGGCGCGGCCGCCGCCTTGGCCGGAACAATGTCGCTTTCGAACATCGAATTGACTGTGGCGTGTGCCATGATGCTGGGCATTCCGGCGATTCTCATGCTGTGGCGCGCCGCGCTCGTGGTGGCGGATCGTTTGGACGGCGCGCGCCGCGACTTACGAGCGATCGAAGGCGTGCGGTACGCGTGGCAGCGCAGCGTGCCCGGGCATTCATCGTCGACCTCGCACGGTCCGGCTTGAGCGCGGGCGGCTACTCGCCGGACAGCAGCGCAAGCTCACGCCGAATGATTCGCCCGCGATACGCACCCTCGACTGCGAATCGTGTGACCTCGCGCCCGTCTTGCTCGACGCGCGTCGCGGTCAGACGCATGTTCTCGATTCCGGCGTCACGATCGATCGTCAGCGTGATCTCGCCCGCCTCGCCCGCGCGCGAGCGGGCGTGCGCGCTGATGAGCCATTGCTCGGCCTGCGCCTCGGCGACACAGCGGTGCTCCTCGGCAATGGAACCGAAGGCACTGCGCGCGAGCATGAGCCCGAGCAGGATCACGAAACCCATGATCCCGAGTGCTACGGTGGCGAGCACCGCGCGGCGCGAGCAATAAGCATTCGCGTGTTTCACGGTTTCGCTCCGATCATTCGCGTCGGAAGGTTAACCAGCACATGCGTTTCACGCGGTAGCCGTTCGCGCTTGCTCATGGGCGGATACTCCACGAAGTTTACGTCGAGCAGTGGCCGGTGATGGTCGCGATTCAGATTGGCTTCGATCAGCAATCGCGGCGCGACCCACGCGTCGGTTTGGCGACCATCAACGCGGCGAGATGCGTCGCGTCCGAGGAATTCGTACTGCACCGTCGGCGTACCATCGCTGCCGAGCGCAAGAATGAGCACCCAGGCGTGCTCTTCGGCGCGCCACTCGAACGCCTGAGTCGCGAGCGCATCGCGGCGAAGATGCGCCAGAAAGTGCGCGCAGATCTCCCGACGCTGCATGCGCTCTGCTGCCAAACGCTCGGTGCGTATTCCCCCGATTACAAGCCGCGCGAGCAAGACCAGCAAGATGCTCGCGAGCGCCATGGTCCCGAGCAACTGCACCAACATGACGGCCCGACGGCTACGGATCATGGTCGGGCCTCCTCGAGCGGCAAATACGCGGACAGGCGAACCTCGACTTTCCGATCGGAAATCGGGCGTGTGGCGCGAACATCGACGCGCACCATGTTGGTCCACTGGCCGTCGCCCGCGGTCGTGCGCCATTCCAGCGTCGTGCCGTCGCGCACTTGCACAATGGGCGGTGCGTTTTCATCGGGTGCGGCTGCGCCGTCGGCGCGCAAACGAGCGAGTTGCGACTCGCACGCCAGCCGGGCGATCCGCATGGCGTCGCTGTACGCGACGGCGTAGTCGAGTTGCCGCGCGATCGTCAGATAGACCGCCGCGGTAGCGGCCAGAATCATGGCCGCGATGACCATGTCGAACGACAAAAAAGCTCTTGATTTGCGCGGCATCGCGGCACTCCGTCACATGGTCGACTGAATCGAGTCGGATAGTGCGATCATCGTTCCATAAACCGTCCACAGCACGCGCGCGGTGACAATGCCGAATGTGATCGTCACCAGCGGAACGAGTATCGCGCTCAGCATTTGGCTCCAGTGCGCTTCGGCGCAGCGGTAGTAGCTGAGCAGATAGTCCAGTGATTTGCCGAGTGATCCGTCACGCAGGCCGGCTTCGATGGCGATCAGCGCGGGGCGCGAAAAACCGAGCCGCCGTGCCGACGAGAGGGCATCAACGCCGGCTTCGATCTCACGCGCCCAATCTTGCAATCGCCTCTGTGCGAGGCTGTTAGCATCGACCATAGCCGCATATCGCGCGGCCTGCGGCAAGTCGTTTCCGGATTCGATCGATGCAATCAGCATCGGCAGTTGCCGTGTCATGGCCTCGGCCTCGGCCAGTGTGCGAATGCCAGGCGTCGCCCAAGCGACTTCATCGATCGCCGCCATAATGGCCGACCCACGCCGGTTCATGGCGATAAGCCTGTCGCGCATGAACCCAATCTGCATCAACATCAAGATCACACAGGTCGCGGCGAAGGCGATCACGATCGGGTAGTTGCGCAAGAATCTCACGAATTGGCTGGTGTCGGCGGACGAAGGCAAGCTGCGAACGCCGTAATCAGCGGCGATCGTATCGAGCATCGGGAGCAGCGTCAGGCTCAGCGGCAAGACGATCGCCACGAACGCGATTAGCGACACTGCGACATACGGTGCGAGGAACGGCAGACTGTCGGCGTCGGGCGCGTCGCGATCAAGGTCGCGCGCAAGCGAGCGCAAGATCGCCGGTAGCGTGCCGCCACGCTCGGCAGCGTCAATCGCGTCGAGCATGGGCGTCGGAAATCGGCGATCGGCGACGCGCATCGCGGCGTGTAGAGGCAAGCCGAGTTCGAGCTGCCGAGCGAGCGATTCGAGAATCTGGCGGAGGCGCCGCCGTTCCAATTCCGCCGCGCAGCGCAAGCCATCGATCAGGGGCAGGCGTTGCGCGACGATCAGCGCGAGAGTGTGCAGCAGCGTGCGACGATACTGCCGCACGGCGCGTCCCCACGCCACCGTTGCGGCGACGCCGATCGCAATCAATATGAAAAAGCCGTATGCGATAATCAGCATATTAGACCGTCAAGCTTTGCAGCATTTGCACCATGGGTAGTATCAGGCAAAAAATCCCGAACATAATCGTCACCGCGATCACCGCCAATAACAGAGGCGTGAGCAGAATGCGCAGCATGCGAGATCGCTGTTCAGCGCGCACTTCGTATGCACGTGCCAGCTCACGCAGCGCTCCGGGAAGCTCGCCGCGCGACCCGGCAGACTCCACCGTGCAGCGCCACAGCGCGGGAATCGTCGGTTCGCCCGCGACGGCCTGTGCGATGCTTACGCCGCTTGTGAGTGAGGCGGCGGCGCGCTTCGTGGACGCAGCCAGCGTTGCGCTACCGCTGGCGGCTCCGGCGGCGCGAAGCAGGTCCGGCAACGGTTCGCCATGCATCGCCGCTAGCGCGGACGTGTGTGAAAATCTTGCCAGCACGCTCGACCAGTAGACCGACGAGATGCCGGGAAAGTGACGCAGCACCCAATCGCGCGGCCGCGCCAGGACCGGTGCGGACAGGCCCATTCCGATCGCAACGAAACCGAGCGCGAGCAACCCGATCGCAAGCTCGATGTGCGGCCACATCGCGGACACATCGATGATCGCCTGTGTGGCCATCGGCAACGTTTTAATTCCGAAATCGCTAAACATGTCCCGCATTTCGGGCACGACGCTGCGCATCAGGTACGAAATCAGCAGTAGTGCATAGATGATCACAATCAGCGGGTAACACGCCAGCTCAATCATCGCCCGCCGCACCTCGCCCTTTAGCCGCAAATGCGACGATACCGCGTACAGCGTGCCGCCCAGATCGCCGCTGCGGATGCCGGCGGCGATTGTGCCTGCGTAGGAGGCCGGGAAGCGCGACT
>JBJXFK010000184.1:0-49678 GCA_046155505.1 Phycisphaerae bacterium
TGCGCGTCGATGCGCAGCAACTCGCCCGCTATGGCGCGACTGACCGCGTGGGCGTGTATCGCATCGAGCCGGGCGCGCCGGGGCGCGACCGGGTGGCGGTAAATCTCGAAGATGTGAATGAAAGCGATATCACGCCGACCTCGTCGATGAAGATCGGGGCCGAGGCGGTGCAGGTTGGTGAGGCGATTCGGACGGCGACGCCCGAAATCTGGCGCTGGTTTGTGGGGGCGGCGCTGGCGATCCTGCTCTTAGAGTGGTATATCTATAACCGTCGAGTGATGATCTAAGCGTCGCTCCAGCAACGAACGCGCGGCGAACCGATGGGCCCGCGATACCAACGACCGAGGCTTTTCATGACCGCGCTCCCGATCACCGTCGGCCAAACGATCCGCATCACCCAGGAAGTGGACCGGCGCGAGGGCAATTGGCAACTTGCGGTTGAGGGCGTAGTCGAGAGCGTAAAGCCTGAGAAGACAGGCAGTTGGTACGCGCACGGCAAGGACGACAAGTTTTGGCTCTATCGCATCCGCGTTCGTAAGCCTGATGGCGAGATTTCGACATTGACGGTTGATCAGTACAGCCGTATAGAAATTGTCTCGCCCGCATCGGCGTGACGGATCTCCAACACACCTCAAAAAATCCGCAGAAACTTTCGCAACAATGTTTGAGCGGTTCCCGTCGGGTTCCCGAAATGATTGTGCGACCGTGACATTGGCCACACAGGTTATCGGTCAATCTTAAGCTGTTGTCTATCCGTCGTTTATGGCGACCTCGCGAGTTGAATCCGGGTTCGTGAACGGGAAGAATGGGTGAGGTGCCGTTCCGGGGGAGTCTGTCGCGAGGGTTTGAGTGGAACCTGCGCGACGGAAAATCCGCTTTGTGCTTGACATCGTATTCCCGGTTGCCTATAACGGGCCTTGTACAGCGGATTCGGGAAATAAGCACCCAGGAGGAGAGTAAGCGAAATGGTTACGCAAACGCGCTTTGTTCGCGTCGGCAAGCTTGGACTTGCTGGCCTATTGTTTGCGGGCTCGGCGGCCGTCGCCCCGACCGCAATGGCAGAAATTATTGGCCCCGGTCTGACGGTCTACGCGTTCGACAGCCTTGGCAACATGGCCTCGGCTGAGATCAGCGGCGCGTGGAGCTCCGATGGTCAGACATTCAATTGGTCCAGCACGAGCACGATCGAGTTGTGGGATCAGGACACTGATACGCTGCTCGGTTGCATGAACCCGCTCGACGCCAATGGCAACCCGACCTTCAGCGCGTTCCAGTACGTGCAGGATCCGGTCGTCAATCTGAACTTCGCCGTTCAGGCTGGCTCGGCGGACACCACGTTCGTCATCGCCTCGTCGATGCTCAGCTTCCCGACCATCAACTCGGCACAGGCTGCTGCCAGTGCGGGTTTCTCGGTTACCGATTTCAACGGCAACGGCGCGTCGCTCACGGGCCTAGTCGGCACGGGTTCGAGCTTCGGCTACCTCGCTCAGTACAACGGCTTTGCGTTCACGCAGAGCGGCACGACCTTCGCGGAAGTGCTGCCGGCGGTCGCGGCTGGCGCGTTCGGCACGAACACCGTCAGCTCGAACGTCCCCGGTGCGGGCTTCTCGAACATCGGCACCGTGAGCGACATGAGCTCGCTGATTTCGTTCCGTCTGAGCCGCTTCGACCTGGCCAGCGGTACAACCAGCTTCGTGATCACTCCCGAGCCGGCGAGCATTGCTCTGCTGGGTTTGGGTGCTCTCGCCATGCTGCGTCGCCGAGCCTAATCGGTCGGCCGCGCGGTTGCGGGAGGAGTGAATTTCGAGCGGGGGAGGTTGGCTTTCGCAGCTGATCCTCCCCTGTTTGACATTTCGTCCTCAGATGTTGCAGAAGGAATTTAGCTGATCGGGGCCTGAAAGCATTTTGTATTGACTTTCGGCAACCGTGCTGCTAAAAGGGGAGCATTCGACGACCTCGTCGAACCACGGATAGGAGAGAGGCTATGAAGAATTTCGGCTCTGGGAAGAGTCTGTTTGCGCGCTCGGCGGTCGCTATCGCGGCCCTCGGCGCGGGCGCGTCGGCATTTGCCGACCTGTCGCCCATCATTTTCAGCGTTCAAGCATCAAACTCGAACGGCGCTGGATCGTGGTCGGTCGCTTATGACCCGATCAACGACGGACCGGACGGGTTCTTCTGGAACGGCGGCCCGCAGACAATCGTCGACGGCGACGGCGATGAGATCGCAATCGTTGAGTTGGCGTCGATGTCGGCGTTCTCCGATCCGGCTGTCGGCCTGACCTTCACGGTCCAGGCGCTCGCCGCGAACACGAATTTCCTGATCAGCTCGGCCGTGCTCAGCTTCCCGACCATCGCTCCGGCGACTGGTATCGCGAGCTGCGGCTTGACCGTCACTGATTCGGACACATCGTCGTCGGCTTCGGCATCCGGGAACATCGGTGCTACGGGCGGCAGCATTTGTGTCGCCAGCTATAACGGCGGCACGATTTTCGGCGAGAACATTAATCCGGTGAGCACGAACGTGCCCGCAGGTACCGCGACCGGCAACTACAGCACCGGGCTGCAGCCGATCGGCAGCGTCAGCAGCATCGCACTCGACTACGGCTTCACTCTCAGCGCGAACGACTCTGCGTCGGCGACCGCTGTGTTCTTTGTGATTCCCGAGCCGAGCAGCCTGGCGCTGATCGGTCTCGGCGTGGTCGCTTTGATTCGCCGTCGGTAAGCGAGGGAACGCGCGTTCGCATTACAATCTGGGCGGCAACGCGCCTTTGTTTGGGAGTGAAGGCGTGAAACAGCTATCGTGTGCCGCCCTATTGGGGTGGGTGCGCACTTCTATTGTAATTTTTCTCGGCCTCTCGATTGCGCCGGCAGCCTCCGGGGATATCCTGAGCGGCTCGTTCCGTTTAGTCGCAACTAACGCGACCGGAACAGCAACTCTGGACGTTCCGGTGGCTGCCGGCATTGTTGACGCAAATGGGACTTGGCGCTGGAATCGAACCACCGCTCTGCCGCTCGTCACGAGCGGCTCAAATTTGACCGTAGCAACGCTGCTGAATGCTGATATCTTGGTCCGTACCGGCAACACTTCGGAAGTTCTTGCGAACCTGAGCGTGCTTTCCGGTACGACCGATACGACATTCACGGTCGAGACCCCCAGGTCCACGTTCCGCCGCGTTCCGGCGATGGTTGCATTGGGGCGTGCGACCGCGAGTTTCACGGTTACAGACGTCAACGCTAACAATGCTCAAATCTCAGCAATCGGGCCGCTCGGTTCCGGCGCGTATCGCGGTTTTTTCAATGGTGGAGCGCCGAACGGACTCTTGTTCTCGCAATTGGTTGCGATCGTTTTTGCGGGGCAGCGCGGCACGGCCACCGGTACGCAGAACGACCCGCCATTTGGTTACCGACCCGTTGGCACGTTTGTTGACGATGCTCAGATTATGCTGGGGTTCATCGTGACGCCCGGCGATCGTGCCTCGGCGACCACCAGAATCGGTTTTCCTGACGCAGTGTCACGATGCGCTGGCGACGTTGACACGGACGGCGACGTTGATGTCGAAGATCTGTCGGAGCTCTTGTCGGCTTTTGGTGAGGAAGTTGGATCTGCTGCCTATGACATCAACGCGGATTTCGACAACGATGGCAGCGTATTCCTGGATGACCTTTCAACGTTGCTATTCTACTTCGGCCAAACCTGTGTGACTGTGCCTGGCTAAGCGCCATGCGTTGGGGAATCAAGTGGCGGCCCGGCTCACCAATTTCGCCGCGATTCTTGTGCAAGCGTTCGCGCTTCACGCGGCTGCCGCCGGCCCATTACCTGAAAATTTGCTTAGATTGTTCACACATCGCAGTATCTCGCAGCCGCCTGCAACGTCTAGTCTCGGCCTCGACATCCCGACGCTTTTTCAACCAGCACCGATCGTGATCGACGTCGCCACCGCCGGCGTTTTCATTGACCGCGCTCAAGTCACTGATCTGGAAATCGCTGACTTCGACCGCGACGGCCTGAATGACATTGCCGCCGCGTGGTTTCTCACCGACTTTGACGATTCAAGCCGCAATCGCCGCGCATTGACCATTTGGTGGGGCACCGGACGGCCACAATTTGAGCGCGGCGTCGATTTCGATCTCTACATTCCCGACCCCAATCTCGAATCGCTTTCCGTTTTCCGAAACGGGCCGGGCGAGGTCTGTGCGGGCGATTTCGACGGCGATGACGATAAGGATCTCGCGGTTCTGCCGTTTTTCGGCGACGAATTGTGGCTGATCGAAAATCTCGGCGGACGCCAATTCGCCCAGCATCTCAAGTTTCCGTTCTTCTTCAACAGCACCGGGAATTTCCAAACGCCACCCGAGGCGGCTGCGGCCGACTTTGACAACGACGGTCGCGATGAACTGGTCTGCGTTGCCGATCCGATTCAGCACATCTTCGGCCTGCCGGTCCATTTCTGGCGGACCGACTCCGACATCGCTTCGATGGAGCGCGTCGAGTGGCTTGGCCTTGACGGCGGCGACTTCATCTCGTGGATTCGCTCGCTCGCGGTCGGCGATTTCAACGGCGACGGGCACGTCGATCTCGCGATCAGCGGATCGACCAACCCGACCGCCGAAACCGATCCGATCGTCGGCTTCTGGTTCAATCTGAATCCGGGATTCGGCTTGTTCCAGGCGTCATCCAACACGCACTCAACGGTGCTCGCTGACATCGAACCGCTCACGGGTGACGGGCTGTGTCGGCCGGGGCTCGTCTGTGCCGATTCAAATGGGTCGCGATTGTCCGTCTGGTCGAACACGTGTTCCGGCCCGCCGCAGATCGGCTGGCTGCAAACGGTCACGGGTTTTGCGGGTACGTCGCCGAACCGCGGCATGGCGATCGCGAGCGGCGATGTGAACGGCGACGGCTTGCTCGATATCGTGACGCGGCAGCGGCTTGGCACGCCGACCAGTGCTCGATTGGTCGAAATCGCGCTCGGGCAAAACGGTGGGACTTCGCTGTTGCGTGTCTCTCCGTCGCCGCTCGACACGACCGGCTTCGGCGAGCAGGATGACAACGAGATCCTGCGCCCGCGGAATCTCGCCGTCGCGGATCTGTTCGGCAATCGTCTGCCCGAGATCATCGCCGCGTTCGGCCCGCCGCCGCTGAGCGGGGCACAGCCGCTGCGCATCGCGATCTGGGCCAATTCTTGTGAAGGCGACATCACACGCGATGGTCTCGTAACGTTGGTCGATTTGTCGACGCTGCTATCGACGCTGGGCTGTGCCGGCGACCCCGCATATGCGTTTGAATCGGACCTGAGCCGCGACGGCTGCGTCAATCTCACCGACCTTAGCATTCTGCTCGCCAATTTCGGTTGCAGCGTTTTCGCCGATTAACACGGCAACGCGCGATCGCGCCCTTCGCTCGCAATTCAATCCCGCTTCTGTACACTGACCGCATCATGGCCGCGACACGACCTTCCGCAATTGCCGCCCCGATACCCGCGCGACCGATGGCGATCGTGCTGTTGTCCGGCGGCATGGATAGCGCCGTGACGATGGCCGATGCGCGGCAGGCCGGCGTTGCGCTGATCGCGCTCAGCTTTCGGTACGGCCAGCGACATGCGATCGAACTGGCTGCCGCGGAGCGCGTGGCGGCCGCGCTTGGGGCGGTCGAGCACCGCGTGATGGACATCGACCTGCGCGCATTCGGCGGCTCGGCGCTCACCTCGGAAATCGCAGTCCCAAAGGATCGCGACTTGGCCGCGACGGTCGACAACTCGGACATTCCGGTCACATATGTGCCCGCGCGCAATACGATCTTCCTCTCGTTCGCACTCGCCCTGGCCGAGGTGCGCGGTTCGTGTGACATCTACATCGGCGTGAACGCGGTGGATTACAGCGGCTATCCCGATTGTCGACCCGATTACATCGCCGCGTTCGAGCGCATGGCCGCGCTCGCCACGCGTGCCGGCGTCGAGGGCGTTCCGGTTCGGATTCACACGCCGTTGCTGCACTTGTCGAAAGAGCAGATCGTGCGGCGCGGCATTGAGCTGGGCGTCGATTTCGGCATGACGCGAAGCTGCTACGACCCGTCGCCGATCGGCGAGTCGTGCGGACACTGCGACGCGTGCCTGCTGCGATTGGCGGCGTTCGCCGCATGCGGATTGCGCGACCCCGCCCCGTATCGCTGAACGATCGCGCGGCTGCGCCTGTACAGGGGCGCACGGAGTTGGTAAAACCTGCTGATTCGTCGAGGTCGTCGCATTGGCGGTGGCTTTTGGCCGGAGAGGTGCCGGAGTGGCCGATCGGGCGCGCTTGGAAAGCGCGAGTAGGGGTAACTCTACCGCGGGTTCGAATCCCGCCCTCTCCGTTTTTTGGGCAGTGCCTAGTGCATAGTGCCTAGTGCCTAGTGTTCAGTGCCTCGTCAGCGAACGGTACGTATGACCCGCGCCCTGCGCCCTGCGCCCTGCGCCCCGCGCGCTGCACTACGTAAAGAGCGCGCAAATCTTGATTGCCAACTGAAATATCACCGGCGGCCCATCGAATAATGCCGGTCGAGAGTCGTTTGGCTCCGCAACAACCCGGAGGTTCGCCATGCGCATCGTGCATCGACTGACGGTGGCTCTGTGCATCGGACTCGTTGCCCTGCGTGCGCCCGCCGAGATCAAACCGGCGGCGGCGTACATGCCCGAAAACTGCGTCGTGTTCGCGTCACTCGTCGATGGTGACAAACGCCTCAGCGAATTTCAGACGTGGTTCGACGCGACCGGCGTGCTTGAAAGCGCGCTCGGGCAGGAAGTCACGAGTTCGCCGGAATTCATGCAGGCCCGGGTCGTGCTCGCCGGGCTGGCCGCGACCGCCGGCGTGGATCCGTGGGGTGCGGTCGCGGCACCGCTGGGGCGCGAGTTTGCGATTGGCCTGTCGCCGCGCGAGGGCAAGGGGCCGCGCGTGATTCTCGTGGCGATCCCGCGCGACGCTGCGCTGGTCGATCGCATGCTGGAAATGGTGCACGGTTTCGCCGGCATTCGCACCGACAAGCAGAACGGCAAAGCGGCGGGTGACAAGACGCGCACGATCGATGGCGTGACGATTTTCGAACTGAATCGCGAAGCGCTGCAATGCCGCGTCGGCGATGCCGTGCTGCTTTCAAACGATGCCGATTTGCTCACTGCGGCGATCAAGGCGGCGGGCGGCGGTGCGAATCTGTTCGCGAAAAAATCATTCGCCGAGTCGCTCAAGCAGCGACCCGGGGACGCGATCGCGCACGCGTGGGTCGATGTGGCCGCGCTGCGAAAATTGATGCCGCCTGAGCGATTCGATGCCAAGCAAAGCAACCCGCTCGCCGCGTTCCTGTTCGGCGGATGGTGGCACAGCATTAGGCACAGCGAATGCGCGACCGGCTGGATCACGCCGATCAAGGGTGGCATCGCGGCCGACGTCCGCGTACGCAGCGATGAGAAGCTGCCTGAATCGCATCGCGGCCTGATCGCGAAGGGCGACCGGCCAGATGCGTGGTCGAGCGTCGAGCTGCCGCGCTACATGGCCGAGATTTGCGTCGATCGCGATTGGGCGGCATTGCTCGCCGAGCGCGAGGCGCTGCTCACGCCGGCAGGAGCGAGCGATGCGGCCAATTTCATCACGACGCTGAGCAATTTGTTCGGCGGGATGGACGTCGTCGGCGAAGTTGTCTCGCGCATCGCGGGACCGGTGCGACTGATCGTCGCCGATCAGGAATTCGCGGCGGGTGTGACGTTGCCGTCGCCGCAGTTGCCGGCGTTCGCGCTGGCGATTCCGATTGACGGATCGGACCTCGCGAAGTTGACGCAGCGGCTCTACTCGATGTCCACCATGTCGGCGTCGATTATCAACTTTGTGTTGGCGCAGAACGGTCAGCCGGCGTTCTTGGTCGACGTCGATCGGTATCGCGATCAGAAGGTGGTGTTTGCGACTTACGCCGAGGAGCCGGGCACCGATTCGATGAAAATGAACACGGGCGGCGAGGACGTGAAGCCAGTTGCGAGCCGCCCGGCGGGCACCAAGGCCCATCTGCGGCACAATTTTGCGCCAGCCGCGGCGGTGGTCGAGGGGTACTACATCATCAGCAGCACGCGGCCACTGCTGCACGATCTGATCGACCGGATGATCGAGGCCAAGGGCAAGCCGCCGCGGGCGAAGGGCAGCGACCAGGACCGCGTTGCGATCGATCTCAAGGCGCTCACGGCGATCTTGCGCAAGAACGCCGACGAACTGGTGACCAATCGCATGCTCGAAGAGGACGCGCCGAAGGCGAAGGCGAAACGCGATATCGACGTGCTGTTCCTGCTGCTCGACCTTTTTGAAAAGGCCAGCATCGCCAGCGGTCGCGACGATGGCGGCTATCGCGCTCGGCTGGATATCGTGATGCGCAAGTGAACGCCGTGGTACCTAACCCGATCGCTGTTCGCGAGGTGTGCCATGAGTCTGCTCAAGCCCTATGAGCCGAGCGCGTCGCGTCCGTGGGATCGCGTGTCGGCGTGCCAACTGCTGCGCCGCGCCGGGTTCTCGCCGAGCGAAGCCGAGATTCGAGACGCACTTCAAGCGGGGGTTGCGACGACGGTCGATCGACTAATCGACGGCGATCAGGAGTCGGATCGCTTCAAAGAACTCGACGAACTCGGCGCTTCGCTCGCGGTGCGTCAGGAAATCGGGGGGTTGCGCGGCTGGTGGCTCTCGCGGATGGTTCATACGCAGCGGCCGCTTCGATCGCGGCTGGCGGTGATGTGGCATAATCACTTCGCAACCAGCAACGCCAAGGTGAATAGTCCCGCGCTGATGCTGCAACAGTTGCGCACCATCGAGCAGCATGCGCTGGGCAAATTCGGCGATTTGACGCTGGCGATGGCGCGTGACCCGGCGATGATCGTCTGGCTCGATGGCAATGAAAATGTGAAAGGCCGACCCAACGAGAATTTCGCCCGCGAGCTATTCGAATTGTTTACGCTTGGTGTCGGCAATTACTCCGAGCGCGATATCAAGGAAGCCGCCCGTGCGTTTACCGGCTGGCACCAGCGGCGGGGCAGTTTTCAATTCGCGGCGACCGACCACGACACGGGCGAAAAAGTTGTGCTCGGCGCGCGCGGCAACTTCGACGGTCCCGACATCATTCGCATCGCCCTGGCGCAGCCCGCGGCGGCGCGATTCATCGCGACCAAGCTGCTGCGGGAATTCGTTTCGCCCACGCCGACCGACGCGCTGGTCTCCGCGGTCGCCGAAAAACTCTGCTCAACCGACTATGACATCCGCGACACGCTGCGCGCGGTGCTGCGCAGCGAAGCCTTTTTCGCCGCAGAACACTATCGCGCCCGCATCAAGTCGCCCGTCGAATTCGCAATCGGCATCGCGCGCTCGCTCGAACTGCGCGTGCCGGCGGCGCGGCTCGATGATGTGACTTCGCAAATGGGACAGCGGCTGTTCGAGCCGCCGAGCGTGAAGGGCTGGGACGGACATCGCACCTGGCTTGACTCGGCGACCATGCTGATTCGCCTAAATACGGTGGGCCGTGCGGCGAGCGGCGAGTTTTTCGATGCGGGTGCGCTGCGCGGCCGATACGATGTAGAGGATTCGACCGATGCGATCGTGCGTTTCTGCGGCGAGTTGCTGCTCGACGGGCGCGTACCCGAGTCGATCGCGCGGCAGGGTACCAGCAGCGACCTGCGCGGCGATGATGGCATGCGAACGGTGGTGCGGGTGCTCTTGAGTTGCCCGGAATATCAGCTTGCGTGAGCGGACGCCGATATTCCAAATCGGCGGATCGCACACAGCGAATGAGGAACCGATCCATGAGTGCAACGCGACGCGACTTTCTGAAATCCTCGATCGCCGGCGCGACGCTGATGGCGACGTGCGGCTCGCTGCCCGGCTTTCTGTGTCGCACGGCGCTGGCCGCGACTCCCGGCAAGGATCGCCGCACGCTCGTCGTGATTCAGCTCAGCGGCGGCAACGATGGATTGAATACGGTGATTCCGTTCGCGGATGACCTGTATCAAAAGGCGCGGCCGACACTGCGCATCGGAGCCGATCGCGCTCTACGGCTCAGCGACACGCTCGGCTTGCATCCAGAAATGACCGGCATGCACCGATTGCACGAGGCCGGCCTGTTGCAGACGATCACGAACGTCGGCTACCCAAACCCCGATCGCTCACATTTTCGCTCGATGGACATCTGGCACACGGCGAGCATGAAGCCGGAGGGCGCGAATGACGGTTGGCTCGGTCGATTGGTCGACCGATCGACGGTCGACGGCGGCGCGCCGCAGGCGCTGCACGTGAGCGACGAATCGCTTCCGCTCGCGCTGCGCACGCGGTCGCAGGCCGTGCCGTCGATACGCGGAATTGATGCGTTTCGGCTCGATGGTGATGATGCGGCGCTGCGCACGGCGATCGAGGCGCCGCGCGGCGGGGCGGGTGATGATTTGCTGTTCGTGCAGCGCGTCGCTCTGTCGAGCTGCGACACGGCGCGGCGCATCGAGCAGGTCGTGCGCGGCGACACGGTGAAAGCGCCGTATCCGGATTACGGACTCGCCCGGCGGTTGCAACAGATCGCGCAGCTCATCAGCGCCGACTTTGGCCCGCGCGTCTACTACACGTCGCTGGGCGGCTTCGACACGCACGCGCGGCAGCAACTCGCGCACGGTCCGCTGCTGCGCGAGCTCAGCGATTCGACGGCGGCGTTTGTCGATGACCTGAAGCAGCGCGGCCAACTCGATCGTGTGCTGGTGATGACGTTCAGCGAATTCGGCCGGCGGCTGAGCGAGAACGCCAGCCAGGGCACTGATCACGGAGCGGCGGCACCGATGTTTCTCGCGGGTAGCGCGTGCCGGGCGGGCGTATTGGGCGAAATGCCGGACCTTCGCAACCTCGATGAGGGCGACGTGCGACACAAGCTCGATTTTCGGAGCGTGTATGCGACGGTGCTCGATCGCTGGCTAGAGGCCGACGCGCGGGCGATTTTGGGCGAATCGTTCAAACACGCCGCCGTGTTGCGCGGCTGATCGGCTGCAGGGGGCTGAGCGACCCGACCACGACGGTCGCTCGCTACGCGCGCTCCGCGGTCACCCGTTCCGTCGCGTGCCGCACGGCATCGGCTACCGCCACGACCTGCTTCACGCCGTCCTTGCGATGGCTGACCTCGACACCGCCCGCTTCGAGGCTCTTCTTGCCGATCACCACGCGCAGCGGGAAGCCGATCAGGTCGGCGTCCTTGAACTTGAACCCTGCGCGCTCGTCGCGATCGTCGTACAGCGTATCAACACCCGCTGCCTGCAACCCGGCGTAGATGTCGCCCGCGGCCTTCGCCACCGCCTCGTCCTTCGGATCGAGCGAGATCACCACGCACTCAAACGGGGCGATCGACATCGGCCACACAATGCCGTTCTCGTCATGGTGGCTTTCGATCGTCGCCGCCACGATGCGGTTCACGCCGATGCCGTAGCAGCCCATGATCAGCGTCTGCGGCTTGCCCTGCTTGGTCAGGAACGTCGCCTTCATCGCGTCGCTGTACTTCGTCCCCAGCTTGAACACGTGGCCCACTTCGATCGCCGTGCGCAGGCCGATCTTTGCCCCGCTGCCGGTCGGCGACAGATCGCCCTCGACCACCGTGCGAATGTCGGCCACCACCGCCTTCGGTCCGGTTAGCGGAAAATCTTGTCCCGGCGTGATGCCGGTTACGTGATAATCCGTCTTGTTCGCGCCGCTGCACGCGTCGCGCATCAGCGTCACTTCGCGATCGATGATCAGGCGATCGACCTTGTCGGCCATGCCCTGCGGCCCGGCGAAGCCCACCGCCGCGCCGGTCAGCTTCTCGATCGATTCCGGCGTCGCCATTTCGAGGCTCATGATCATCTCATCCGCCAGCGCGTTCTTGACGACTTTGCGGAACTTGACCTCGTTGATCTCGTGATCGCCGCGCACCAGCGCCACAACCCAGCCGCGCCATTCGGTATCGCGACCGCTCACCTTGCGAACCGTATGCAGATCGAAAATGATCGTCTTGATCATCTGCGTCGGCGAAATGTTCATCACCGCGCAGACATCTTCGATCTTTCCCGCATTCGGCGTATGCACTTCCTGCTTCGGCGCAAAGCCGCCGGTCTGCTCGATCTCGCGCAGTTGCGTCAGCCGGGCCTGCATCGACTCTTCGGGGAAAAACGCGGTCGCACGTTCGGTGTTGGCCGCATAGTCGCCGCTCTCGGTGATCGCGACGGTGTCCTCGCCGGCGTCGGTCAGCACCATGAACTCGTGCGACGCATCGCCGCCGATCGCGCCGCTGTCGGCCTCGACCGCGACATACGGCAATCCGCAGCGCGAGAAGATGCGGCAGTATGCGTCGTACATCTTCTGATAGCCTTCGTCGAGGCTCTCTTTGCTGTCGTGGAAGCTGTACGCGTCCTTCATCAGGAACTCGCGCGTGCGCAGCACGCCGCTCTTGGGCCGCGCCTCGCCGCGGAACTTCGTCTGAATCTGATAGAGATTCACGGGCAACTGCTTGTAGCTGTTCAGGTACGCCCGCGCAATCTCGGTGATCTGCTCTTCGTGCGTCGGGCCAAGCACCGACTGATCGCGCCAGTCGCCCTTCGGACCGGCGAGCCGCAGCAATGTGTCGCCCATCGCCGCGACGCGGTTGGTCTCTTCCCACCACTCGACCGGCATCAGCACGCTCATGTGCAGCTCGATTGCGCCCGCCCGGTTCATCTCGTGGCGGATGATCTCTTCGACCTTACGCAGCGTGCGATAGCCGAGCGGCAGGTACCCGTACACGCCCGCAGCGACTTGCCGGACCATGCCTGTGCGCAGCATGAGTACATGCGACGAGGCGGTTGCGTCCTTGGGGGTTTCCTTGCTGGTGACGATGAAGAACTGGCTCCAACGCATGGCGATGCCGCTCCGTTGCCGGTGAAAAATCGAAACGGGCATTCTGCGGCGAGCGGCAGGTTTTCGCAAACCGCGCCGCCGCGCAATGGAGCACCGCGGCCCCCCGCGGTTCTTCCGGAGCGTATCCGCGCTCGGCCGCGTTCTTCATCGCGCGCCGCCGGTCGTCGTCAAGAATTACATCGCGCTCGCCACCCGCCGAAAGTGGTGCCCCATGATCGCCAGGCTCATCGCCTCCGCAAACGCCGCTCGATGCAGCAGCAGTGTGCGAGCCAGAAACTTCCAATACTCGCGCCGCCCCGGACTCGCCACGCCCAGCACCCACAGCGACCGGAAGAACGCCGCGATTTCATTCCACCGCGGCGGCAATTTCGGCCCCGACGGTCGATAGTCACGCAGAAACGTCAGCACACGCCGATAGTATTCGCGCGGCGTGTACAAGTGCTTCACCAGCGATCGATAGCCCGCCAGCAGTGTCTCGCGATCCAGCTTCGGCACAAAATTCAGATCGACGTCGACGTTGTTGCCCGTGCTGTGGCCGATGATTCGACCTTCGCCCGACAGCCGCTTGAACAAACGCGTGCCCGGCAGTGCGGTCAGCAATCCGACCATCGCCGTCACCACGCCGCTCTGTCGAATGAACTGAAGCTGCCGCTGAAAAATATCGCTCGGGTCGCTGTCAAACCCGACGATGAATCCGCCCATTACTTCGATGCCGCTGCGGTGCATCTTTCGCACGGCGGCCACCATGTCGCGGCTCTTGTTCTGCACCTTACCGCATTCCGCCAGGCTCTCCTCCGCGGGACTCTCGATGCCCACGAACACGCGTTTGAAGCCCGCGGCCACCATCAGATCGAGCAGCTCCTCATCATCGACCAGGTTGAGCGATGCCTCGGTCAGAAAACTGATCTGCGAGCGACGTCGCTTGCGCCACTCGATGAGCGCTCGTAGTAGGTCTTTTACCCGCGCGCGGTTGCCGATGAAGTTGTCATCGACCACGAACACGCCGCCGTTCCAACCCGCGGCGACCAGCGCGTCCAGTTCCGCCACCACCTGCGCCGGGTTTTTCACGCGCGGCGTCCGGCCATAGATCGCCACAATGTCGCAAAACTCGCAATCGAACGGGCAGCCGCGCGAATATTGAATCGGCATCGTCGCATACTGCCTGAGCCGCAGCAGATCCCATCGCGGCACCGGCGTCTGTGTGATGTCCGGGCGCGTTGACGATCGATACTCCGGCTGTAGCGTTCCGGCTCGCATGTCCGCGACGATCGACGGCATCAGCTCTTCGGCTTCGCCGATCGCGACGTGTCTCAGTGACGGGAATCGCTCGCGTCCGCTCGTAAATAGCGGCCCGCCGGCGATGACGGTCTTGCCGCAGGCCGCTGCACGCTCGATCACTTCGCGCGCCGATTCGAAATGTACGAGCATGCCCGACACGAATACAAAGTCGGCCTGCGCGATTGCGGCGTGGTCGAGCTCTTCGATGTTGAGATCGATGAGCCGCAGCTTCCAGTCGCGCGGCAGCATCGCGGCCACAGTCAGCAGCCCGAGCGGCGGAAACGCCGCCTTGCGCGAGATGAACGGCATAACATGGCAGAAGCTCCAAAACGTCTTCGGTGTGCGGGGCGAGAGGAGCAGAATGTTCATTCGATCTCCCGAGCGGGCGGTGTGATGCTGCGGTGCGTTCGAGCACAAGATCATACAAGTGACGACCGCCGCCGCTGCGGCGGCGATCGAAAAATCGCCTTGTTTTCAAGGAGGATTTTCGCGCGTCTCCGCGTAGTTTTGCGCACGTTTGCAAAAGCGTATGCTCGATCACGATGCGCAGAAGCCGCTCAACATGGAGCACCGCCGCCCACGGCGGTTCTTCCACAGGGGCACCGTTCCTAACGTCAACGTTCTCAGGCTCGCGTGCATCGATCGCATGCTTTCGACGCGAATCGCCAAGCGCTTCGTTCGTTCAATACCCGTCCCTATGGCACCACCTACGATGCCTTTCAGATGGCGTCGGCGATCCGACATTGCACGCCGATAGGGCCATCGCTTCGCGCCGGCGAGTTGCCGCGCAATTGGAGACAGTTCATGCGACTCAGCCCGTTTGTTGCCGTGTTGTGCGTTTGCGTGCCGATGGCCCTGGCCCAGGAGGGAGCCACTTCTCGACGCGGCTATGCAGCGTCATCGCTGCCCGCCGACAAGGTCGAGATGCGCTTCATTCGCTGGGGCGACGCGATCCTGGTCGAAGATGTGATGGTCAACGGCAAGGGGCCGTATCGGTTTCTGCTCGACACCGGCGCCGAAGGGGCCGGACGCGTCGATACGACCCTTGTCGACGCTCTCAAACTCCCGGGCGCCGGCACCAGCGATAGTGTCGGCCCGCTCGGGCAAGAGCGGCAAATGAACCGCTATCGGCTCGACACGCTCTCGATCGGCAAACTGGCGTTCACCGGTCTCGTCATGAGCGGTCGAGACTACAACGCCGAGTTCAAGTCTCCCGGCCTGCGTCCGATCCACGGCATTCTGGGTTTCCACCTGTTCAGTGAGTATCTGCTCACCATCGACTACCCGGCGCGCAAGATCACTATCGCGAAAGGCGAGTTGCCGAAGCCCGACGGCAAGCACATCGTGCCCCTCGTCAGCGACGACGAAGACCCCGAGATCGAAATCCGCCTCGGCGAACAGACGATTACTGCCCTGCTCGATACGGGGGCGCAGGGATACGTACTGGTGCCGGGGTCGCTCGCCGAAAAACTCAAATTTGCCGCTGCGCCGGTCGTTCGCGGGCGCGAGAACGGGAGCGAGCTTCGATCCGCGACACTCGACGGTTCGCTGCGGATCGGCGAGTTCGATTTTCCAAAGCCCGAGCTCATGATTGCCGACCGTCTGAATCAGGTCATTATCGGCGTTCGTATGCTCTCGTCGCTGAGTGTGACCTACGATCAAAAGAACGACCGCGCGCGATTTGACCGACCGGTGGCACCAAAGCGGTTCGGGATGGGTGTCTCGTGGCGCGGCAGCGGACCCTGGCAACTCGCTGCGGTGGACGCGGGGAGCATCGCCGAGACGGCGGGCCTGCGGCTGACCGACAGCATTGTGACCATCGACGGTCGACCATTCGCCGAGCTGGATCGTGAGGACATGTTCAAGTTGCTCGACGCATCGACGATCACGGTCGAAATCGAACGCGACGGCGTTCGCCAGAAGCTGCGATTGTCTCGTGAGTGATTGGTCAAGACGCCCGGTCGGCGCGAACGGCGCGGGTGCGTTGTCAACGCGAACGGCGCGGTTGCCATGCCGACGAGCGGTACTCCGCCGTCGGCATGCTTTCAGCGGCGCGGCGGTAATTTTCCCTTGCTCCCTTGTTCCCTTGTTCCGCTGTCCTTTTGTCCCCGAAGCAAGCAGCCGAGGGCGGCAGTTCCACAACGCGACGATTACAAACCGCCTCTGCATTCACACCGCGCGGTGCCGCACCGCGCGTGTACACTTGTCTTCGAGAGGAGCCGCCATGAACTGCCCGCGCTGTAAAGCCGCGTTACAAAAGGAACTCGCCGAGGGCGTCGAGCTCGATCGTTGCCCGACCTGTCACGGCATGTGGCTTGACATGCTCGAACTGGAGCAATTGGTCCGCGAAGTGCCCGCGGCCCTGCTTGCCGACGATCGGCGGTTCCACGCATCGCCCCACGTCGCCGGCGAGCGGCTGGAGTGCCCGAATTGTCGCGGTGCGCAGCTCATCAAGCTCAATAGCCGACTGCGCCCCGGGACGATCATCGACAGTTGCCAGGTCTGCTACGGCAACTGGCTCGACGCGGGCGAACTCAGCCGGCTGACGGGCCATGACCTGCGCACGGGCTTGTTGGCGGTGTTCCGCGGGTAGAACGGCGTGTAGTTCGCCGTCGCGACGCAAGACGGTCGAAGCACGTGTTGCGGAACGTGCGTTCACGACCCGAAAACGGCCCTGACGATTTTCCGTCCGGTCTTTTTTGTTTCCCGACACTCGCGCCGCGGATATCCTGACTGTGACCCGTCCGCTCTGCGCCGGCGAAGAGCCGCGTCGGCGTGAGGTGTGCGAAACTATGTGCGTTCAACTGGACCGATCCGCCGCGCGGCGACGCGCCCGCGAACTGGGTGTACGCGCCGTCATCGGAACCCACTCGTCGGATACGGTTCGCTTGCGGTCGCGATCACTCGCTAGCGCTTCGCGTTCGGGTTCGGTGCGGGCGTTTACACTCATTGAGCTCCTCGTCGTCATTGCCATCATCGCGTTGCTCATTGCCATACTGCTGCCTGCGCTCGACGCCGCTCGCCAGGCCGGCAAGCGGGCCAAGTGTCTCGCCAATTTGTCGGCGATCGGCAAGGGCATGCAGAGCTACGCGTCGGAGGACAAGCGGGAACTGCTCATTCCGATCCACCCGCGCCAGGCGAATCAGGCCGATCGCGAGTCGGCATATTTTTACCGTACCGTTGAATGGTTCGCCTACGGCGGCCGGTCGGCCCCCGAACCGTTCATCGCCACCGCTCAATTGCAGATTCCGCCCGCGCCGGGCGGCGCCGAACGGCACATCGACGACAGCGGCGACTATGGCGCGAAGACCCGCCCGCTCAACCGCTATCTCTATCGCGACATCTACGGCTCGACCGACGCGACCGTCAGCGACAGTTCGCAGTCGCGCGGCGAAAATCTCGAACTTTTCCGCTGCCCGTCCGACACGGGTTATCCCGAATCGATCAAGATCGACGATTCGCCGCTCGGCAACGCCGAACGGCCCTGCTATGACACGATTGGCAACAGCTATCGCGCCAGTCTCGCGGGCTTTCACACCGACCAAACGTGGTTCTCGCTGGGCATGGCGGGGCACAAACTTTCGGCGTTTCAGCAGGCATCGCGGCAGGTCGTCGCCGGCGAGCCGACCTGGTTCAACATGATCCGTTGGGACGACATCAATCAGGGCGGCGATCGCGTCGATGATTCGGTCGTGCTAACCGGATGGCATCGCCGGCTTTTCGTCGACAATGTGCTCTACGGCGATGGCTCGGCTCGCGAGACAAACGCAGCGGGGCTGCTTTCGCCGGACGCGACGACCGCACTGGCGATGGGAATGGAGGAGAACAATGCCAAGCTGCTCAGCCGCGGCCCGCGCTGGCAGATCGACAATTGGCCGGTACCGGGCGTGAAGATTCGCGGCGGGTTTCCTGGACAGAATCCGTCGGTAAACGTCGGTGCGATCGGTGCGATTTCGACACGATTTTGGCCGTTCGCGGGTGCGAAGGACATTCGGCGGCAGTGACGCGCTCGTGACGCGACGCGGTTCAGATTCGGCGCGATTGGTGGGCGATGCCCACCCTACGACGAACTAGATACGAGCTCTTGCTTCCGCGGCGACTTCGGCAACTCGCCGATCTGCTCGCGATACCACTTCACCGTCATCGGTATGCCGACGTCATAGGTAACGGTCGACTTCCAGCCCAACACCCTGCGCGCCTTTTCCGCCGGAAAATATGACCGCCGACCCATGAGCCACACGGCATAGCGCGTCACAAACGGCGGCTTCTTCGAGTTGAACAGGTGTCCGAGGCATTCCATGAGGAAGCCGACGAAATACGCCGCGGCATACGGGGCATGGTGCTTCACCCGCGGCGCGCCGAGCGCGTCGGCCAGCATGTCGAAATACTGCTTTTGCTGCATCTCGCCGTCGTTGCTGATATTGAACGCCTGGCCGATGCCCTCTTTCATGTGGGCGGCCATGATCGCGGCTTCGGCGATGTTGCCGGCGTAGACGACGTTCAGGCGGTTGTTGCCGGGGCCGAGGATTTTGGCCGTTCCGGCCTTGATCATGCCCGCGAGGCGGAAAATCGTGGTGCGGTCGCGCGGTCCGTAGATCCACGCCGGGCGAATAATGGTCGTTTCGATCTTGCCGCTCTGGTGCGCGGCCCAGACGCGATTCTCGGCCTCGACCTTTGAGCGCGTGTAATACGCCCACTTGTACATCTTGTAGCCCAGGCCGTGCTTCTCGCCGTACTCTTCGTCGACCGTGATGTCTTTCGTGTGATAGCCGTAGACGCTGATCGAGCTCACATGCACGAACCGTCGGACGCGGGCGTCGATCGCGGCCGTCACGAGATTCTGCGTGCCGTCGATGGTGATCGCCTGAAACTCCTCCCACGGCCCCCAGTCGCCGACACGGGCGGCGGCGTGATAGACCACGTCGCAGCCTTCGCACGCCTTCTTGAGCGAGACGGGGTCGGTCACGTCGCCGTAGACGTACTCGACGTCTTGCGTGTCGAGCCACGAGCGGTCGCTGTTCTTGCGAATCAGCACGCGGACGCGCTTGTCGCGGAGACGCAGTTGTTCGACGATGTGCGATCCGAGCAGTCCGGTGGCCCCGGTGACGAGGTTCATCATTACTTATCCATGCAGGAAACAAGCGCCTCGCGCGGGCGGGAGAACGCCGACGTTCGCGCCGCAGCCTCGACTCAGACAGAGAATTTGCGAATCACGCAACCGAGCCGACTCGTGCGGGATGATAATCGAACGGGCGGAGCGGTGGGATCGGTCCAGGGTGTAATCGGTCACACCGCGGCGGCGCGCTGCGTCCGGCCCGCTCGATTGCTTACGCAAAAAAATGCAAAGCCGCTCGGTTCACTTTCGGTGAACCGAGCGGCCCCAGGCGCATTCGCCGCGACGCGCTACCGAGCGAGGGCCGCCGGCAGACGTCGCGTCAAACAACGGCCTGCGTGGAGCTTGCGTGCGTCGAGCGTCTGCGACCGGCCTGGGAGTGAGAACTGACCAATCGTCCGCCCGGGCATTGCATCTCACCGCAGCCCGTCTCCTTCTACTCAGTGATAGCGTCAAACGGGGGGCGTGGCGTGCAAAAAATCCGGGAGATCGGATGATATGCAGCCCGATTTTTTTGCGACAGGTCTAACGCCCGTCGCCGGTCGGCCGATCAAACATTCCGCAAGTCGTGGCCCATCTTGTGCTTCTTGGTTTCGAGATACCGCCGATTGACCGCGTTCGGGGCGATCTCCAGCGGCAGCTGCTCGACTACATCCAGGCCGTAAACCGCCAGGCGGTTCACTTTTTTGGGGTTGTTGGTCAAAATGCGCAGCTTCGATAGCCCGATGTCCCGCAAGATGTGAGCACCGACACCATAATCTCGACGATCGACCGGCAGCCCGAGCGCCGTATTGGCGTCCGCCGTATCCAGCCCCTGATCCTGCAACCGATATGCCTTGAGCTTGTTCACCAGCCCGATGCCGCGGCCTTCCTGTCGCAGGTAGACGAGCGCCCCGCGACCTTCAGCCGCGATCCGCGCCATCGCCACCCTCAGCTGCTCGCCGCACTCGCAGCGCATCGAGCCGAATACGTCACCTGTGAGGCATTCGGAATGCACGCGGATGAGCACGGGGTCGAGGATCTGCGGCACATTGCCCGACTCGTCGGCTCGGCCCACGTCGCCGAAGCACAGCGCACAATGCGTGCCGCTGTCGGCGCTCGACTTGTAGGCGATGAGCCGCCAGGTGCCGAACTCATTCGGAAGATCCACCTCTTCGAGCCGCTGCACGATGCGTTCGCGCTGGATGCGATATTCGATCAGGTCGGCGATCGTACACATCTTCACGCCGTGCTGCGCGCAGAACCGCGTCAGGTCGGGCACGCGGGCCATCGTGCCGTCGTCGTTCAGGACTTCGATGATCGCGGCGGCGGGCATCAGCCCGGCGAGGCGACACAGATCGACCGAGCCTTCGGTCTGCCCGGCGCGCACCAGCACGCCGCCGTCGCGGGCGGTCAGCGGGTTGACATGGCCCGGTCGCACGAAATCGCTCGGCTGCGACTCGCTCTGCACCGTGTGCTTGATGGTGATCGCGCGATCTGACGCGGATACGCCCGTCCCGACGCCGAGTTTCGGCGCTCCGTCGATCGTGATCGTGAAGGCCGTGCCGAGCGAGGTTGTGTTCTGCGCCACTTGCGGCGTCAATTGCAACTGCTCGCATCGCGTGCGGGTGAGCGCGACACAAAGCGTGCCCCGCCCAAATCGCAACATGAAGTTGATCGCGTCGGGCGTCGCGAACTCGGCCGGCAGCACCAGATCGCCTTCGTTCTCGCGATTCTCGTCATCGCACAGAATGACCATGCGACCGGCCTTCAGCTCGTCGAGAATTTCGCTGATGGGGCTGAATGGGCTGTCGGGTGAGGTAGGCTTTCGGTTGGGCATCGCGGACGACTCCAGGAATACGGTGACGAATCACCGAATTGTATCTCATTCGATGTCGCGTCGATTGAGCAGATACTCACGGAATGAGCGCAGTCGCTCGAGCGATTCGCGGTCCTTCTTCCGGTTGGCAGCCGCCTTGCTGTTAATGATGTCGTCGATGTGGCAAACCGGAAATCCGTCGCGCTCCATCCGCCGACCCCATGCGTCGCTGAATCGCTCGATTCCGTCGGGAGCGAAGATCAAGTCGAGATCGAACGGACCGTTCTTGAGCTGAACAAAATCCTTCCCGCGTCGTATTTCGTCCGCCTCCGACTCGGTCAGCACGAAGCCCAGCTCGCGCAACGCCGCGACGAGCGCGGCACCATTCTGCGGCGACTTTTCAGGGAAGACATCAGCGTCTTGCGTCGTGTCCGGGTAGCCGAGCAGGATCGCCCCGGACTTGCCGAGGAACAGGTAACGGCAGCCGTGACGTGCAAACACGTCGCGTATCTCCGCCGCCTGGCGATATTCAAACGCGGCCATAGCCCAGCCAATCCGGCAGGTTCGCTTCGCACCAGCGCCGATATGCTTCCATCGAATCGAACGACCGAAATCGGGCGTCGTCCATCACCGGCTTGTACGTCTTGATAAATGCGTACTTCAGCCTCTGCTCGAGCGGTCGCCGCGCGGCTGCTTCGAACTCGGCGAGCCACTCGGGCGGGATTTCGGGTCGGTCATTCGGTGGTTCACTCATTTCAGTTGATTGTACCGTCTTCAGCCGCCGGCTCGTCGGTACTCTCCACCTTTCGACGCCGACCCGGCGGACGGCGACCCGCTGCGACGTCCTCGTCAAATGTCCGCTTCTTGCGCAGCATGTGGTGATAGTACTGCCCGAAGCGATGCGCCTCGTCGCGCACCTGCTGCAATAGTCGCAGCGCTTCATTGTTTCGCGGCAGCTTCAGCGGCTTTGATTTGGCCTGGATGTAGATTTCCTCTTCGCGCTTGGCCAGTGAAATCACCATCGCCGGCTTCACCGCCCTGCCCGCCTCGGTTTCGATCGCGTGATGCAGGTTTTCGAACGCCTCCATCGCGGCGTGCAGTTGACCGAGGCCGCCGTCGATGAGGATGACATCCGGGAACAACTCCTCGGCGCTGGCCGCGTGGCGATAGCGACGCACGATCACCTCGCGAATCATGGCGTAGTCGTCGACGCCCGCGACCGTGCGAATCTTGAACCTGCGATAGCCGTTCTTGAACGGGCGACCGTCGATGAAGCAGACCAGCGAACCGACGGACTCTTCACCTTGCAACGTGGCGATGTCGATTCCTTCGATCACGCGCGGGCGCTCGGGCAGTTCGAGCAGCGCGCCGAGTTTTTCGAGGCCCATCGTCGGATCGATGTAGAACACCTCGGGCTGTACATCGCGATCGACGTCGCCCGAGAGTGCGAGCGACTGAATCGCCTTCAGGCGATCGCGGAGCGTGGCCGCGTCTTCGAAGCGTTTCTCCTCGGCGGCGGACTTCATATCGCGCGTGAGTTCACGGATCAGCGCGCTGCGTTTGGAGTTCAGCAATTTCGACAGGCGCTTGATGTCCTCGCCATACTTTTCGCGGCTGATGAGATCGGCGCAGGGCGCGGTGCATTGATTGATCGCGTGCAGCAGGCAGGGGCGGAAATAGCGGCGTTTCTCGTCGGTCTCCAGAATCTCCAACTCGCATGTGCGGAATTTGAACGCTTTTTGCAGGGCGTTGACCGCATCGCGCAGGCCCGCGGCGCTGGTGAACGGCCCCCAGAGTTTGCTGCCCTTGATCCGCGGCGAGCGCGTGACATAGACGCCGGGAAAATCGTCGCCGGTGGTGATCTCGAGATACGGAAAACTCTTGTCGTCTTTCAGCCGCTCGTTGTAGGCGGGCTGAATGTCCTTGATCAGGCGGTTTTCCTGGAGCAGGGCGTCGACCTCGGTGTCGCACTCGAGGATGTCGATGTCGACGGCCAGTGCCGCCATGTGGGCGATTTCGGGGCCGCGCGTGGTGAGCAGATCGGCGGAGTTCTGGAAATAGCTGCTGACGCGCGAACGCAGGTCGCGGGCCTTGCCGACATAGAGCACGACGCCCGTCGCGTCTTTCATCAGGTAGACGCCGGGGGATTTGGGAAAGTGCGCGATCTTGTCGCGGAGTTTCTCGATGCGTGCGTCGTCGCGTGCGCTCATTGCGGGGAATTATAGAGGGCGACGGCGACTCGGCGGACGCGACGAGCCGGGCGCCCATCGAGATCACGAAAAAGCCACGGTGCAGCAAGTAGCCGCACCGTGGGATTGAGGGCCAAAACGAAAATCCGTCGCGCTCGGCGCAGGTTACTTGTCCGCGTTGTCGCTCGAATTCGTGCTCGTGGTGGCGTGCATGCGGATCATCACACGGCCGTTACTCGACTGCTGATCGATGTTCGCGCCCTGACCGTGACGCATCATGATCATGCGCGGCGTGGTATCGCCGTCGGTCCATACGCCGTCGCTGCCGGTCTTGCTCATCAGATGCGTCTTCAGCTCTTCGTCAGTTAGCGTGCCGTCGCTGTTCGCATCGGCTTCGGGCATGCTCTCGAGCAGGTGCGAGCGCATGTCGATCGACTGCTTCTCGACGAACGCATCGCGCTCGGCGACGGTCAGCACGCCGTCGGCATTCGTGTCGGCCGTCGGGTTGTTGGTCAAGAAATCGGCCAGCGGCGTCTGCTCGGCCAGCGTGACATAGCGGGCCACGTCCGCGGCGCTGGGCGTCGTGTCGACGTTGGCCATCAGCCAGATCGTCGGCGGGAGCATGTCACTGGCCATCGCACGCAGGGCGATGCGCGGCATGGTGCCATCGGCGGCGTCGTCGCTCGAGGTCGAGAAGACCATCGGCTCGCCGACGCGCGTGATGATGGTCTGCACATCGACGTCGTCGGTCTTCGCATCGTCGCTACTGGTCACCGCGCGGCGAACGATTACCTTGCGATTGCCGTCTTCGATCGTCTGATCGACGTTGCCGTCCTTGTTGAGCGGCACGACGATCAGCTCGCCGTCGCCGACCTTGATGCTAATCTTGCCGTCGGCTTCGTTGACTTCGACCTTGGGAGCGCAGGTGGGAATCGCATCGGGATCGACGGTGTGCATCTGCGCGTCGCCGCCGTTCATGCGCATGATGCGCATCTGGCCGGTGCCGCCACGCGCCTTGATCTCGTCGATCTTGGCTTGAAGCTCAGGCGGAATGGTGCCGCCGATCGGGCCACCGGCAAAGGCGATCGCGATGCGCTGGTGCGGCGTCTGACCATCGTCGGTCGTGGCCACCGCGCCGGCTGTGTTCGCGTCACAATTCAAGCCGAACTTGGCGTTGACATCAAGCTGCAAGCCGAGCGTAACGAGCCGTGCCGCTTCGCTGGCGCTCAACGTGCCGTCGCTATCGACGTCGGCCTTGGGGAATTGGCCGAGTACGCCCGCGGGCGCACTCATCGCGAGCGCGATGTGATACGCGTCAAACTCGCCCTGCGTAAGTGTGCCGTTTGCATCGGCATCGGCCGTCGGGTGCCCGGCGAGGAAGCTCGCCAGCGCCTCCGGCGATTGGCTCTTGTTGAGGCAGATGTTCATGTTGTGCGACACGTTGTCGCCGCTGCCCGCGCGGGCAACAAACATCTGCATATGGCCGCCCGTCGGGTTGCCGCAGAACATTTTTCCGATCAGCGGCAGATCGGCGAGCATCGGCAAAGCCTTGCAGTCCGACGACTGCAACTGGTTGCCGTTCGAATCAAGCACGAGCACCTGGGACTCAACGATCACGTCCGCGCCGGCCGGACCGCTCTGGGCGTCCTGCTTGACCGCGGCGGCCTTGATCATGGCGGCGTTCGCGCCGCTGAGCACGAAACCACCCCAAACGACGATGCCGCAACCGGCCAGCAGACTCAGGAAACGACCGCGACGAAGCCCGGTCGACGTATTCATGATCATGTCAATTCTCCTTTCGACGTGCGAAGCATTGGCGGCCATCGCCGCGGGTACAAACTGCGACCAACCGGATCGCCGCGCTCGCGCAGCACTCAGCAGGCACCGCGCATACGCGGTGGCGCTGAGCCGACCATGACGAAGGGCCCATTCGTCACAAGCCTGCTCACGAGCCAAATCGATCCGGCGGTTCACCCACGCGACCACCGGCCAGAAGAAGAGCACCGTCCCGACGACCACTTGCAGGTAACGCACCAGCAGGTCGCCGCGACGAAGGTGTGCGATTTCATGCAGCAAAACGGCCTCAAGCTCGCGCGGGCCGCGGTAACGGCGGACCGAAATCACGAGCGTCGGCGATAGCAATCCATAAACGAACGGCGTCGGCCACTCCTCGCTGACGCGAACGGTCGGCAAGCCGCGCACGCCGACGCGCCGGCAGAGCGCGTGGACGTAGCCGCGCAGCACGGTATCGGCGAGCGGCAGTTGGCGGCAGCGCGAGTGGAATCGGCGATAGGCGACGACTTGAAGCGTGGCGAAAGCCGCGACGGCGATGAGATAGGCCGCGGTCAGGATGCTGAGCCACGGAACGTTTGACCAGAATGCTGCGATGGGCGCGGGCGGCGGAACGCTCGTGAGTGTCGCCGGGGGCGTCGCACACGCTTCAGTCGACTGGACCGTCGCGAAGACGATCAGGTCGCCGAACCCAGCTGTCGCCGGTCCCGCTAGTTCGAGCGGAACGGCCGCAGCCGCACACGGCACCGTTGCGGGAACAGGCGCGGGCAACGGCAACCACGCGCCGACCAGCGAACTCAGCGAATAGCTGAACTCCGGCCCGACCGGCAGCACAAATTTGACGAGCACGACGAGCCATACGGCGGCCAGAAGTCCCGGCCGCGCTTTACGCAGCAGTGAAATCGCCAGCAGCCAGGTAAGCAATGCGGCGACCGTGCCGTAGGCGAGCGACTGGATCATCCAATACGCGAACGACGCCGCTGCTTGCGACAGGTTGATCGTGCCCAGGAAAGTCGGGATCAGTGAGGTCATTTCCCGCCCTCCGACTGGCCGCTTCGTTCGCGGTCGGCGATCTTGGCCTCGATGCGTTTCAGATCGTCTTTCGAAAGTTCGGCCTCTTCGACGAGTTGCAAGACGAGTTCGCTGGCTTGCCCGTCGAAGACATTGCTCAAGAATTGCTGAATGCGATCGCGCAGAACCTGGTCGCGTTTGACCGCGGCGCGATAGATGAACGGCTGGCGGTCCTTGTCGACATCCAAGCCGCCCTTGGCACCAAGCTGGTTCATCATGGTCATGACGGTCGTGTAGGCCAGCGGCTCGCCGCCTTCGCGTTCGAGTTCGTCTTTGACGGTGCGGACGGTGCCGTCGCCGATGCGCCATAGCACCTTGAGGATGCGAAGCTCGGCGGCGGTGATGTGCGGTACTTTTCGGGGCATTGCTTTGGACCTCGTTACTACGTACATCGGTAGACTACTATGGGCATAGTAACCCTGTCACGCTTTTTCCGGAATTTCGGCGAAAAATTTCGGGCACGCCTGTAAGTGAAGGCAGCATCGAACTTTATGATTGAGTCGTCGGCACTGCGGGGTGCGGAATCTGCTCGGTTTCGCCGCGTGGCGCCAGTTTGGGGGTGTACGAATGTGCGATCCAGCGCTCAATAAATCGCCGCGCCGCCGCCCGGATGCACTTCGAAAGCTCTTGTGGCGAGCGGAGCAACGGAGCCGTTTGCGGCGTCTACCGCTCCCGCATCGACCAGTGCGATCACATTCCCGCCGAAGCCCGCGCCGGTCAGTCGCGCGCCCAACACGCCGCGCGTCGCGCGTAGTTGCTCGACGATGCGGTCCAGTTCGTCGCACGAGACCTGGTATCGATCGCGCAGCGACTCGTGCGAGGCGTACATGAGTCGTCCCAGCGTCGCGTAGTCGCTACGCCGCAGCCCACTGGCCGCCTCGCGCACGCGCTGGATCTCGCTGGTCACATGCATCGCCCGCGCCGCGGCGAGCGGGTCCATTTGCGACGAATGCGCCCGCGCGGTTTCGAATGACACATCGCGCAGCGAGCGCACATCCGGATTCAGCTTGCGGAAATACCGAGCGGCGGCTTCGCATTGCTTGCGACGCTCGGCGTACTCGCCGTCGGCCAGTTCATGTCGCACGCCGGAGTCGATCAGCAGCAGGGCGTGCTTGTCGAGGTTCAGTGGAATGTGCTCATGCTCCAGTGTGCGGCAATCGAGCAAAAGCGCGTGCCCCTCGCGTGCCCAGCGCGATGCCGACTGGTCCATGATGCCGCACGGCACGCCGGCAAACTCGTTTTCCGCGCGGCGGCACAGCTCGATGAACTCGCGGCTGTCGAGCGGCTCGCCGGCAAGTGAAGTGAGGGCTAGTGCCGCGGCAACCGTGAGGGCGGCGGAACTGGAGACGCCGGCCCCGCGCGGCACGTCGCTCCAAATCAGCATGTCGAAGCCGCGAAGGGCCGCGCGTCGCTGCATGAGCAGATCGGCGACTCCGGCGACGTAGCTGGTCCAGTGCGGGTCGCGGCCGCGCTTCCAATCGGAAAGCGTCCACGTGTGGGATTGGTCGGGGTCGGTCGAGAAGACGTTCGCCACGCGGTCAGCGCGCGGGGCGCAGGCGATCCAGGTCGCCTGCTCGACTGCGATCGGCAACACGAGGCCATCGCAGTAGTCGACGTGCTCGCCGATCAGGTTTACACGGCCGGGGGCGCGGGTGACTGTCTCGGACGGGCGGCCGAAACGCGCGATGAACGCGTCGCGCAGCGTGGCCGGTGTGAATCGGGTCATGCTCATGTGTACCGGCGAATGGTCGCGGAGTGGCGGGGGGAATGCAAAGTGGAAAGTGCGGAATGAAAAGTGCTCAGTGCTCAGTGCGAAGCGTGGGCATCGCCCACCATTCTTAGCGCGTAGGGTGGGCATTGCCCACCATTCGCATTCGCCCGCGCAGACGCGAGCGCGTCGGGCGGCCATCGCCCACAATTTGCGGACGCTCGTGCCAACGCGAGAAATGGTGGGCGATGCCCACACTACGCGCTACCGGCGGCGCATTCCCATCGCGGTGATCGCCAGGCCGAGCATCGCCATTGTCGTTGGCTCGGGAATCGAGCCATAGTTCAGATACAGGCTCACGCTCGCATTGCCCACCGTCGCCGACGGCGAGATCGTGACGTCGACCTGTCCATCCTCGACCCAGTCGCCAAGTTGCGTGCGGCTCAGGCCGATCACCTCGGTGCCGTCGAGCGGCATGTCGTCGAAGAAAATGCCGAAATCGGTGCCCTCGATCGCGACAGCAAAATACTCATCGAGCGCGTCGAGATCGCCCGTCGCGGTGATGGTGAGCGTGCCGCCAAATTCCGGCAACGGCGTGTCGGGGAACGTCAGCACGAACGGCGGGGCGGCCTCGAAGCTCCAGCCGCCGACGATCGTGTTGGAGTAGACATTGTCCGCCGCTGCCGTCGCTGCGAACCCGCCGACCAAAAGTGCCGCTGCACCAAAACGAAAATCGCGCATCTCGCCGCCCCTTGCGTTGCGTGAATGAATGAGGTGAATACCCATGTGGTTTTAGGCCCGGTAACCGTGAAAAGTGAAGCGAATGATTCGCGAAAGTTGCGCGGATATCGGCGCGGCGAATCTAAGCATCGGCGGGTGTGCGAGTTAGCGCGTGGCAGCGGCGGCAGATCAGAGCGCCTGTGCATCGGAAATCAGGCACGATGCGCCGAATCGCTTCAGCAATGGCGAGATACCGTCGGTCAGCGACTTCAATCGCGACGGCTCGACCGAGATGATGACCAAGTGGTTGTGCAGCGCCCCCGATACTTCGTCGCCGATGCTGGAACCGTCGTCCATGCCCGAAACATCGCGAACGACGGTGTAGCCGACCGGCTCGTGCGTGTCGAGCAGCCGCTGCAACTCTGGCAGGGCCAGCGCGGTGATCACGATTTCCAGCCGTTTGACCGACGTCATGCGTCACCCCAGAGCAGGCTGATGCACCAATAATACGTGGGGATGCCCAGTGTGATGTTGAACGGAAACGTGATCGCCAGCGCCATCGAAACATAAAGGCTGGGCCGCGCTTCGGGAATCGCGAGCCGCATCGCAGCGGGCACCGCGATGTACGAAGCGCTCGCGGCCAGAACAACCAGCAGAAACGCATCGCCGCGATCGACTCCGCAGGCATAGCAAATCGCCAATGCGAGCACCGCGTTGAGAATGGGAAGCCATACGCCGCTGGCGACGACAAACGTACCGGCGGTCCAGAGATCGCGCAAGCGCTTCCCGGCGACGATGCCCATGTCCAGCAGGAAGAACGTGAGAAAAACGGGGAACAGGTCTTTGGTTAGCGGCTTGAGCGCTTCGCCGCCGCGTACGCCGGTCGCAACCCCGATCGCGGCGCTACCGAGCAGCAGCAGCACTGAACTGTTGAACAGCGAGTGACGAATGAGCGCCGCGATCGAGGCGTTCTCGTTGCGCTCGCCATCTTTGCGGTTCGAGAGTTGCACCAGCAGCACGGCAATGATGATCGCGGGCGATTCCATGAGCGCCATCGCGGCGATCATGTGCCCGCCATAGGCAACGCCGAGCTTGTCGAGAAAGCTGATCGCGGTGATGAACGTGATGGCGCTGACTGAGCCATACGTCGCGGCCACGGCAGCCGCATCGTGGACGTTTAGCTTGATGCGAAGCAGCGCATAGGCATAAAGCGGCGTCACAATGGCGATGGCGATCGCGAGGCCGAGGCTCAGCAGAGCGGCGGCGTTCAAGCCGCCAGCGGCAAGCTGCACGCCCCCTTTGAAGCCGATCGTCAGCAGCAGCGCGAGCGAAAGCACTTTTGGAATCGGTTGCGGGATTTCGAGATCGGAAAGGGTCCAGACCGCGATCAGACCGAGCAGAAAAAAGAGGATCGGCGGCTGAAGCAGGTTTTGAACGATCAGCTCGAGTTCGAACACTCGGTTGCTCTGCTTGCGTGGGCGACGCGCGGGCGGGCCGACCGCTCGCGCCGGAGTTGCTGGACTATAGCTCGATCGCGCCGCGCGGCAAGGCGGCTGCAGCGCGCCGCGCGCAACCGTAAGCTCTGGCCCGTCCCGAACTCGATTGCGTTACTTCACCAGCCCGGTCTGCCAGCCGTCATACATGCCATTGTGGCCCGTCGCCAGCTCGTCAAGTTGCGACGTAATTCCAAACACGGTGTCCAGTTCGACTGAGTGCTTGCGGACGAGTTCCAGCCCGAACGGAAGATCTTCGTCGGCGTCGTCCTCGGTACCCGTTACCGCAAAGCCCAGCGGCTTGACCGCTTCGACAAATGCGGTGCGATCGTCGGCCGTCTCGAAAAATGCCGAGTGCTCGACGTCGCGCGGGGTCGAGAGCTTGTCGCCGGCTTCTTCGAGTTGTTCGACGAGCCGCGCGTCGCCGATGAAGCGCATCTGCTCGGGCGATGGGGCGAGCACGTCGAAGTAAAACGACCAGGGTGCGTCGCTCTCGACCTGTGCTCCCCATTCGACGCCATCAATCGCGCTCATGGCTTTTTCGACGTCGGCCTCGCTGCCGTCGCGCTTGGTGAAGTAGAACGCCATGGTGTGCGTGCCCTGCGAGGTGACTGCGCCGACGTAAGTACCTTCGACCTTCTGCGTGATCGACTCGATGATCGACTCTTCTATTTTCTCGAGAAAGTCGAAATCGGCCTCGCTCGGCAACCCCTCTTCGGTCGGTTGCGGAAGGTCGATTTGAATCATCAGCAAGTCGAGGCTGCCGGGCAGCGGTGCCTGATCAAGCAGGCCCAGATCAACCAAGAAGTTGGCGGGGGCGTCGTTCAGTTGCCCCATGTAGCTTTCCCAGTCTCCCGACATGGTTTGTTCTCCAACCGCCGCAACGCGGCGAGAAAAGCAAAGACGGCCGAACCGATCCGGCCGGCCGTCTGCAAAGATTGTGCGAGGCGTAGCACGACGCCGCCTCGGTCGAATGCGATCTGGCGACTACCAGGCGAAGTGGGCGAACGCCTTGTTGGCATCGGCCATGCGGTGCACGTTTTCGCGCATTTGCATGGCATCGCCCTCGCGCTTGAACGCCGCCATGAATTCGTAAGCCAGGCGCTCGTGCATCGGCTTGCCCTTCTTCGAACGGGTCGCATCGAGCAGCCAGCGGATCGCCAGCGACTGCTGACGACGGTTGTTCACCTGCATCGGCACCTGATAGTTGGCACCGCCGACGCGCTTGGAGCGGACCTCGATGGCCGGCTTCACGTTGTTCAGCGCAGTTTCGAAGATCTCGATCGGCGGACGCTCTTTGATCTTTTCGCCGATCATCTCCATGGCATCATAAAAGATGCGCTGCGAGACGGACTTCTTGCCGCCCAGCATCATGCAGTTGATGAACTTGCTGGCCAGCTTGCTGCCGTAGCGCGAGTCGGCCTTGAGCGAACGATCCGATGCGGTGAACTTCTTGAATGCCATAGTCGCCTCAACCCAGCGGGCACATCGCCCGGGAATCTCGATAGTTGCCAGTGACGCGCAACGTTATTTCTTCTTGACCTTCACGCCGTACTTGCTGCGGCTGCGATTGCGGCGGACGTTGAACTTGCCCTGCATCTCCGAGCCTGAGCAGTCGAGCGCGCCGCGGACGATGTGGTATCGCACGCCGGGCAGATCGCGCACGCGACCGCCGCGAACGAGGACGATCGAGTGTTCCTGCAGGTTGTGGTCGATGCCCGGGATGTACGCGGTGACTTCCTGACCATTGGTCAGGCGCACGCGGGCCACCTTGCGCAAAGCCGAGTTCGGCTTCTTGGGCGTTTGGGTCTTGACGATCAGGCAGACGCCGCGGCGTTGCGGGCATTCCAACAGATCGCGGACTTTCGACTTTGCGACGACGGGTCGTCGCGGCCTGCGGACCAACTGATTGACTGTCGGCATAGTTCTCTCACTGCGGTGCTTTTGGGCGGTCCATATCGAGGGACACGGTCCGCCGAGTCGGGCAGTATAACACGCCGGGTGGGGATGCCAAGGGGGCGGCGAACCAGATTTGAGGCGCGGGCAAAAGCGGGGTGTGGTTTCGGAATTTGGTACCCGCGGAAGCTGAATCGGGGGCGACGGCGGTGGCGAAGACCCTGCCTGCGCGTTGGGGTCGGTGCGTGGCTTTGATTGGGTGCCGGTCGAAAAACCGCTGGTACAGGTAGCACACTGTGCATCCTGCTTATCCCGTTCATCCTGTTCAATGCAATTGACCTTGCTCAGAAAGGCCGACAACGCCTCGCCGCCGACGTCGTGGGCAACGACGCTGCCGTCCGAAGGGGAATCTGATAGGACCATCAGGATGGGCAGGACGCAGAATCGAAGCATCCCTGTTGGTTGTGGGTAGCAACCGCGCCTTTCGAACGGTCGCTTTTTTTGAGAAGCGCTCCCAGGCCATCTCGTTTGGAGATCGGTGCCGCGGTGCGGAGTGGGTGTCGCCAGAGAACGAGAAATTGCGTTTGCATCGGCAGCTAGGTCGGGAAATTTCAAGTTTTTTTGACTTTCGCCGGTTTGTGACTCATATTTTACGCACCCGGCTCTCCGCCGGACAAAACCCGTGCTGGTACCACGGGCGAAGTGAGTCACCTGCCGAATCTCTCGAGTAGTCAGACTCCGACGGCGATGTGATCGCCGACGTAGAGTCGCGCCTGCGCGATGGCGATCGTCGCCGTCGCTCGATGGGCGAAGCCGTTTTCTTTTTTTCACAATCAGGCGCGTCGTGCGTTGGCGATCGGGCGTGCAGCTCGTCCAGCCGTCGTGGGCAGCGCGGGGCGGCGCATCTGCGCTGATGCACCCGATGCCGCGCGACATGGCGTCCGAAACTGCGCGTTCCGCAGGCGACAGCCCGGTGTCGCCAATCTCGGTGCATCTGCGCGCCGCTACCTCATACGGAGCATGGTTTCATGAATGGCGAAGTGGTTTCAAAATTTGAGCGGATCGGCGCGCGTGTGCGTATGCAGACGTTGCGTCCCCGGTTCTCATGGAGCTGGAATCAGCGACGTTTCATACCCGAAACGACGGCGGCGCATGTCGCGCTCGATGTGAAGCTCGATCGCGCCGGGGAGTACTTTGATCTCGTGGTGGGAGAGTCCCGGCGGTTGTCGGTGCTTGACGTACGACCGCGCGAGCGGCATCTGCTCTTGATGGTTCGCGACGCGTCGAACATGACCAAAGACAAATTCCTGTGCGGGCATGACGAGCGGCACTGGTTCGTCGCCGCCGTGCCGGATCGCAGCACGAGCAATGTGCGCACAGCGATGGAAGCGCTCAAGCCGGCCGCGGTCCGCGATGCACAGGATCGGGCGCAGGTGCGGGGGCGTGACCGCAATCGGCGGCACAACCCCGGGTTCGTGCGGCAAGGTGAATGGTTCTTCGTACCGCGACCCGAATTCAATCCGGCCGACGCATGTGTGTACCGGAACGAGCCGCTGTTCCGCGGCGGCGTGCGGCGTGGCAAGCCGCACGTCATGAGCGAGGTCGTACGCCTCGGCGGCGAAACGGTGTACGTTTCGCGCGTGGCACCGGCCGGCGTGCGCGTCGAGGAGTATCGAGAGCTGATCGAGCGCGATCCGCGCATGCGTGCGCTGCATTGGCAATTGCGTCAGCGCAACGCGCGAGTGTACGCGCGTGGCAGAGTTCGCCACAGCGATCATGCGACGATCGAACTGCCGGTGTGGCATGAGGTGTTCATGAATCGCGAATGGGAAACTCCGGCGATGCGGCATGTGGTTTTTCTGGATTAGCGGGGGACCGCTGCGCTCCGTGCCGCGCGGCGTGGTCTGTCGCGCGGGTGCGCGATCGCGTAGGCTATGCCGCATTGCGATCGGCGAATCAGCATCGGCCAACCAGAGATTTTTTTTGGCGCAGTGGAGCGATGGACGCACATTCACTCGAGTGTCTGGATTTCGAACGCGTGCGCGAGTTGCTCGCCGGCTGCGCATCGACCGAGCTGGGTCGCGCGCGGGCGGCGACGCTCAAGCCCGCGAACCGCGCTGATCTGGTGCAGCGCTGGCTGCGGCAGGTGGACGAGCTGCGCGACTTCGCGTCGCAACACGACCTGCCGCCGATGGGCGGCGTGTCGGATATTCGCGAGATTGTGAATCGCTGCGCGCCGCCGCTGCGGGTGGGCGTTGAGGACTTGGCCCGCGTGGGTCGCACGCTGACTTCGACGCACGAAATCGCCAGCTACCTGAAACACCTGCCCGAATCGGCGGCGGAAATTTTGCACATCGCGCGGCGCGTGGGCGACTTTCAATCGGTCGCGGCGAGGATCGCGACCGTCATCGACGATCGCGGCGAGGTGCGCCACAGCGCCAGTCCAAAGCTCGGCCGCGTGCGAGCCGCGATCGCCGACGCGACCGCACGGCTCGGCGACGTGGTCGGCACGCTGATCAACGATCCGCAGATTCGCCGGCTGTTGCAGTATCAGAATCACACGTTCCACGGCGATCGCTATGTGCTGCCGCTGCGGGCTGAGTATCGCGGGCGGTTGCAGGGCATCATTCACCGAACGTCGGACAGCGGCGCGACGATTTTCGTCGAACCCGCCGGCGTGGTGGAGCTGAACAACCGCATCACGAACTTGCGAGCCGAACAGAGCGAAGAAATCGCCCGGCTGCTATGGGACTTGGCCCACGAAGTACACGTCAACGCCGAGGCGATTCTCTCGACGGTTGATGCGCTCGCGACGCTCGATCTGATTTCGGCCAAGGTGCGGATGGCCCGCCAGTTCGGCATGGTCTGCCCCGAGATCGTCGACGAGCCGCGACTCGATGTGCGACGAGCTCGGCATCCGGTGCTGCTCGACATGGCTCGCAAGCGTGCCGAGGACGGACGCCCGCAAGAGAACGTCGTGCCGATTTCGTATCGGCTCGGCGAGGATTTCGACCTGCTGATCATCACCGGGCCGAACACGGGCGGTAAGACGGTCACGCTGAAAACCGTCGGTTTGCTCACGCTGATGGTGCAGGCGGGCATGGCAGTGCCGGTGGAGCGCGGCTCGACGTTCGGCATCTTCCGCAATTTGCACATCGACATCGGCGACGAGCAGAGCATGGCTCAATCGCTGAGCACATTTAGCGCGCACTTGAAGCGGCAGCTAGAAATGCTGAGCGTTGCGAGCGAGCGCTGCCTCGTGCTGATCGACGAACTCGGCGCGGGCACCGACCCCGAAGAAGGTGCGGCGATCGGGCGGGCGATTCTCGAAGATTTGCTCAAGCGGCGCTGCCGATGCGTGGTGACCACGCACATCGGCGCGCTCAAGGCCGTACCGCTGATGCACGAGCGGGCCGAGAACGGCTGCGTCGAATTTGATCAGGCGACGCTGCGGCCGACGTATGATTTGGTGCTGGGCGTGCCGGGGTTGTCGAACGCGATCAACATCGCGGAGCGGCTGGGCATGCCGCAGCGGCTCGTTTCCGCGGCGCGGCGATTCATGTCGCGCGAGGGCAAGGCCCTGCACGCGGCGATGGAGGGAACCGTGACTGCCAAACGTCAGGCCGAACAGGCCCGCACGGCGGCGCAGGACGCCGAGCAGGCGGCGCAGAGTGCGCTCGCCGAGGCCGAGGGTGCGAAGCGCGTGCTCGAGCGGCAACAGGTGGAGTTTCAGAACTGGGTGCAGCGTGTTGTACACCTGCGAGCGGGCGACCCGGTGCGCGTGCGCGACTTTGATCGCGATGGGCGGGTCGTGCGCGTGCGGCTGGATTTGCAGCGGGCCGAGGTCGACGTTGGCGCGTTCACGGTCGAGGTGCCGCTGGGCGATGTGCTGCCGCCGCAGGCTGTTGCGCCGCCGCCCCGACCGCCGCAGCCGACGATGCCGCGTGCGCCGAAGCCATCGCGGCCGAATCTGGTGAATCCGCCGCCACCGAAGCCGCCGCAACGACCGCAACAAGCTGCTCCGCCGCGACGTGAGCGGGCCGGCCCGACGCCGCTGACTGCGGAACAGGCGGCGAAGTTGCAGCCGGGGGATGAGGTGTTTGTGCAGAAGTTTCACCGCATGGGCACAGTGGCGAGGGTGAATCTGGAACGGCAGGTGGCGAGCGTGAGCTTGGGATTGCTGGAGGTGGAAGTGCCGTTCGCGGGCATGGCGGTGCCGGTTGCGGGGCAGCCACGGCGGGAAGAGGGTTTGCCACGGATGAAGAGGGATGGGCACAGATAAAAGCGACTCGGCGTTGAATGCGTCGCGCTCGATGCACTACGAAAGTAGCGATCGGCCCGCCGCGGCCGAAGGTTCGGTGCGCGGGCACGTGTGGCGGACTTTGGGCAGCAGCATCGCGACCTTGCAACATATCGATCCCAGCAACGAACACGATACGGCGGCGAGTATGTCGCTTGCAGTTTACCAAGGGCGAATTGTGGAACCGGTCGAACGCGTGATGAAGCAGAGTGAGGCGGTCACGGTGCGCTCACGTATCGAAGCGCGGGCGTGGTGGCTGGCGCGGCAAAGTGGATGGGTGCTCGTTGGTGGGTTACTGGCGGCGAGCGTGGCCAATGGGTTGATCGTTGCGGTGCTCGTCGTTCTCGATCATTTGACCTCTTCCTCAATCGCCGTCGAAGCGCTCGCTGGAATGACCCACGCCTCGTTGCAGTTAATTTGGCTGCGATTACATCCCGATGTGTGGTACGGTCCGGCGGAGATCGGTGCGGCGGTCGCCGCCGTCGTGACTTCGCTCACGCTGATCGTCTGCGGAGCGATCAGCCTCACACGCGTGCATCGCCAGGAGTCGATAGCTGCGTCATTTCATCGCTGCATGGCGGGCTTGATCGCCATTACGCCGGCGATCGCGCTTGCGCTTTTGTCATGCGGTCTGGCGGTCGTCTCCGGCCGCGCGGTGCTCTACTGGAACTCACTCCGTTACGACGATTTTTTCGAAGGCACCATCTGGATCGTGCCGATTGCGATCGGCGTTGTGCGCGTCACGCGAAAGATGGCGGATATCACCGACGCAACGGCCGGTCCGCCGCCTACGATTTCGGACAAGCGGTGCGAGGATTGTGGCTATGACCTGTCGGGGCATGTCGACTTGCCGCGTTGTGGCGAGTGCGGATCGCCGACGGCATCGTCGCTGACGCCGGGGTTGCGGCGGTGGCCGAATGCTTGGCAGTTGCGGCCG
The DNA here is from genome assembly GCA_046155505.1 of Phycisphaerae bacterium. Taxonomy (GTDB): domain Bacteria; phylum Planctomycetota; class Phycisphaerae; order UBA1845; family Fen-1342; genus JBJXFK01. Next base: position 37,183 of record JBJXFK010000184.1, read on the forward strand.
AGTGCCGAGACGTGGTTCGGCGAGACGATCGAGTTGTTACTGTCGCCGAGCACGTTTTATGCGAAGCTGCGGATTCGGGATTCGCTCGCGGACGCACGAACGTTCGGCCGCATTCACTTCATCGCGATCGGGATCATGGCGATGTGCTGGTTGCTTATTTGCGCCGCTGTAGAGCTTTCAGCTCGCTCGTCTCACCACGATTTGGGTAAGCTGCTGCTGCCGGCACTCGTCGCGGCGACTGGTTCAAGCGTCGCGATCGTCGTGATCTGCGCCAGTTCGTTTCTCACTCGTGTCGTTGCCGCAGGATCGTTTGCAACGACGGTGTTGCTACTCATTTCAGCTCCTTTGAAGCCGGGCGCAGATGATGCACCGCAATTGGTGTCGCTCGGCTGCTTCGCCATCGCCATCGCCGCTCCGCTCGTTTGCTGGCTCGGCCAGCGAATCAATGGCACGGTCGCGGCGCTGCCGTTCCTAGGGCGAGATGGTTTGCCGGACGGTCGCTGGGCCGAGACGGTCATCGCATATGAATCGGCGTTTTGCTGGTTTTTCTGCATCGGCTGGGGGCTGCTCGTCTGGAGCTACTTCGCCTGGGACGACTGGATTTCGCGGCTGTTTGGCACCAGCATCAGCTACCGAGTATTTGGCTTGCCGCCCGAGATCGCGGCGATCGCCGTCGTCGCCCTGGTTGGCGGGCTGATCTGGCAGATTCGCTTTCGGATTGCGTATCGAGCGGTGCGGTGGGCGAATGAGTGACGGAAGAGAGGCACGGAGGCACGAAGGCACGGAGGGAAAGCGACGCAGGGACGGAGCGACGCGGGGTTAGATGCCCTGTGTCGTTCAATTCAAAATCCAAAATTGAAAATTTGAGAACTCGGATTGAATCGCCATGAGACCGGTTCGCACGCATTACGCCGTGGCGCGTCCGAGCAGCTTTTCGATAACGCGGAAGCGATAGTCGAAGATCGCGTGCACGTCTCGGCGAACCATGATCGCATGCGCGAGGCGACCGAGCGGGCCGAGGGGCAGCGAGTATTTGACGATATCGGTCATGTGTACGCCGCCGGGATGCGGTGCGAAGATGTGCGTGTGGTGCCACAGCGCGTAGGGCCCGCGAACCTGGGTATCGACGAACCGCTTGCCCGGCTCCCACTCCTCGATGCGTGTGCGCCAACGCAGCGGCAACCCCTTCCACGAGATGCGATAATCGATGAGCGTGCCGGGTTGCATCGCGATCGGTGGCGGCGTGAGGATGCGGAAGTTTAGCCAGGGCGGCGTGATGACCTCGAGGTTTGCCGCGTCGGCGAAGAACTCGAAGACGGCTTCCAGCGGTTGCGGGATCGCTTGTTCGCGGCGAAGTTCGTACATCTGTCACGCCGCCTGTCGTAATTGGTGCATGTTGATTCGGCTTGGGTACTGTGCCGAGTAAATCTTAACGCGCCACGGGTGACCGATGCGCGACGCGGATCGGATTGCCTGACTGCGCCGTTCGATGCCGTTCGAACTGATGAGATGTTCGAGCTTGCCGGCCTGCGTCGATGCTACTTGTGCACGCAGCGGCTTGAGCGACTCCGCGGTGTCGGGTAGCGTGTGCAGTTCGCTGAGACGTGCGGTTTGACGCACGTCGGCGATGCACATTTCTCGATGCCGAGGTGTCCCGTGGCCGATCCAGCACGCGAGTTTCGCAGCGAGTTTGAACCTGAGAAGCTCATCGGCCTCGACCTTGTTCGTGCCTGCGAGGCTGCCGCACTCAATTCCTTCAAGTGGATCGGCAAGGGCGACAAAGAGGCCGCCGACGCCGCCGCGACCGACGCACTGCGCGGCATGTTGAACCTCATGGAAATGTGCGGCACCTGCACGATCGGCGAGGGAATCAAGGACCAGGCACCCGGTATTTTTCTCGGCGAGAAGCTGGGCACATGGCGCGAGGGCACGCCGTGGGTTTCGGTCGCGCTCGATCCGATTGACGGCACGACGCTGACGGCCAAGGGTCTTCCGGGTGCGTTGTGCGTCATCGCCGCGGCGAAATCCAAGCACCAGAACGACCGTGCGCTGATCGCGGTGCCGACCGTCTACATGGAGAAAATCGCCGTCGGGCCGAAGGTTCGCGTCGGCCCTGGCGGGATTCGATTCGATATTCCTGTCGAGCAAAATCTGGAGATGGTCGCGATCAAGCTCGGTAAGCGCGTGCGCGATCTGGTCGTCTGCCTGCTTGATCGCCCGCGGCATGACAAATTGATCGCACAAATTCGCAAGACCGGTGCGTCGATCCGCCTGATCGGCGATGGCGACGTGGCCGGTGCGATCGCGCCGTCGATGCCCGACACGGGTGTGGACATTTTTATGGGCATTGGCGGTGCGCCAGAAGCCGTCCTCGCCGCGGCGGCGATCAAGTGCCTCGGCGGCGAGATTCTCGCTCGCATGTGGCCGCGCGATGATGCCGAGCGGGCGATGCTGGTGGAGAAGGGCTACACGGATGAACAGGTGCGCCGAGTATATTCGGCCGAAGACATGGCCAGCGGTGACGGCATTGTGTTCGTCGCAACTGGCGTGACGGACAATGCGCTGCTGCGCGGCGTGCAAGTAAACGGCACGAATGCGCGCACGCACTCGGTTGTCATGCGTTCGCGATCCAACACCATTCGCTATATCAAGGCGTTCCACGACCTGACTCGCAAGCAGATTCGCGTCGCGAGCGAGGATGGCGATATTCCGTTGTAGCGTTGCGGACGATACGCGCATCGTCTTTGCGCGCCTGTCTCAGCGTTTCAGGCTGCAGAAAGTCATGGCGCGGCTCGCGTTCCGGGGGTGGCGCTGCGCTTCACCCCCGGCTAACGACGATCGAAGCCTTCCGCCTGAAGCGGCGCGCGGCACTGACGAGCTGTAAAAAACTGCGTGAATGGCGTCAACGGCAGTGTTTGTTCTCCCAGAGGCGTCCCGGTTGGGGCGGCGGGAACAAAGCCGGCCGGTTCGCGGTTGCAGTGACCGGCGATGGGTGCGGCGCGGGATTGGCCAAATCGGCGGTCCTGTAACCGCCCCCGATCTACTAGAATCCGACGGGTGCGTCGGCGGCGCGGGCAGAGTCGTGCCGCGCGCGTGCCGCATTGGCCCCGTGAGGCGAGACTTGATGAACGCTCGATCGATATTCGCGTCGCTATTGGTGCTCACGCTCTATGCGGCAGCTTCGGCGCAGCCGGCGAAGATGCCGGAGCCGAAGCTGTCGGCCACGCTGTACGCGCCGTATGACGCGATCGAGCCCGGCTCGACGACGCAAGTCGCGGTCGAGGTGAACCTCGAAAAGCCGTGGCACATGTATCACGCGATCATTCTCGATACGGGCTTGCCGACCAAGTTGCAATTCACCGGACCGGTCGGGGCGCACGTCCAAACGTTGCACTTTCCGCGACCGACGCAGGGCGAATTGGCCGGGATTCGATATTTGGAGCTTGATGGCAAGTTTGTGATCCTCGCCGAGCTTGAACTGTTCAAGGAGTATCCGGTTGGGCAGCCGCTCGCGCTATCGGTAAAGGTCTCCGGCCTGGCCTGCATCGAGGCGTGTGTTCCGGTCGAGACGACGGCGTCGATCACGATTCCGGTCAGCGCGACGCGCGGCAGTGCGATCAACGGCGAAGTGTTTGAGAAAACGAACAAGGCGCTGCCGCCGAAGCTGGCGGATGCGCCGTATTTGAAGGGCAGCTCGGCGAAGTTCGAGAAGTCGATGCTGTCGCCGGGTGACAAGACCGAGATCGTGTTTGAGCTGAAAGTGCAGCCTGGGCATCACATTCAGGATCGCGACCCCGGCGTCGATTCGTTGATCGCGACGGAAATTTTCATCGAGTCGCGCAACGGTTTGGAAGTCGCCGAGGCGAAATACCACAAGTGGCCCGAGCCGAAGGTGAAGAACATCGCCGGCGTGGGCAAGGTGCGCGAGCAGAGCGGGACGGTGACGATTCGCGTGCCGGTGCAACTGACCGACGAGAAGTTTCCGCACGGATCGACGTCGATTCGCGCACTCGTGAAGTATCAATGCTGCAAGGATGACGGGGTTTGCTATGCCCCGGAGATGGCGGAGGTCGTGCTGGGATTCAATGCCCAAACGCGCGTCGGCCCCACGATAGAGCAGGCGACCTACATCAACGATCCACGGTTGACCAGCGGATCGGGCGCGACGCTTGCAATGTCGGGGCAGCCGGGCGCTGCGCCGAGTGGAGCGGCGAGCGACCTAACGCTTTACGGAGCGCTGCTTGCCGCGCTGCTCGGCGGCCTCATCCTAAACGTGATGCCCTGTGTGCTGCCCGTGATTTCGCTCAAGATCGTGAGCTTTGTGCAGCAAGCGCAGGAAGATCCGCGGCGCGTGTTTCGGCTCGGCGTGGCGTTTACGTTCGGCGTGCTGTCGTGGTTCTGGCTGCTGGCGATCATCACTTCGCTGAAGGATTTTGCACCGGCCGAGTCGCTGCGCAATCCGCTGCAAAACCCGATCGTGACGCTGTCGCTCGCGATGGTCATCTTTGTCATGGCGCTCAATATGTTCGGCGTGTTTGAGATCGTGCTGCCGGGCGCGGCGACGGGCAAACTCGATCAGGCCGCTTCGAAAGAGGGCTACGCCGGGGCGTTTTTCAAGGGTTTTTTGGCGACACTGCTGGGCACGGCGTGCACAGCACCGTTTCTGGTGACGGGGCTGGCGTATGCACTGACGCAGCCGTTGCATGTTTCGTTTCTGGTGTTCACCGCTGCGGGCGTGGGCATGGCGTCGCCGTACTTGCTGCTGTCGGCGAATCCAAAGTGGTTGAAATTTGTGCCCAAGCCGGGCACGTGGATGGAGACATTCAAGCAGTCGATGGGATTCGCGCTGGTCGCGACGGCGGTCTGGCTGCTGTGGGTGTTGCGCAAGCACGTCGGCGCGGATGGGCTGATTACGATTTTGGTTTTCATGACGTTTATCGGTCTCGCCTGCTGGATGCTTGGGCGGATTCGATACAACTGGAAGCCACGCTCGGCGCTCGCTATGTGGGCGGCTGCGGGGTCGGTTGCCGCGGTTGGTTTCTACTGGACGCTGCGCGACGGCATTCCCAAGGCGGTGTTGAATTCGCATCGTGCGGCATTCGCGTCTGAGAATGGGCCGAGTGCGACGGAACTGGATGCGATCGCGGCAGCGGTAAATCAGGCGGATTGGAAGCGCATCCCTTGGCAGGAATATTCGCCGGGGCTGGCCGAGGCGCTCGCCGCTCGCGGGTACACAGTGTACGTGGATTACACAGCGGATTGGTGCGTGAACTGCAAGGTGAATACGAATACTGTCCTTGAAACGGACAAGATTCGCGAGATCATGCGTGAGCTGCGCGTGATTCCGATCGAGGCGGATTACACGTTGCAAGATGACGTGATGCGGCAGGATTTGCTCCGCTTTGGTCATCCGAGCGTGCCAATGAATCTGATTTACCCAGCGGGCAAGCCGAATGAAGTAATCAAGATGGACGTGCTGCTCTCGCAGTCGGCGGTCGAGAGTGCGCTGCGGCGGGCGGGAAGCTCGCGCGGCGATGCGACCGCGGTGGCTCCGTCGCGGGCGGCGACGGCGACGGCGACGCCGTAGGTCGGGCGGACGGCGATCCGCCAGCGAGTTTTTTGCGGGTAAACTCAGTTGTGCCGATAACCAAATGCCAGTTTGCGCATTTTCACATTCCGCCGCCTGATCCCGATAATCTGTAGTGCATGGCGAATCACGTCCCATAATTCTAGACGAATAATAAGAATTTGCGGCAATCCGTGTAGTATTTGTCGGCGTATTGTTGTACTGTGACAGAAGTACAGGCGAGGTTGGAGGCGGCTCGAGCGTTCTTTTCGCTTGGGATCCGGACCCATCACGGCAGTCGCACTAGCCGGTGGTGTGGTACAGCCCCAATCCTCCAGTTGAATCACTGATTCGTGCATGCGAACTGAGAAGGAGGACACATGCGGACATTTTCTCGAATCGGATTGGGGGCACTCGTCGGCAGTTTTGCCGCGAGCACGGCGCTGGCCGGCCCGATCACCGTCACCGCGACGGATGGTTTTCGCGAGGCGTCGGCTCACTTTGAAGTGAGTGGCGGCGACCTGTTCGTCACGTTGACGAACACGACGTTGAATGACGTGGGCGTGCCGATCGACGTTTTGATCGGCGTGTTTTTCGATCTGTCGAGCAACGCCACGCTGACGCCGATTTCGGCCGTGCTGAACGCCGGCTCGAGCGTGCTGTTCGGCGTTGCCGGCCCCGGCGGAGATGTCGGCGGCGAATGGGCGTATCGTGGCGCTATCGCCGGCCCGGACAACACCGAATACGGCATCAGCTCGGCTGGTCTGGGCATCTTTGGCCCCGGGAATCGCTTCAATGCGAATAACCTGCAGGGTCCGGCCGATCCGGATGGTTTGCAGTACGGTCTCGTCTCCGCAGGCGACAATCCCGCGACGGGCAACACGCCCGTGACCGGGACCAACGCCCTGATCAAGAACGCTGTTGTCTTCCGCTTCGACGCGCCGGCGAATTTCGACCCGATGGCCGAAGTCGGGAACGTCTGGTTCCAGTATGGCACTGATCTGAGCGAGCCGCGTATTCCCGAGCCGGCGAGCCTGTCGCTGCTGGCGCTGGGTGGTTTGGCATTGTTGCGTCGTCGGTAAGTTTGGCGGGACGAAAATCGTCAGCCCCAAATTCAACGCGGAAGTCGCTCGCACGTCGGGCGGCTTCCGCGTTTTTCATTTCCCTCGGCTCGCGATTTCGCGCAATTGCTGTTGCAACGCTTCGACCTGTTTTTTCAACGCGGCGAGGTCCTCGTCCGCGTCCGGCGGCTCCGCATGCGGTTCGTCCGGCGGTGCCGCGGGTGGAGTCGGCATCGCACCGGGGAACCAGCCGCGGGCCCAATCCATTGGTCCAGGTGGCGGCTGAGGCGGCGTTGGCATGCCGGGAAACATGCCGCGCAGCATCTTGGCCCAATTTTCTTGGGCCGCGTGCTGGGCCGCGACCGTCTGCTTGAAAAATTCTTCCATCACGCCGCCGAGGAATTGTTGCTGCGTGCGGATCATCTGGTGCAGCACCGGCGTGGGGAAGATGGCAAGCTTGGCGGCGTGCCGATCGAGGAGCATCTGCGTCAAAATGACGTTGGTGATGTCCTCGCCGGTCTTGGAATCGGTGACCTGCACATCGAATCCGTCGGCGATCCGTTGGTGCAAATCGTCGAGCGTCAGGTGCCCGCCGTTGGTGGTGTCATAGAAGCGGCGGTTGGGGTACTTCTTGATTCGCAGCAGGTTTGGCGGATTATCAGACACGAGTATGCCTCTCTGAGAACGCGATCGCGATCAAATTAGCATCATCTTAGCGAACGAATCGCCGTAAATCAATTCACGGCATCAGGTTGCGCGATTGCACAATATTTTGTGCGTTTGCACAAATTTCGTTTGCATATCGGCCGCGGCGCGTGTATCCTTCTCTCAGACGTGGAACGAATGGCACCGTGCGAGCGGTTGCTCGCCGCTGATAATGAGGATGAACACATGAACGCGACAGCCCCGATGACGGACATGTTCAAGGCCATGAGCGACTCGTACGCCAAGAGCTTCAACACGGGTGTGAAGTTCTTCGACGAGACCGGCCGCTTCTGGACGGAGACGATGAACAAGAACGCCGACGACTATCGTAACCGCTGCGACAAGATGATCGAAGACTTCTCGGCCACCGGCAAAAAGAACATGGACCGCATGGTCCGTTTCTTCGAAGAGCAGAACACGCGCACGATGGGCTTCGTCAAGCATGTGACCGAGACGCAGCCGGCGACGACGCCGAGCGAGATTTTCGATCGCACGAGCCACGTCGTGAAGGCTTCGCTGGACACGATGCGCGACAGCGTCGATGGCCTGGCCAAGTTCACCAGCGAGACGATGCAGAATACGGCGACGGCAGTTCGCACCTGCGAGACGACCGAGCAGGCGGCGACCAAGAAGCCGGCGACGAAGTAGTTCCCGAAGGGGCAAGAAGCTCCGCTGAATACAGTTGTCGGCGAGCGGCGGTTTGATCTGGGTATCGCTCGATCGGCGACATGGATGGGGAAGATGGGAGTCTCCCTCAGGCTCTCCTCTGAGAAGGGGCGACGCAAGCGGCGGTGCTTGTGCAGCAATGCACGGCATTCGCCGCCTGCGGTATTTTGGGGAACGAGGGGCCGAGGGGCCAAGGGGACAACGGAACAAGGGAACACCGGTGCCGAAGTCGATGTGTATCCCGTGTCGTAGACGATTCGGGATCGTTCGTTGATCTCTTACACTTCGTGCCTTCGTGCCTCTCTTTTGAATTGGAGCCGCCGTGAACAACGCAACCAACCCGTTCCAGCAGCCCGGCCTCGAGCAGGCACAGGCTTTCTGGCAGGATTTTTTCGGCAAGATGGGCGGCATGCAGCCCGGTCCCGACGCGATGGAGCGTATGCGCAAAGCGTTCATGGACTCAATGTCCAAGTGGGCTGAGGAGTACATGCGCAGCGAAGCGTTCCTCGGCTCGATGAAGCAGTCGATGGATGCCTCCCTCGCCTGGCAGCAGAAAATTAACGAGCAGCTCCAGAAGGGCCTCGCGGCGGCGCAAATGCCGTCGCGCGAAGACACCGATCAGGTGACGCTTCTGATCCGCGGCATGGAAGATCGCCTCATGGATCGCCTCGAAAGAATCACGCAACGAATCGAGAAGCTGGAAAAATCGAAAAAGTAGCCGGTGACTTCTCGCCGTTTCTTTCTAGGCACTAGGCACTAGGCACTAGGCACTCGCCCCCGAGGACAGAGCCATGTCAACGCAACAGACGCAGACGCCGCCGCTCCCATTTCCGACGCCCGATTATTTCATGAATCAGTGGGCGTCGATGATGCAGAAGGCGATGGCCATGCCCAAGATGGCCGAGATTGCCCAGAAGGTGCGCGTCGGTGCGACGCCCGCCCGGCCCGTCTACCGCGAGGACAGCCTACGCCTGCTCAACTACGAGACAGATGTCGAGAAGCGGTTCAAGACGCCGCTGATGCTCACGTTCGCGCTCGTCAATCGGCCCTACATTCTCGACCTGCGCCCCGGCAAGAGCGTGATTTCGCACTTCGTGAATCGCGGGTTCGACACATACAACATCGACTGGGGCAAGCCGACTGCGGGCGATCGCTGGCTGAGCCTCGAAGATTACGTGCTGCGCTACATGGATCACTGCGTCGACGAGATTCGCGAGCGCAGCGGCCAGGACAAGATCAACCTCATCGGCTACTGCATGGGCGGCTCGATGAGCGTCATGTACGCGGCCCTGCGACCCGAGAAGGTGCGCAACCTGATCCTGATGGCCGCGCCGGTGGACTGGTCGAGCAAGGACAGCCTGCTGCAAGTCTGGTGCGACGAGAAGTATTTTGACGTGGACAAAATGATCGAGGTCTACGGCAACGCCCCGACACACTGGCTGCAAAATTCGTTCACGATGCTCAAGCCGGTGCAGAATATGTGGGAGAAATACGTCGGCCTGTATGAGAACATGGAAGACGAGAAATTCCTCGAAGACTTCTTCGCCATGGAGACGTGGCTGAACGACAACATTCCGGTCGCGGGCGAGACGTTCCGCCAGTTTGTGAAGTACCTTTTCCAAAAGAATCTGCTCATTCAAGGCAAGCTGGAGCTGGGCGGCAAGCGGGTAGACTTGAAGAACATCACCTGCCCGATTTTGAATCTGGTCGCGCAGCATGACCATCTGGTGCATCCGAATCAGAGTCTGCCGTTCAATCAAGCGGTCGGCTCGGCGGATCGCAAGTCGATCAATTTCCCGGTCGGGCACATCGGCCTAGCGGTTAGCAGCCGGGCCCATCGCGATCTGTGGCCGAAAGTGGTGGACTGGCTCGAAGAACGTTCGGATACTGTTTGAAGAAGAGTAACCACAGAGGCACAGAGGAGCACAGAGGAATTCTCCTTGCTGTCGTCGGAGCGAGGCACCGCGTTGGGTCGCAATAAGCGGTTCAGATAGCAAGTGAGTGCCTCGTACTTTCTCTGTGCGCCTCTGTGTCTCTGTGCCTCTGTGGTTCGCATTTTCCTGGGGGTTGAGTTGTGAGCAAGAACGGTAACGGAAACGGTAACAGCTACGGCTGGACTGATTCGCGGCTTGATTTGTCGTCCAAGGTCGCCGTCGTCACCGGTGCGACCGGCGGCATCGGCCGGGCGACGTGTTATCAGCTTGCGGTCGAGGGCGCGCAGGCCGTGGCGATGGTCGATTTCAGCGAGGCGGTCGAGAATCTCGCGCGCGAGGCGAACACCAAACTCGGTCGCGAAGTGATGATCCCGTTTCGCGGCGACGTGACCGATACAGCGTTTCGATCAAGCGTCTTCAAGTCGCTCGAAGCGAAATTCGGCACCGTGTCGATTTGCGTTCCAGCCGCCGGCATTACGCGCGACAAGCTCGCGGTGAAGATCAATAAAGAGACCGGCGAGCCCGAAATGTACGCCGAGAGCGATTTTCGCCGCGTGGTGGATGTCGATCTGATCGCGCCGATCTACTGGGCGATCGAAACGATTGCAAGTGTCGCTCGCAGCCGCCATGCGCGCGGCATGAAAAAGTGGGATCCGAGCGAGGGCGTCGAGGGCGCGGTGATTTTCATCGGCTCAGTCTCGTCAGCCGGTAACAAGGGTCAGGTTTCCTACGCCGCGTGCAAGGCAGGACTCAAAGGCGCGCAGGCGACGCTGGCCAGCGAAGCCGTTTTCTATGGCGTGCGGTCGGCAATCATTCATCCGGGCTACACCGATACGCCGATGGTGCGCGTGCTGGGCGATGAATTCATCGACAAGGCGATCATCCCGCAGACGCAGTTGCGGCGGCTGATCAAGCCCGAGGAAATCGCGCACGCGATCTGCTTCATGATCCGCAACGCGGCGGTCAGCGGACAACTCTTCGCCGACGCCGGCTGGCATCCGACGGCCTAATCCGAAGAAGAGTAACCACAGAGACACAGAGGCCCAGAGGAACACAGAGCAGAATTGAGTTGGACTGAGTTGATTCGGCCGGGCTGCGTCGCGGATTCGCGGTTACGGAAGCCGCCGGGTCAATCAGCACTCAAATTCTTCTCTCTGTGCTTCTCTGTGCCTCTGTGGTTCACTTCTCCGCACGGTAGATGACGACACTTCCGAAGTTCATCGTCGGGCATGTCATCTTCTCGAATCCCGCGCGACCCAGTCGGTCGCACATCGACTTCCGCGTATCAAACGTCTCGATCGAGCGCGGCAAATATTTGTACGCACCGCTGCGGTCGCGGGCGATCAGCGTGCCGAGTGCGGGCAGCACATATGACGTGTAGACCTGATAGCCGACGCGGAAGAGCCAGTTTTCGGGCATCGCGAATTCGAGGATGACCACCCGCCCGCCGGGGCGCAACACGCGCTGCATCTCGCGCAGGCCGCGATCGAGATCCTGGAAGTTTCGCACGCCGAACGCACAGGTGATGACGTCAACCGATGCATCCGCGAGCGGAAGCCGCAATGCGTCGGACCGCACGAGTTGAAACGGTCGTCGCATCTGCGGATACGACCCGCTGGCCAGCATTTGAGCCGAGAAATCCAGCCCGATGATCAGCCGCGGCGGCGTCGCATGCGCGTCGAACGCCCGCACCATGTCGCCCGTGCCGCAGCAGAGGTCGAGCGCGACTTCGTGCGATTGCACCCCGGTGGCGGCGATGGCACGCCTTCGCCAGGCCGCGTCCTGACCAAACGTGGCGACGCGATTGACCTTCTCATAGGTCGGGGCGATGGCGTCGAACATCGCCTCGACGCGCGCGGCTTTGTCGTCACGCCGATGCGGATCGGCCAGTGTGCCGGCGTCCCAAGCAGGGGCGGTGTCAGGTGCGGTTTTCACACACAAAGTTTAGCCGCCAGGGTGCGAGAATGCAGAATGCAGAATGCAGAATGCAGAATGCAGAAGGGTCACTCACACCGGCGACGCCGCTGCCGAAAGCTGACCTTCTGCATTCTGCATTCATCATTCTGCATTCATTTCTCGTCCCACTTCATCGGCCCCGTCGCGAATCGCTGCTTGAGGTGTCCGAGCTTCATGGCCCACGCCTTCGTGAAGTACTCATGCACCTGCTTCCATTCGGCGGCGTGATCGGGATGCGCCTTTTGCATGTCGTCCCAGCCGAGATGCACGAGCCGCACCTTGGTTTCTTTTTCGCCGACGGCCGAGAGCAAAATCACGACCCAGGTGCGATTTTGCCGCGCGTGGGCGAATTGCGGCGGGGCGTTCCAGTCGTATGAGAGCATCTCGCCGGGCACATAGCTCAGAATCTTGCAGCCGTCGGAGCCGCGCTCGCCGGCCGGAGCGGCGGCGTTGAAGTAAATCTCGAATGGCCCGCCGATGCGGCACTCGACGTTTGTGTTGGGCGACATCCAGGTGTGCAGCCCCTCGTTCGTCGTCCACGCCGTCCAGACCTCCGCCGGCGTCGCCTTCACGGTGACGTCGATATCAATCTTCGTCGGCCCCGTCGC
>JBJXFK010000197.1:0-3375 GCA_046155505.1 Phycisphaerae bacterium
CGATCGACAGCAGAATCGATATTCCGTCGGCCACCATCGCGAACCCGCCGCTCTGCCGTCGCGCCAGCTCCCAAACCGCCGCGAGGCATAACACCGCCAAATTCAGCGGCAGCAGCACCTGCACGCACGTATACAGCACCTGGTCAATGCGAATCCGCGGCAACGTCCAGCGCAGCCAAATCTGCACATAGATGAAAAAGCAGCACTTCAGCACGAACCACAACGGCCCGCTGAACAGCACACCATAGAAAAACTGATCCACCGGCTCGCGGCTCGTCGAAAGTCCCGCCAGCCACGTCGATCCAACCATCGCACCGATCGACTGCTCCAGGCCCGCCCACGGCGCATCCCACGCGCCGAGAAACAGAATCACCAGCACGCCGCTGACAACGAACATCGCGCAATACTCGGCGAAAAAGAACAGCGACCAGCGAAACCCGCTGTACTCGGCGTGAAACCCCGCGACGAGCTCGCTCTCCGCCTCGGGCAGATCGAACGGTGCCCGCTTGCACGCCGCCAGCGACGCGATGAAGTAACTCAGCATCGCCAGCATCGTCCACGGGCTGTGAAACGCCATCCAATTCGACCAACCACCCGCCTGCGCCGCCGCAAAATCGTTCAGCCGCAGCGACCCGACCGCCATCACCACAATGAGCAGCGAAATGCCCATCGGAATCTCATAGCTCACTAGCTGGCACGCCTCGCGCATCGCGCCATAAACGCTCCACTTGTTCGCCGACGCCCATCCCGCGATCAAAATTCCGATCACGTCAATACCCAGCATCGCCAGGATGAACAGCAGCGCCACATCTAGATCGCGCAGCACCCAATACGCCCCGAACGGCAGCGCCACAAACGCCAGCACCGCCGGCACGAAACACAAATACGGCGCAAGCCGAAACAGCGCCGCATCGCCGCTCGCCGGAATCGTGTCTTCCTTGCCGATCAGCTTGATCCCGTCGGCGATTGACTGCGACCAGCCGTGCCAGCCGCCCACCTGCGTCGGGCCGAGCCGCGATTGCAAAAATGCTGAAACTTTGCGTTCGGCGAGAATGCCGAAGATCGGAATCAGCGATGCGAATGTCACGACGCCGAGCAACCCGAGCAGATCGCGCAGCAACGAAAATTGCAGAACCCACAGCGCCGCCGTCGGCCAGCCCACGCCTGCCAGTTGCTTGCCCGTCGCAATCTGATCGAGCGTCAACACCGCCCGCCCATCAACGTGCCCCGCCGCGACCAACGCATCCGACACAGCGTTCACGCCGCCGAGCATGATCGCGATCGTCCACGCCTTCAGGCACCCGACTATCACCACGCTCGTGAACACGACACCCGGATAGCGCTTCAAAATCGGACCAGCGATCTCCGCCACGCGAATCGCGACCGACGCGATGCGCGCAGAAACGCCCGTCCACCGTTTCGGCTCACGCTGCGGCCAGGGAACATAAAAGCGGGACATCCGAACCCCATCGCGCGTCGCAACAATTCAGCGCTTCGGACTCAGGCGATATTCAAAGTGATACACGCCATTCGCATCGACGGCAACGATCGCTTCGCCCGTGCCGGGTGCAAGCTCAAACAGCCGCGGCAACCGCTCAGACCGCGCGCCGACATCCTCGGCCCGCGGCCAGCGCTGCAGCAGCCGCACGAGGCCCGCGCAGACGAGGTCATGCGCATCGGTCGCGAGCTTTTCGCCGCGATACTCGGTCAGGCTCTGCGTGATGAGCCGCAGGGCGTCAATCGGTCCGACCGAGCGCAGATCGAGCAACTCGGGATCGAGTTCGCCGACCAGCGAATATTGGCTGCCCTGCCGCATCCACTTGTTCGGGTCCGACCGCGTGGCCAGCATCCGCCCGGCCACGCGACCGTCATTGCTCCGCAAAATCACAATCGCCTCGGCCCGGTTCGCCGACGCGGTGTAATACGCGATGCCCACCGACGTGCGACGCGACTGCTCCGCGGGTAGTTTCCGCTCATAGTCGGTCGGTGCCTCGCGCAGCTTCAAATTGTCATACGTGAGTTGTGAACACCCGGCGAGCAGCCACGGCATCGCGATCATCATCAGCGCAGCCAACCGCGAACGGATGAATGGACGTTTTGTCATACCGGCTATTGTTGGGCATCGCGGCGCGCGGGGCAAGCGTGAGAGGGTTCAGGGTTTAGGGTTCAGGGTTCAGGGTTCAGAAAAATTGTGCCCGTGCGTTCACTCTCTTCCGGAACCCCGAACCCTGAACCCTTTCAAATGAACCCTGAACCCCGAACCCCGAACCCTGAACCCTGGCCACTACCCGCCGATGCGGCGAAATCCATCGCACGACCAGCCGGCCCGCGTGCCCATCCGCTCGACGAGCAGCGCGTGAAATCGCCGCGCCGCGGTCTCGTCACGCCAGTCCCAACCTTGCCGCGCGAAAATCTCCGGCAACGGCAGCGCCGCGGTACGCACCCCGCACGAGCCGTCGCCCGACGTAAACGTGTCAACCGTCGCAAAATCGCCGACCGCCGCGATCCAGTCGGCGAATTCGACCGGCTCGGCAATCGGCAAAATCGGACTGAGTGCGATGTGCAGTGTCGTCTGCCACGTTCGCACAATCTCGATCGCCTTGCGACGCGCCGCAATACTCGGCGAACCCGGCGGTCCGACGTCGAAGATCGCATCGCCGTCGGTCTCGAGCGAGATGCTGACGACGCAGCGACCGCCGAGCGATTCGATCACTTCGCGCAGCCGCGTGACTGCGGGTGCTCGCGTCTGCACCACGACCCGCCGAATCGGCCACTTCGCCAGCTCGCGCAGGCACGCTTCAAACACGGGCAACACCGGCCCCGCGCACGGATCGGTCGACGACGATGCGAAAATCGACAGCCGGCTCACATGATGCTTGTGCGCCGCCGGCCGTGCCGCCGCTCGCTCGAGTTCGCGCGCGAGCAGCGTCGCCGCGTTCGATTTCACCGCCAGATAATCGCCCCACTCACGTCCGTCTGCATGAAATCGATGGGCCATGCCCGCGCGTGCATAGCAAAACTGCCCGCAAAAGCCCTTGCCATAGGCACATCCGAACGCCGGATTCAGCGAATGCGTATACCCACCCGCCAGAAATCCACCGGTCGGCGTCAGGATTGACCGCGTTTCGATTTGGGTGAGGAGCATGAAGAGTGCCGAGTGTCTAGTGCCTAGTGTCTAGTGCATAGTGTCTAGTTTCGAATGCACCATCGAGCACCGCGGCCCCCCGCGGGTTTTCAGACGAATTGTACGCGGCCCACCGCAGATTCCCGGATCGCCGTGTCCCACAGCGGCTTCCTCTATTACGGCGGCCCACCGAAACCGCGAGCGCCAGCGAGCACCATCCGAACGCGAAGCGCAAGCGAGTGAATGCGAGC
>JBJXFK010000206.1:0-3010 GCA_046155505.1 Phycisphaerae bacterium
AACACGTTTCGGCGACTTCGGTAAGATTCACATGGCCCTCCTTGGCCAAATGGCTCGTTTGAAACCCGAAGCTATTGAAACCGAGGATCGGGCCTTTGTCATTTACCCACAAACCTGACGCCGACCCTCCACGCGCCCCGCATCCCGCCTTCCGTTGCCCCCCGCGTCTCGGCGGCGTATCGTTCCCTCTCGCATCTTTCGGAGAATTCGCATGGACGCTGCCACCGTCGAACAGATCATCTCCCTCGGCAAACAGCCGATCAGCGACGCCGCGCCCGTCGGAGATCCCGTCCGCTACGAACCCGTCTTCGAACAAGTCCAGCAGCAGATGGACAAGATCGGCACGATCGCCGGTACCGGCGGCGGACCCGACTGGAACGTCGTGATCGATCTGTCCAAGCAGATCTTGCAGACAAAGTCCAAAGACCTGCTGGTCATGACGTATCTGGTCGTCGGCCTGCTCGAACGCGACGGCTACAAAGGTCTCGTCGCCGGCTTGCAGGCATACGAGGCGTTTCTGACGACGTTTTGGGAGCCGTGCTATCCCAAGGTCAAGCCGCCGCAGGGCCGCAAGAACGCTGTGCAATACCTGATCGACAAAATC
The DNA here is from genome assembly GCA_046155505.1 of Phycisphaerae bacterium. Classification (GTDB taxonomy): domain Bacteria; phylum Planctomycetota; class Phycisphaerae; order UBA1845; family Fen-1342; genus JBJXFK01. Next base: position 605 of record JBJXFK010000206.1, read on the forward strand.
CTAGACCAAGCTGAACTGCGCGAGGGCAAACGCAAGCTCGAACCCGAAGGCGGCGACAAGGAAGCGGTCCACAAATGCGCCGACGTCGTGGTGACGCTCGACGAGACGATTACAAAGGTCTTCACCGGCCAGCCCGAAACGCCGAACTCGGCCCCGCTGGTGCGTGCGTTCAAATCGCTGCGCGAAAAGGTCGGGCCGCTCGTCACCGAAGCTCCGCCGGCACCCGTTGCTGCTGCTGCGGCCGCCGCGCCGAGCGACGGATCCGCCCCACCGCCGATGATGTCGTCCGCGCCGGCCATGATGGGCGATTTCAAAACGCCGACGCAGGCACTCGACGCCGTGAAAAAAGTCGCCAAGTTCATGCTGTCGCAAAGCGACAAGGACGGCTCGGGCTATCGGCTGATGCGGGCAGCGTGTTTCGGCTCTGTGCCCGAGCCGCCGAAGGACAACCTGATCCCGCCGCCGCCCGCGCCGCGCAAGCAGTTTTTCGAAAAGCTGGCCGGCGACGGCAATTGGCCGCAACTGCTGCTCGAGGCCGAGGGACAATTCGCCGCGACGCCGCTGTGGCTGGATTGCCAGCGCTTTGTCGCGCTCGCGCTGAAAAACTGCGGGCCAATGTACAAAGGCGCATACGACGCGGTGGTGCTCGAAACGGTCGCGCTGTATCAGCGCATGCCCGCACTGTTCAACGTCACATACAAGGGCGGCATTCCCTTTGCCGATGGCGCGACCAAAGCCTGGGTTGATGAACTCGCCGGAAGCATGGGCGGCGGCGGTGGCGGCGGCGGTCGTGGCGGGCCGGCAGACGCGATCGAAGCCGCGATCGGCGAAGCTCGCAAGATGCTCAGCGAATCGAAGACCGGCGAAGCGGTGCAGCGTTTGTCGGCGCAGGTCGACATGAGCGGCAGCCGTCGCGGGCAGTTCCGCGCGCAGCTCGCGCTCGCCGAGCTGTGCCTCGATCTGGGCCGCGTAAATCTCGCCATCTCGATGCTCGAAGGTCTGGAATCGGTCGTCGATGACTATCGCGTCGGCGAGTGGGAGCCGGAACTGGCGGCAGGCGTGTTTCGCTCGCTCTATTCGGCGCTGACCAAGGCCAAGGCGACGCCGACGCCGGAGGACAAGAAACGTATGGACGTGGTGTTCGGGCGGCTATGTCGGCTCGATCCGGCGACAGCGTTCGTGGTCGATCCGATGGCCAAGCCGAAGGCGTGATGGTGACGCGTTGCGTGCTGATTTCGATGGGATGGGTCTTGCTGCTGCTCGGCGGATGCGGGCCGAGCGGATCGAGCCAGGCCGCCGCTCCGCCGACACCGCCGAAACAGGTGTTGCGAAAACTGATCGAGCTGCGTGCGGCGAGCAAATACGCCGAATTGTCGAAGCACGTTGTGCCGAGCCGCGCGGCGGAGACCGTGCAGACGCTGATGGCGGTCGATTCGTTTCTGCATGCCAACGAGGCGCTCATCGATCATGTCACGCGCGAAGTCTCGCCGGGGTTGGCGCGCGTCATCGATCAGAGCCGGCTGGGACAGGCACAGGACGTGTTCAGTCGCGGCGTCGATCTGCTTGACGAGGTGATCAGCGGCGACGCGGCCCAGGTCGCGTTCACGATCGAGAGTCAGATTCCGGCGCGCACGGCACGCTTTAGGTTGGTCGGCGGGCAATGGCTGCTCGACCCCGGCGACGGCTATCACGCGGCGATCCCCGCCGCGTTTGAGCGCATGGCCGTAGGGCTGCGACAAACGCTGGAAGAACTGCGCAGCGGCCGCATGTCCGCCGCACAGCTCACCGAAAATCCGCAGAAGCTGATCGACGACGTGCGCACGCGCCTGACGCCGGGGTTGAGTATGTTGCCGGAATAGTGCCTAGTTTGTAGTGCCTAGTGCCTAGTGCTCAGTGCTCAGTGCAGCGTAAGCCGCCCGCGGTCAGAACATCAACTGAATCTCGCATTTCTTCTCTTTGCCTGTGTGCCTCTGTGTTTCAAACGCTTCCCCCGGATTCGCCAGTTGCCTGCCTCGTTCCAGCATCGTATCGTTGACCCGATCGCCCCACCTGCATCGGGGCTGACGGGGGCGTCGTGCGGCTGCAGTTGTACTACCTGTTTCTCAACCTCACGCGAAATCCGCTTCGCAATCTGCTCACCTGCGCCGCGGTCGGATTGCCGATGATGATCTTCGTACTCTCGGTCGCGGTGATCGACGGCATCAACCGCTTCCTCGATAACTCGGCCAAGCAGCTCCGCCTCGCGGTCGTGCAGAAATCGTCGATCGTCAACCCGCTACCCCTCGGACACCGCGCGAAAATCGAAGCGATGGACCCGGACCGCACGCGCATCCTCGCCGTCTCGGGCATCGCATGGATCGGCGGGCGCGTCGAAGATTCGCAAAGCGATCTCTCGACGCTCGCGAC
>JBJXFK010000283.1:0-37687 GCA_046155505.1 Phycisphaerae bacterium
GGAGCATCGGCCTCCGGCCGGTGCGATTTACGTATGCACCGGCCGGAGGCCGATGCTCCCCGAGTTTTGTACGCCGTCACGCGCGACATGCAATAACGCGCGGCGCTAGACATCTACTCGCAACCCGGCGGCACACGCGTATGCCAATCGGTTTCGCGTTCGAACAGTCGTGCGACTTGCAGCAGCGAGCGTTCGGCAAACAGCGGCGCGATCAATTGCAACCCGATCGGCAGACCGCCGCTGGAAAAACCGCACGAAATCGAGATGCCCGGCACACCCGCCAAATTGACCGCGATCGTATCGACGTCCGCCAGGTACATTTGCAGCGGATCGCTCGATTTCTCACCCAGCCGAAACGCCGGCGTCGGTGAACCCGGACAGGCGAGTACATCGCACTGCTCGAACGCGCGATCGAAGTCGTTCTTGATCAGTCGCCGCACGCGAAGGGCTTTGCTGTAGAACGCATCGTGGTAACCCGCGGACAGCGCGAACGCCCCGAGCATGATGCGGCGTTTCACTTCGCCGCCAAAACCCTCTTCGCGCGAAGCGGCGTAGAGTTCGTGAATGTCGCCGGCGGCGGCAGTGCGATGGCCGTAGTGCACGCCGTCGAAGCGGGCGAGATTGCTGGAAGCCTCGGCGGTGGCGATCAAGTAATAGGTTGCGATGCTTAGCGGCGTATTTGGCAACGAGACTTCGAGCACTTTCGCGCCGAGCTTTTCGTAGACGCGAATGGCTGTGTCGATCGCCGCCTGCACGTCGCGATCGACGGCGTCGCCGAAATACTCGCGCGGCAGGCCGATGCGCAGCCCGCTCAGCCGCTCACGCAATAGAGCTTCACCAAGACCGCCGACATAATCGTCCGTCGCGTGCGGCGTGCTGGTCGTGTCGAGCGAATCGCGGCCGGCGATGGTCTGCAACATGCGGGCCGCATCTTCGACGCACGTCGCCAGCGGGCCGATCTGGTCGAGGCTCGATCCATACGCGATCAGGCCGTAGCGCGACACGCGGCCATACGTGGGTTTCAAGCCGACGACGCCGCAAAGCGACGCCGGCTGGCGGATCGAACCGCCCGTGTCCGAGCCGAGCGCCAGCGGCACCATGCGTGCGGCGACGGCGACGGTCGAACCGCCGGACGACCCGCCCGGCACGCAGTCGCGATTCCACGGATTGCGCGTTTGCTGAAATGCGCTGTTTTCGGTTGACGATCCCATCGCGAATTCGTCGAGATTGGACTTGCCGACGATCACGCCACCCGCGGCGAGAATGCGCTGCACGACGGTCGCGTCGAAAGGCGAGCGATAGTTTTGGAGGATTTTGGAACCCGCAGTCGTTCGACTAAACGTCGTGCAGATGTTGTCCTTGAGCACGACCGGCACGCCGGCCAGCGGGCCTGCGGCGCGACCTGCGGCGATGTCGGCATCAACTTGTGCTGCTTGCTGTCGGGCGGCGGCGGCGGTCACTTCGAGCAGCGCGCCCAGTGCGGGATCGCGAGCGGCAATGCGATCGAGCGCCGCTTCGCAGACGGCGACCGCCGTCGTGCGTCGCGCGGCGACATCGGCTGCGATCTGCGATGCGGTGATGGTTGCAGCCGACACGCGAACTCCCTTGGGCGGCGCGGCGACTGAGCCGCGAAACCAAGGCGAGAGTGTCGGGAAAACAGAGCCGACTGGCAAGTGTGCATTGCAGATAGCGCGGAGCGGGAATCGCGGCTCTAAGGCACACAGTTCACAGAGCGCGCAGAGAGATCAGGAGTGACTGCCACGGATTTCACGGATTTTCACGGATCGGGAGAGTGAGGTTGGGCGCAGCGCGGCACGCCCAACGTGCCGCGCGAATCGCGCGAACGGTAGTTCGTTCGGCTTGGGCTGACGCTCTGCTATGGACATACGCTGCCGAACGGCGTCAGGAGCGTGGCAAGATCGGTCAAATCTACATCCGTGTCGTCGTCGAGGTCGCCTTGCGCAGGCGTCGCACCGCCGGTCGTGCCAAAGTTCGTCAGCAGAATGGCGAGGTCGGTTAGTCCGATCGCGCCGTCGCCGTCGATGTCGCCGACGCAGCAGCCGACGATCGACAGCTCGGCACCAGAGGTGCTGTCGGTGCCGCACGAGCTGAGCGCGCTACAGGTGTAGCTGCCCGCATCGGCGCAGGTCGCGCCACTGATGCGAAGCGTGTTGGTGGTGACGCCGCTAATGCGGGCGTCGTTTTGGAGCGGCTCGCCGTTCTTGTGCCAGGCGAATGTCATCGGCAACGTGCCGGTTGCGGCGACGGCGAACGTAACGGTTTCGCCTTGTGCGGCGATCACATCGCCGGGCTCGGTCGAAAGCGCGGGCACCGAGCAAGCCGCGGTGCGCGTCTGTCGGAATTGAAACGTGCCGAGGCGAACGCCGTCGGGCTGAATGGTGATGTTCATCGCCAGCGCGGGGCTGTAGAAGCCGTCGCCGGCGTTTTGCGGATCGCCGGCGAAGTAGAGCTGCGTGGTGAGCACGGCGGAGTTGGCCGAATCGACTTTCACATGGACATGCCGCGTCCGACCGGGATAGAGACCGGGGTAGATCGTGTCGAGCGCAAAGTGGCCCTCGGCGTCGGTGAATTGCGTGCAGCGATAGCGATCGAACGGGGCGGCGTTGTCATAGACGCCGGCGATATCGGTGTGCCACCACGCAAGCCAGACGTATGGAATTGGGTTGCAATTGGTATCGACAACCTGACCGGTGATCGTGAGCAGGTCGGTGTCGCCAGACTGCCGCATGTTGTCGGTTTCGGGGTTGGGCGTGCGATAGTAGGGGCCTTCGGTTTGAGAGGCTGTGATGGGCGTGCATTGGGCGAGCGCCGATGGTGCGCCCGAGAGTGCGACGCCGACGGCGGCCATTGTCAGGTTGCTGGCGAATGGTTGTGAGCGCATGAATTCTCCCCCAAGAAATAGACGCAACGCCACGCCGATCGTCCTACGGCGAAATCGCGAATCAGGTCAGGCATTTGAGGACCAATGAATGATACCGCGCGGCAGGCGAATTTCCGCGCGAAGACTCGGCTTGTGTGCGCGGCGAAGCAAAAGAGCGCCTCGGCGCAGGAAGCGAGTCACAGCGCTCGCCGGGAACTCCGAGAGAGTGAGTCAGCTTGAAGAGCTGTTGCCACGGATTTCACGGATGCGCACCGATGGGGATCGGGGTTCAGGGCGCAACATTCATGCCGCAGAGCGCGTTGGTCAGTTCTTGGCGACAGACATTGCGGGCGTTGTCGTGGCTGGTCCGGGCTCCGCGGAATGCAGGCGGATGTCAGTCGGCAGGTCGACCATTTTTCCCATCGGGTCAAAGATCGCGTCGACGTCGCGTTTCATCACGTCGCCGATGAGCAGCCGCACGAGATTGTCTTTGAACTCCGGGTGCATTTTGTTGAACTTGCCGAACGAAAAATCGGGCGTGTAGAAGGCGTAGACGAGTTTGCGAATGGCCTGCACGCCGGCGTAGAAATCGTCGCCCCACGCGCCAAGCCGTGCCGCCGAAGTATCGCCCGCGACCAGCGCGGCATGTACGGCATCAGCGGCCAATTCGCCGGACTTCAGCGCGAGGAACACGCCCGACGAATACATCGGATCGAGAAAGGTGAACGCGTCGCCGATGAGCACCCAACCGTCGCCCGCCGCGACTTTCGAGTTGTACGAAAAATCGCTGAGCACATGTACTGGGCTGACGCGCTCGGCGGATTGCAGCCGTTCGGCCACGATCGGGCACTTGGCAATCTCTTCGACGATCGTCTGCTCGGGTTTGCCGCGGCCTTTGATGAGGTAGTCAATGTCGGCCACGATGCCGATCGAGACGATGTTGTCTTTCAGCGGGATGTACCAGAACCAGCCCGCCGCACCCTGCACCTGACAAACCAGCGTCGCGCCGGTGTCGCGCGGGTTGGGATCGCGGAAGGCGCCCTTGTAGTGGGCGAACACCGAAGCCTTGCGCAACTTCGGGTCAGGTTCGCGCACGCCGAAGCGACGACCGAGCATCGCATTCGTGCCCGTGGCGTCGATGACGACCTTGGCGAGCAACTCTTCGCGCGTCCCATCGCTCTTTTCGACGACGACGCCGCGGACCTTCGGATTTTGGATTTTGGATTTTGGATTTTGGATTGCGGTGAGCCGCAAGGCGTGCGTCTCGTTCTGCACTGCGTCGCTTCGTCGCTTCGTCGCTTCGTCGCTCCCTTCCCCTCGGTCGCTGATGATGTCAACAACATTACACCCCTGCCACACTTCGCAGCACTTGTCGGCCGCGTTGTCGAGCATCATCTGATCGAATTCGCTGCGCACCACTTGCCAAGTCTGCGAGCACTCGTGCGAGTTGCGTTCGTCGAAGTAGAACGGGGCCGACATCGTGCCTGATGCGTTGTAAAACTGGACGCTGTATTTCTTCACGTGCTCGCTGCCTTTTAGCTTGTCGAGCACACCGATGCGCTTGAATGTCCAGTACGTCTCGGGCATCAGCGATTCGCCGATGTGGAATCGCGGGAAATTGCCGCGTTCGACAATGAGCACCTTGTGCCCGTACTGTCCAAGGATCGCACCCGCCGTCGCGCCCGCCGGGCCACCGCCGATGATGATTGCGTCGTACTGCATCTGTTCGTTTATTCCTCAGAGAGAATGCGACCATGCAACGCACATCGATCTTCGCATCGGAATACGTGCGCATTCATGCTAGTCGTCGATACAACGCGGCGTTGCGCGTCACCAACTCATCAACGATCCGCACAATCTCCGGTCGCGGCTGCTGAACAAACTGCGAGGTCGCAACACTGGCCAGAGTCTCCGGCGTGACGCCGAGGCGCGTCGCCTCGTCGGTCAGCCGAACGTGATCGGAGTCCTGTACGTCGATTCGCATCGTCATGGGCAACTCCCGCTAACCGCCGACCACTTCCAACACGTCGATCGCCGGCTCCTCGTTGCAGAAGATCGTACCCAGCCGACCATACGTTGGCGTTTCAATTTTTCCGAACATTTGGGAAATCGGCGTATCTGCGGGGAAGCGAAAGTACCAACGCGGGCTGATCCGCCGCATCACGTTGTGTCGAATCAGCACGTCGCCCAGCGGCTCGCGGGCGGCTTCGATCTCGCTGCGGGCGGTGGCGGGAATGTCCAATAGCCGCATGCGCACAATGCCAAACTCAACCACCGTCGGCGACGCCGTGCGCGTCGTCAGCAGGATCTTTCGCGCATACTCATCCGCTTCGTGCGTTTGCTGGAGTACCGATAAGTCGAGCTCCGTCGCCGCGTGCTCGCGCAACACCACCGTCATATGGTCGCGATGCACGAGCAGCCGCCGCGCCGGCTGCGGAATCGCATCCGACTCGAGCCGAACGCACGAATCGACGAACGCCAGATCGGGAAAAAAGCCGTCACAAATGTCGGCCAGGGCCGCCAGCGGTTGACGCAGAATTCGACCCATACTGCCTCACGGGGTGGTGCGGGCAACTCGCACTGTGGTACCGGAATCTGACCGGTCTTTCTTGCCGCTCATCGAATTGAAGAAAGACCGGTCAGAGACCGGTCCCCCAGCGCCAGTTACCTCACAAGCACGTCAATCCACGTTCATCACGTCCACGCCGATCACATTCGGATGACCCGTGCGAATGCGCTCGACCACATCCTTCGACGGCTCCTTGTCGATTCGAATGTGCGCCACCGCCGCCACGCCGCCGTCATACACCAGATGATCCATCTCCTCGGCGTTGATACCCGCCTCGGCGATCTCGTTGAACACATGCGCCAAGCCGCCCGGCTTGTTGTGGAACCGCACGACCATCATGCAACCGGTTCGCGGCTTCTGCATGTTGACGCAATTGATGGCCTGTCCGGTCTGCTTATAGTGCGTCACGATCCGCACCGTCTCTTCGGCGACCGCCATCTGGGCCTGCTCCGTAGACGCGCCGATGTGGTGCGTCCCGTACAAATTCAGCACGTCCGCACAGGGCGTATCAAACGTCTCGGCGTTCGCCGCCGGCTCATTGTGGAAAACATCGACCGCGGCCCCGCGCAGCTTGCCTTCCTTAAGCGCTTTGAGCATCGCCGGCTCGTCGATCACGTCACCACGGCTCGTGTTGATCAACAGCGCGGTCTTCTTCATCATCGCCAGTCGGCGTTCGTCGATCAGGTTCTTGGTCGAGCCGCCGCCGGGGACGTGAATCGTCACCACGTCCGAGGTTTTCAGCAGTTCATCGAGTTCCGCCCGGCGGCAATTCGGATTGTCCGCGAGACGCCGCTGTCGCCCGAGGTGGTAGTAGAGCACGTTCATGTCGAATGCGAGCGCCTTGCGCGCGACCTCGGTCCCGATCGCGCCCGCACCGATGATGCCCAGCGTGCGGCCTTTGAAACCATAGCCAGCTTTGCTGTATTTGATCTTGCCCCACTTGCGTTGGCGCAGGTCGGCGACATTGTCGGCGATGCGGCGATCAATCGAGACCATCAGGCCGATGGTGAGCTCGGCGACCGAGGCGGCGTTCATGCCGGGGCAGTTCGACACCATGATGCCGCGCTTGCTGGCGGCGGGCATGTCGATGTTGTCGACGCCCGAGCCGGCCCGCACGATCAGCAGCAGTTTCTTGCAGGCGGTAATGATGCTCTCTGGGATTTTTGTCGAGCGCACGACGAGTACATCCGGATCAAACGCGGCGATGCGGTCTTTCAGCGCGTCGCCCTTCAACTCGGTCTCGATCGCGAGTTCCGACGCGAGGCCCTTCAGTTGCTCGACACCCCAAGCTTCAAACTTATCGACAATGATGATTTTCATCGTGTTCTCCGTTGCCGCTTCTTGCGCCGCCGTTGATCGGGCGGCGAAGCTATGTCTATCGGCAGTATATACGGTGTGCGCACAGCGTCACGCCAGGCCCAAGCGAGTGCATCGGGAAACGCGGAACGCGCGCCGAACGCGACGCGCAAGCGCGTGCCCCGAGCGCAGCGAGTCGACCGCTCCGCTCCGATCCCGCGCGAGCGATCGAATCAGGCAAGCGTCTCTTGCGTTCGAGTCATCGGTGCGATTTGCCCAACCTGAAAAACAAACCCGCACTCCGGGCAACGGCATTCCTGTTGACCGCGCAAATCAAAGCCGCACTTGGGGCAGGGTACGCAGCCGGCGGCCTCACGTTCCGCTAACGGTGTCCAACAGATCCACGACAACGTCACCAATGCAACAGGGCCGAAGAGCAGCGATGCGACCAGCATCCATACAAACGACATTGGATTTCCGCTTAGAACGCCAAAGGGAACTCCGACAGCCGCAATGCTCAGCACATACAGAAGAGTGGTAACGAGTGTTCCGATCAGCTTACGCCGCGTCCAGCGCACGGTCGGCCACCAGATGAGCAGGGATCCACCGTAGAACACAAAAGCCGGCCCGAGGACAACGCCAAGCAAAAGGATCCACCCACCCGCTGACACCCAGTATTCGCTGAGTAGGAGATACGCACCGATTACCACGCCAAACGTCAACGGAATGAGCGCGAACGTGGCGGCGACGCGCGGGTGAAGCGATTCGATTGTTCGATCTCGCATGACATCGCCTCGCTGGTTCGAACCGTCAACGCTTGCCGCGGCGGTGACCATTGGATTTGGCCGAGACGTCGCCGGGTGCCATGCCGATGGCGGTACTCCGCAATCGGCATGTCTTTGCGTGGGTCGCAAAGAGAAGCAGCCGAGGGCGGCAGCTCCACAGAGGCGGGTGCGAAGCCGATCGCCGTTCGCGTAGCATGTCTTCAACGCTTCCGTCGCCGGTGGCCGTTGCTCTTCGACCGAACGTCGCTGAATTGCACGATATGGCGAAGGTTGATCGTGCGGAAATCGGCCGCGACCCGCGCGCCGTCCGTATCGACTTGATACTCCGTCGGCAGCACGGCCGTGGCGATTCCAATGATGACCATCCCTGGCCGCTCGACATTGATAATGGTGCCGTCGGTCAAGTGGATTCGAAAGGGTTGGAAGGGCTGATCTTCCAGTCGCTTTTGAAGATCGATCGGACGCATCGCCAACCTCCCGCGTCATTCTACACCGGCTTCATGCGCCGGGTGCCGAGTGCCATGCCGATGGCGGTACTCAGCAATCGGCATGTGTTCGTGTGGGACGCAATAAAAGCAGCCGAGGGCGGCAGCTCCACAAAGTCGGGTGCGAAGCCGATGGCCGTTCGCGTCGCATGTCTTCACCGCTTCCGCCGGCGGTGGCCGTTGCGTTTTTCGTCGACGTCGCTGAGTTGCACGATGTGCTTGAGTGAAATCGTGCGCCAGGTATCGGCGATCTCGGTGCCGTCGGGCAGCTTCACAAACTGCCGCGGCAGAACGGCGGTGGCGATGCCGACCATGACCATGCCGGGCTGCACGACGTTGAACACGCTGCCGTCGGACAAGTGAATCCGGAAGGGCCGGAATGGCAGGTCATTCAGTTTGGCAAGCAGGTCATCGGGGCGCATCGCCAACCTCCCGCACCATTCTACACCGGCTTCATGTGCTCAAACTGATTTCGGCACGCGTCGCAGTAGTAGATCATGCGGCAGCGCGTCGGGCCGAATTGGCTTTCCATGTGCGTCTGGTCGCTGCCGCAATAGGGGCACGCGGCGAATGCGGGCGAGCCACCGATCGTCAGCGGGACGATCGGCGAGCCGTCCGGACCGACGGTTTTTTGCAGCGAGCCGCGCTGGGGGACGGTGACGCCGTGTTTGCGAAGTGCCTCGCGGCCGGCGTCGGTGATGCGCTCGACCGACCAGGGCGGGTCGTTCACGAAACGCACGCGAATGTCGGTCGCACCGAGCGTGCGCAGCTTCCACTCGATCTCTTCGCGCAGCACATCGAGCGCGGGGCAGCCGATGAAGGTGGGGGTGATGTCCACTTCGACGCGACACGCTTCGGGATTTTGGATTTTGGATTTTGGATTTTGGATTGCGGGGGCCGAGCCGTGACTGACACTCGGAGCGTCCGCGTCGTGCGCAGTGCATGCTTGGTTGTCGGAGTGGACGCGCACATCGGTCACGATCCCGAGATCAACGATGTTGATCGGCATCTCGGGATCGAGGACCGTTGCCAGCGTCGCCCGTACATCTTGGACGTTCATCGATCGTACTCGCGCAAGGCCAAAAGGTCGAAGGCCGAATGCCGAAATCCCTGTGCCCAACGTCACTATGGACCGACGGCGCGTTGAAGCGTTGGGGTTGGTGCTGGCGATCGCGCTTCGTCCTTCGCCCCTCGGCCTTCGACCTTGCTACCAACTCGCTTCCGGCTCCACGCGGTAGACCTCGGTCATCTCCGTGTGCAGGGCGGCGAATTCGTTGCTGCGGACGCCGCGACGGCCGGCGGGCTTCAAAAAATCCGCACGGGGCAACGAGAGTTCGAGCGTCGCCGCCTCGACCACGTTTTCGATCGCACTCTCCCATTGATCATACATATCCGCAGTGCCGCGCGGGTAAATTCCCGCCGATTCCAGTTGCTCGACGCCGGCAGTCGGTTCGAACAGGGCGGTCGCGAGTGGGGCGAGCCGGGTCAGGGCGGCTTGCATGCGCCCCCGCGCGTCGTCGCCGCCTTTGCCGAGCCGCACGACCCACTGATCGGCATGCCCGATCGCGAGCCGTTCTTCGGCAAAGAGCCGGGCGGCGAGGTCGCGCAGCGGCTTGTAGTTGCTGCTGGCGAGGCGGCCGAGGCGCAACTGATCAAAATGGTCGCAGAAAAATTGCCGCGCGATGGCGACCGACCAATCGAACTCGTCGCTCAGCTCGACCAGTTGGGCGCAGCGATATTGCTCGGGCGTGCGGCCATACGCGATCGCATCGGCCCGACCGCCGCTGAAGCCGGCGATCATTTCGTAGAGGCCCATCGCGTGTGCGAGGTCGTCCTGCGCGAGCGATGCGAAGGCGATGTCCTCTTCGAGCATGGGGCCAAGGCCGGTCCAGTCGGCATTGCGATGGCCGAGGATGAATTTGTCGTCGGCGATGCTCAGTAAGAGGTCGGTGAGGGAGGCTTCGAGTTGTTTGGGAAGTTGATCCATTCTCGGCCTTTTTGTCGATCTGGGCGCGGGACAACGGGACACCGGGCACACGTACGCACTGCACATGCGACTGAAGGGTCAGTGTATCACAAGCCGCTCAGGCGATCATGTGTTCGGACGAACCGCACTCCGGGCAGCGGGTTCGCTCCGGTTGGCCGCGCAGGTCGTAGCCGCACGCGATGCAGACCCGCTGTCCCGCACGCCGACACTCTTCTCGGAATAGGCGCTGCGTTCGGCGGCGACCGACCCAGAGCGCCGCAAAGAGTGTCGTCAAGAGGAGCAGGCCGGAGATCGCTTGGTAACAAAGCTCTCCCAGCCGTACGCCCAGCGATCCGACGAGCGGCGCACGCAACGGACCAAGCACGATTCGCGCCAACTCCCCGCCGCCGACGATGAAGCCCGCCAAGGCAAAGAAGTAATAGGCACCCTGGAAGCGGCTCGCTGTCTTCGTGCTGATATCAAGCCGGCTTTGCTCAGGGATTCGCTCCCATTCCTCGGTCAAATCTGAAAGTCGAAACAGCAACGGAGGTTTCATCGCACCTCGCAATGTTCACGGTGTTTCAGGTCGGATCGCTGAGCGACTTCGTATGCTGATCGAGCGTGCCACATTCCGGACAATTCGCCGTCGCGGCGGCGGCGCGAAGGTCGTAACCGCACGCCACGCAAACGCGTATTCCGATCGATCGAACCTCATGCCGAAACATGCGTTGAACGTGCGGTCGAATGAGTGTTAGTAGGCCGATTTGCACGAGGAACGCGACGCCGAAGATCGCGATCAGATACGCGAGCCATGCGGCGGCTTCGCCACTGTACGGGACCAGAACAACCATCAGTCTTCTCGCGAGCAGCGGGCCAACTGAGCCGATGAGGCCACCCATCAAGCCGCCAAATACGATTAGCCGCCAGTCCCACATTAGCCGAGACCAAAGCGCACTCCACACCGCGCGTTGATCCGTCGCACCGAGCGCCGCAAACTCGCCCCGCAAGTCACACGCCCAAAGCCAGATCGCCCGCCTCAAAAGTGCTCCTTGATGTCCTCTTTCTTGTACTCCGTGTATTCCTTCGCCGACATGTACTGCTTCCACTTCTCGCCGACGTTGTAGCCTTTCGCAAAGCGGTAGCTCTGATCGGTGAGCCGGAACACGAGATCCTTGTCATAGTCTGTCCGCACGATCGCACTGCGCGGCACGACCCAGACCTGCACGCATTCCTGATCGCGTCCGTAGTGCTCGCGGGCGAAGAGCAGCGCCATCTGATCGTCGGCGGCGTCCACGCTGCCCGCGTGCGCGTGTGCCTTGCCGCGTTCGAGCTGGACAAAAACCTCATACGGCTTCAGATCGCCCTCGGGCGGCGAGGCGAGATCGCCGGTCGCTGTCGGTACGTGATCGCGAAATTTGGACATGATGGGGCAGGATACTGCAATCGAGAGACGGCGGAAATGGGTGAGTAGCGAGTATCGAGTAGCGAGTATCGAGTTGAGAAAAGACGCGGGCCGTTCGCTACTCAACTCGCTATTCGCTATTCGCTACTCGATACTTCCCCTCACAGCCCGAAATTCGCCAGCAGAACCGCCAGATCGGGCAGATCGACGCAGCCGTCTGCGTTGAAATCCGCAGTCGCGACAAAGCCGGGCGTGCCGCCGCACAAACCAAACGTGCCGAGCAACGTCGAGAGGTCGGTCAGGTCCACGTCGCCGTCACAATCGACATCGCCCGCGGGTTCGGGCGTGACCGGCACGATTTTGAACAGCTCGCCGAACTGGCCCTGAGTCGACGTCCAACGGCAGACGTACAGTTCGCCGAAGAAGTCCTCGCCAAACGAGACGAGCGTCGACGCGATCGGCAATTCGGGTCGGCGGTTCGTGAAATTCGTCACGCCGCCGCCCTCGTAGCGGAACGACCAGATGGTGTTGTTCCAATCGCCGAAAAAGTACGTTCCGCGCAGGGCGGGCATGGCGCAGCCGCGATACACGTAGCCGCCGATGACCGCCGTGCCCTGGCTGCGCGGATAGTCGTACACCGGCGGCGTCGATGGCGGCAGCGGACTCGTGCAGCCGGCGTAACCCGTCGGCAGATTGCCTTCCATGCAACGCCAGCCAAAGAACGTGCCGCTCGTGCCTGCGGGGATCAGGTCGATTTCCTCGCGTGCGAGTTGGCCGACATCGCCGATCCACATGTCGCCGGTCTCGCGATCGAACGAGCAGCGCCAGGCGTTTCGCAGGCCGAAGGCGAAAATCTCGGGCGCGACGCCGACCTGCCCGACGAACGGATTGGTCGCGGGAATGTGGTAGTGCTTGTTGCTGTCGGCGGGAAAACCGTCGTCGTCGGCTGTTCCGGGGTCGCCGTCGGGGCCGTTCACGTCGATGCGCAGAATTTTGCCCATGAGCACGGCTCGGTTGGAGGCGTTGTTCTGCGGATCTTGTTCGCCGCCGTCGCCCGTGGGAATGTAGAGATAGCCGTCGTCATCGAAGTCGATCCAGCCGGCACGGTGGTTGCGCAGGGTGTAGGGGATGCGGAGAATTTGTTGCCGCGAGGCCGGGTCGGCGATGTTTGGGTTCGCCTGCGAAACGCGGAAACGCGAAATGACGGTGTCGGCGTTACTGACCGTCCCGACCGTGTAGTTCACATAGAAATACCCGTTGTTCTCAAAGTCGGGATGAAACGCGAGTCCGAGCAGGCCATATTCGAGCACATACCCGTCCGAGCCGGTCATCAGCGGGCCGACATCGACAAAGGGAGTGGGCAGCAGCGCGCCGTTGCGGAGAATTTTGATCTTGCCGCGCTGCTCGATGATGAACAGCCGCGATGGGTCATTTGGCGCGTGCGTGACAAAGATCGGCTGCGTGAGTCCGCCGACGATGCTCTGCAAGCGCAGCGGTGGATCGGCGGCGTGCAACTGAGATCTGGTGGTGCACACAATTAGCACAATGCTACAGACCGTGACCACGGTAGTCGGGGCGCGCATGGATGTCTCCGAAGTGCCGCGCGCGTACTCTTCGAAAGATCAGAGGGCGAGACGCGTGCGGAATGGCATCAGTCTACTCCGGAGACATCTCGTTCTCGACAGAAAACCAGGCAATACGATGGCGGAAACTCGTCTTGCCCCCGTGCCCGTTTTGCGGGCGGAGAACAACGGTATCTCACTCGACCCGCGGTTTCGACATTGCGGTGGGTAGCGAGCGGCTTCGCCCGCTACTCGCGGTGCGATACTCGACACGCACGATCACAGCCCGAAATTCGTCAGCAGCGTCGCCAGATCGGTGAGGTTTACGCA
The DNA here is from genome assembly GCA_046155505.1 of Phycisphaerae bacterium. Lineage (GTDB taxonomy): Bacteria > Planctomycetota > Phycisphaerae > UBA1845 > Fen-1342 > JBJXFK01. The sequence continues at coordinate 13,277 of JBJXFK010000283.1, forward strand.
GTTGTCGCCGTGGAAATCCGCGCGAGCGTCAAAGCCGCCGGCCCCTGAGCAGAGGCCGAAGCTGGAGAGCAGGATCGCGAGATCGGTCAGATCGACATCGCCGTCGCCATCCACGTCACCCGGCAGAGCGCCGCCGCCGGTGGTGAAGTCCGCCCGCGTGGTCATGTCGAAAATCACCGACGACGTCCCGCCGAAACCCGCGTCCGGCGTTTCGAGTCGCGAGCTGTACGTGACGTACGCGAGGTAGGCCGTGTTGGGTTGCAGCGTGTCGGCGGGGATGATGAACTCTTGGCGACCCGGATCGCTGAACCACGCGTCGGCATGGACGCTGGTCGATCCGCCTTGCTCAAATACGAACAGATAGGTCGCGTTGAAATTCGCGCCCGGCACTGCTTCAAAACCGTTGATCCGAAACTCGAAGTCGCGCGTCGGGTCCATGCCTTGCAGGAAGGTGTGCGTTTCGTCGACCAGCCGCGGCTGACGCGCGTAGAGATCGCCGGGAATCGTGATTGTCGCGTCCTCGGGTCCGAAGCCGCGAGCCAGCGTGAAGGTGTAGTCGCCGTTGGGAACGGCATCATCCAACTCGCCTTTGGTGAGCCAGCTACCGACGAAGCCGATGTGCGAGAAATTGCCCACGTCGAGCATGATCGGGGACAGCGGGCTGTCATAGCTGACGCGGACATATCGCGGGCCAAAGATCGTCGGCGGGCCGTTCGGATCATTCGGCTCGTTTGGTTTGTTGGGGTCGGTGAAGCTGCCATCCCAGAAAACGCGGAAATACGCGAACCAGTTCGGCGAGTCGGTCGGCGGCAGTTCCGAAGTCTGCGTAAGGTCGACTGCTTTGACAGTGTCGAAGAATGAGATCGAGACATCGGCACGTAGCGATGAAACTGATAGGCAGAGCGTGAGTCCAGACACGACGAGTCGTCGAAGCATAGGTCGCCTCCTTCTTGTGTCAGCGGTGTGCGATCGTGTTGCGTGATGACTTGGACTTCGCCCAGCGCGATGATTGTAGCGTTTGATTTTCAGGACGAACGGAGCATTCGAAAGGAACAGATTCATCGTTCGACTGCAAACCCGCGAGCTCGATCGGGCCAGTCGCAAGCGCTCGCGAGTCATACTGTGCCGGTCGTCGTGGGCGATTGGGCCCATCGCCGGTCGGGAGGCAATGCGCGTCGTAATCAGCGCGTCGTGTTCTGAATGCTAACATAACCCAAAAACCGTCTGGCCGGTTTCCACGGACCGTCTGGACGGTGTATACTTGCTTCGCCGCAAAGCGACGGGCCGTCCTTGCGGATTGGAGCAGTGAACGTGGGCGTTGAAAGTACAGTGAGTCTGTCGCCGACCGATCGACTCATCACCGCAGCCGAGGCGGTCGTGGCGCGGCAGGGTATTGCGAACCTGACCCTGGACGCCGTTGCGGCGGAGGCGGGAGTCAGCAAAGGCGGTTTGTTGCACCACTTTCCGAGTAAGGACCGTCTGATTGAGGCGATGGTGACGCGAACGGCGGCGAATTGGCGGCGCTGTTTCACCGAGGCGTATCAGCGGGAAACCGCCGGGCCTGGGCGGCTCGCGCGGGCGCTGCTCACCCACTGTCTGTCGGACGCAAAGTGTTGGACCGAAGAATTGCGACGGAGCACGTCGGCGGTGTTTGCGGCCCTGGCGCAAAACCCTTCGTTGATCCAGCCGATGCGCGAAGTGTACGCCGATCTGCATCGGCTCATCGCCGAGGACGGCTTGCCGCCCGGCGTGGGCGAGACGGTGGCGGCTGCGCTCGACGGGCTGTGGCTCGATTGGATTCTGGGTTTTGTGCCGCTGGATCAGGCGCGCGTGGTGCGCGTGCGGACCACGCTGGAAGACTATTTGATGCGCTGCGGCTACGCGACTAGCAGTGCATAGTGCCTAGTGTTCAGTGCGCGGTGTTCAGTGCGCATTGTCGTTTTCGGGCAGAGTTGAAGGACCAATCGAATGACGCGGACGGGTTGGATGGGTGGCGTGGTACTGCTCGGCGCATTGGCCGGAGTGGCATTCGCGCTCGCGCAATGGAAGCAGCGAACGAACGAAGCGGCGCGAATCACAGCCGAGAGTTTCCCGGAAATGCCTGAGTCGATCACGGCGGCGATCGCGCAGCCGCGCGAGTATCGTCGATCGACCGTATCGGTCGGCACGGTACTGGCGACGCGCTCGATCACGCTGCGCAACGAACTCGCGGGCACGATCAAAGAGGCCGCACTCATTCCCGGATCGGTCGTCGATGCAGGCACGGTGCTTGTGGCGCTCGATGTGTCAGTCGAAGAGGCCGAGCTCGCGGCGCACGAGGCGCAGGCGGCGTTTGCACAGTCGGAATTCGAACGCATCAACGCGCTGCGCAACAGCGAAAACGCCGCAACCGTCGAGCTTGACCGAGTGCGCTCAGAGCGTGAGGTGGCACTGGCCAACGTGGCGCGAACCAAGGCGCTGATCGCCAAGAAGACCATTCGCGCGCCGTTTCGCACGCGTGTGGGTATGACCGACATCCACGTCGGCCAATACCTCGAAGAAGGCACCGAGTTGACGACGCTTCAAGGCGTCGACGATGACGTTCACGTCGATTTCACCGTGCCGCAGCAGGTGGCAATGGGCCTGCGCGAGGGCGATTTCGTCGATGTCTTCTCCCAGGGAGGCGAAGACACGGCGGCGCGGATCGTCGCAATCGACGCGCGCATCGATCCGCAGACACGCAATGCCCGGGTTCGGGCAAAGCTGCCTGCGGCCGGCGTCCCGTCGCCCGGAGCATCGGTGCGCGTGCGCGTACCCGTCGGCGAGGAACTGCGCGTCGTCGCCGTGCCGGTCAGCGCGCTGCGAAAAGGCCCCGCTGGCGATCACGTATTCGTCATCGCGGCGGATGACACGGGGAAATTGCGCGCGTACGTGCGGCCGGTGCGGGCCGGAACGATGATCGGCGACGACGTGCTTCTGCTCTCCGGCGTACGCGTCGGCGAACGCGTCGCCGCGTTGGGTTCGTTCAAGCTGCGCGACGCGGCGCTGGTCGCGGTCACCGCGGGCAAGCCGGCCGATGTCAGTGCGGCGCGGCCGTAGCGTCGGCAGGTGTTGCCATCGAGTTTGCGCGAAACGAGAAGCCCACAGGAATCGACATGCGTTCTTTCACCGATATTTTCATCAAGCATCCGGTGCTTGCGATCGTGGTAAACCTGGTGATCGTCCTGCTGGGCTGGCGCGCGCTGACCAGTTTGCCGGTTCAGCAATTTCCCAAGATCGAAAGCCCGTCGATCATCATTACCACCGTCTATTACGGTGCGGGTGCCGAAACCGTCCGCGGCTTTCTCACCACGCCGATCGAGCGGGCGGTCGCACAGATCGCGGGCGTCGATCACATTGAGTCGTCGAGCCGCGCCGGCGTGAGTACCATCACGATTCGGCTCAAGCTCAACCATAGCGGCACGGCTGCGCTGGCCGAAGTCACCGCACGCTTGCAGCAGGTGCGTTCGGAGTTACCGAGCGACGCCGAGCCGCCGATGGTCGAGGTGCAGCGCGCCGATCGGCCATACGCGTCGTTCTATTTGAGCTTCACCTCGACCGAGCGCGACGTGCCCGGAATTACCGACTGGCTTGTGCGCACCATGCAGCCGCAGTTTTCGACGCTGGCCGGCGTGCAGCGCGTCACGGTCGAGGGAGGTCGGCAACTGGCGATGCGCGTCTGGATCGATCCGGATCGGCTCGCGGCGCTCAACTTGTCGCCGGGCGACGTTACGTCGGCACTTCGCCGAAACAACTATCTCGCCGCCGTTGGGCAGACCAAGGGCCGATTGGTTCAGGTGAACCTGCTGGCCAACACCGACCTGCGAACGGTGGCCGAGTTCCAGGACCTGATCGTCGCCGAACGTGAAGGCGCAATCGTGCGACTCAGCGACGTGGCCCGCGTCGAACTCGGCGCGGAAGAAGCTGATATGATCGCCAAGTACGGCGATCGTGAAGCGGTCTACCTTGGCGTCTGGCCGCTCGTCGGGTCGAACGAGATCGAGGTCGCTCATCGCCTGCGGGCCGAGATGGAGCGCATCCGCCCGACGTTGCCCAAAGACATCGATATGCAAATGGCCTATGACGCGACGCGATTCATGGAGGACGCACTCAAGGAAATCACCAAGACGCTCAGCGAGACGATTCTGATCGTCGGCGTGGTCGTCTTCTTGTTCATGGGTTCGATTCGCACGGCACTCGTGCCGCTGCTGGCGATGCCGGTGTCGCTGATCGGTGCTGGGCTGGTCATGTACGCGCTGGGGTTCAGTCTGAATCTGCTATCGATGCTCGCGATCGTGCTGTCGGTCGGACTGGTGGTCGATGACGCGATCGTCGTCGTCGAAAACGTCGAGAGACACGTTCGCGCGGGCAAGCCGCGCATTCAGGCCGCGCTGATCGGTGCGCGCGAGCTGCTGGGTCCGATCATCGCGATGACGATCACGCTCGCGGTCGTGTACGCACCGATCGGGTTTCAGGGCGGCCTGACCGGTTCGCTGTTTCTCGAATTCGCGATCACGCTGGCCGCGGCGGTGGTCGTGTCGGGCGTGGTCGCGCTCACGCTGTCGCCGGTACTCAGCGCCTATGCCGTGCGCGAGCATGGCAAGCAAACGGCGCTGACGCGCTGGGTGAATGCCGGATTCGATTGGGTTCGGCGCGTGTACGCGGCGATGCTCGACGTGGCGCTGCAGATGCGCGGCGCGATCGTGCTCGCGTCGCTTCTGGTCGCGGTCGCAGCGGTGCCGCTGTACATGAACTCGCGCAGCGAGCTGGCACCGGTCGAGGACCAGAGCCACATCAGCATGTTCATGGCCGCGGCACCCGACGCCACGCTCGCCGCGGCGGATGCCGAGTCGCTCGCGGTTGAGAAGATCCTCCGCTCGTTTCCCGAGGCGAAATTCACCTGGTCGCTGACTGCGTCGTGGGGCGGCTTCGGCGGATTCTCGACCAAGGACTGGCGCGATCGCACGCGATCGACCGAGGAGATCTACCAGGAAGTGTACGGCGCGGTGTCACGCGTTCCCGGCTTGCAGGTTTTTCCGCGGCTCGATCCGCCGCTGCCGTCGCCTGGGCAGTACGACGTCGAGCTGATTCTGCAATCCGATGCCCCGCCGGAGCAATTGCTAGACACGGCGAGCGCAATCATCGACAAGGGCCTGAAAAGCGGGAAGTTCCTGTATGTCGATACCGATCTGAAGGTCGACTTGCCCGAGGCGCGCGTCATTCTCGACCGCGAGCAGATCGCAGATCTGGGCCTCGATCTCGCATCCGTCGGTCAGGAGCTCGGAACGCTGCTCGGCGGCGGATACGTGAACCGATTCAACTATTTTGATCGCAGCTACCGCGTGATTCCGCAGATCGGCGACGAAGGTCGGGCCAGCGTCGGACCGCTGCTCGATCTAAAGGTCAAAACTCCCAGCGGGCGATTGGTGCCGGTTTCGATGTTCGCGCGAATTGAGACGAGCAATGCGCCGCGCACGCTCAATCGTTTTCAACAACGTAACGCGGTCAGGATTTTCGGCGGCGTGCAGCCCGGCATGACCAAGGCCGAGGGACTCGCCGAACTCGAAGCCGCGGCGCTTCAGGTGATCGGCCCGGGCATGGTGATCGACTACGGCGGCGAGTCGCGCCAGATTCGCCGTGAGAGTGCGGCGCTGACGGTCACGCTGGGTGTGGCGCTGGTGATGATCTATCTCGTGCTCGCGGCGCAGTTTCACAGTTTTCGCGATCCGCTGATCGTACTGCTGGGCTCGGTGCCGCTGGCGATCTCCGGCGCGCTGCTGTTCAGCTTCCTCGACCTGACGACGATCAACATTTATTCGCAAGTCGGGCTGATCACGCTGGTCGGGCTGATCGCCAAAAACGGCATCCTGATCGTCGAGTTCGCGAACACGCTGCAAGAGCGCGGCCTCGCGAAGCTCGATGCCCTGCGCGAGGCGGCGCAGACGCGTTTGCGTCCGGTGCTGATGACGTCGGCGGCGACGGTGTTCGGCCACCTGCCGCTGGTGCTGGTCAGCGGCCCGGGCGCGGAGGCGCGGAATAGCATCGGCACGGTGCTCGTGGCGGGCATGACGGTCGGCACCATGTTCACGCTGTTTGTCGTGCCGGTGTTCTATTCGCTGATCGCGGCGACGCACAAGCCGGCGGTGGACCATGAGGCGAGTGCGACGACAGAGAATGCCGCGAGTGCTGGCGTGCCGGCATTGGCATAGCCGAACGGCGTCACGCTGCCGCCGGAACAGTCTCGCCTTCCGCATCGGCGGGCTTCACCGGTCGGGGCCGCACCGATGCATAGTTGAGCGCGAACGAAATCGCCCAGGCTGAACCGACGACCGCCCATGCGACCGTGTTGTTATTGAGCAGCAATTGCAACTGCTCGGGCGCGACCTTTTGCATGACGGCGGTGACGCCGATGCCGGCGCTCATCGTGCCGAGCGTCGCGGCCCAGAGCGCTCGCGACGCACGCGGCAGCATCCATCCGAAAAAGATGCCCGCGACGCCCGCCGCGACGGTGATCGTGTACATGTTGAATTCGAAGCTCGGCACGTTCGCTGACAGGTGTTGCCAGAGGCTCGCGATTTCGGTGCGCAGCGATGCGCCCGCGTTGTCGCCGACGACCGTGCCGGCGGGGCGAAGCGTGATTTCGTGCCCATCGCCGAGCCACTGGCTGACCGCCGGCGTCAGGTCGCGGACGTAGTAGACTACGGCGCCGGTGGTTGCCGCACCGATGCCGAGCAGCAGTGCCTGCCAGAAGCGGAACATCCACACGCCGGCGATCAAGCCGACAAGTGCGCCGCCGCCAAGCGACGGGCCGAGCGGCAGTTGCCAGGTGACCGATGCCTGATGCCCGCCGAGCAGACCGACGCCGGCCAGCGCGACGCCCAGTACGCCAGGTGCCCAGCGTGCGCCGCGCCACATTATGATGAGTCCGCTGAGCGCGACGATCGCGGGAATGCCGAGCGTGGCCCAGGCCCACTGCTCGGGCAGTTTCACATGTTCATGCCAGGTGGCCAGCAGCGCGGAGAGAATCTGTTCGGGATTCATCGCCAGTTCTCCACAAAATTCCGAACCCCGAGCGCGAGCGGGCTGGGTGCGTCGCCAAGTCGGACACCCGTTCGTCAGTGCGGAACGCTCCAAGTGTCGAACACAACCCCTCCCTTACGGTCGGGGCTCGGTTCGTGCTCGCTGCGCGAGCGGGCACTCGCTGGCGCTTCGCGTTCGGTTGCCTATGTATCCACTCGCTATTCGATACTCGATACTCGATACTCTGAGCACGTTACCCCACTCGCTCGCGCTCGGGGTACGGATGCGGAAACCATGCGCACGCGTCACGGCGCCGGTTTTTCGACCAGTCGATCCGCCCACTCGCCGGCGCGAATGTCGATCGACTCGCCACTCGTGACCCACGCGCGGATTTTCGATTCTTCACACAGCGCGGCGAGTTTGCGCTCGGCGGTCGCTTCGACGCCATATTCCTCATGCGGCGGCACTCCCCAGAACACAAAGGCTCCGGGTTTGCTCATGAGGATACGCAGTTGCCGAATCTTGGGATCGTGCTGGCTCACGTCGACGCTGCGCAGATAGGGCCGCACCGGCAACTGCCCGTTGCTCTCGACGCGCATCAAAAAGTCGGCCAGTTTGAGGCCGTCCTGCACATCCGCGCCGGGCCAGACCGAGCCGATCTGCGGCGACGCTGCTTTCGCACCGCGAATCGTGATCCACTGATCGTACGCCACGTCGCGCGTCGAAATTGACGACGGCAGCAACGTGCCCGCACGGTCGATCAGATACGCCCGCTCGCCGCGCTCGATCAGCGTGAACGGCTTGCGAAACTCGGCATATACCAGCACGCGACCGTCGTTGGCCTTGGTCACTCGTTCGAGTTTCGCCACCCACGGCGACGCCGCAATGTGATCGGCGACCCATTTGCACACCGAATCGTCGTAAATTTGTGTATCCGGATACACGTCCGGCACGCTCGCGATCACGTCTTTCAATACGTGTTGCCAATTCGGGTCGTTCAGCCAGCCGGGCAGATTCGCGATCTCGATCCGCGTCTCGCCGCGCACGGTCGAGCGTGCCATCGGCTCCATGCGATGCAGGCCATACGCAACGCCGCCCAAGCCGAGCACCCAGCCGAGCAGGATGCCGATCGGTCGCCAGTTGTGTCGCAGAAACGCGCCGAGCACCACGCCCGGCGCGGTCGGTCGCGGCGGTGCGGTCGGCTTGGCCTTGGTCTTGGGCCGCATCAGGCTCATGCGGCGCCCTCCAGTGCCATGCGAACCAGCCGCTCACACAATTCTCCGAAACTGATGCCCGCACGACCCGCCGCCCGCGGTAAAAGCGAGTGGCTGGTGAAGCCGGGCATCGTGTTGATCTCAAGCAGCCACGGCTTTTGGCCGCGGTCGATGATCCAGTCCACGCGACTCAGATGCCGACAGCCGAGCGCCTCAAACAGCCGCTTGCTGTCGGCGGCGATCCGCTCCAACAGCGGGGCGGGGTAGCCGGTGTCCAGCACGTATTCGGTGTCGTCGGAGTGATATTTCGCCTCGTAATCGTAAAACTCGCGTTTTGGGCGAATCACGACCGGCGGCATCGCCTGTCCGCCGACGACACCCTGGGCTAGTTCTTCGCCTTCGATAAATCGTTCGACGAGCGCCCGGCCAAAGATCGCTATGGTCTTTTCGATCGCCGCTTTCAGGTCTTCGGTTTTCTTGACCATCGTGGTCGCGACGCTGCTGCCTTGATCGACGGGCTTCACGGCGCACGGCGCGCCGAGCGTGCAATTTGCCGCTGACGTGACCACCTCATATGGAGCGGTGTCGATACCGAGATCGATCGCGACCTGCTTGGTCATCACCTTGTCCATCGCCGTCGCGGACGCGCGCGAGCCGCAGCCGACGAATCGCAGGCCGCGCTGTTCGAGAATTTTTTGGAGCTTGCCGTCTTCGCCCCATGTGCCGTGCAGCGCGGGAAAGATCACATCGGCGGGGCGGTCGAGTGCGGCGAGATTTTCCGGGCCGATGTCGGCGAGGTGGACGCTGTGACCGCGCGCGGCGAGCGCGTCGGCGATCGCCTTGCCCGAGACCAAGCTGACTTCGCGCTCGGCGCTGGGGCCGCCGGCGAGGACGGTAATACGGAGAGTTTTCATGCGGCGGTCATCCTTGACCCCAGTAGCTTAGCCGCGCGGCCTACGCGATAACAGCCGTCGAGGCGATGCGGACCGTGGAACTTTAGCAGGTTCGTGCGGGTAGGGGCAACCGGAGACGCGGCTAATTCGCCGGCGCTTCACCGCGTACGCCGGTCTTGTAGACCGCGTCGAGCACGCCGTTCACGAACGCGGGGGAGTCGGTGTCGCCGAAGTGACGGGCCAATTCGATTGCTTCGGTGATGACCACCTCAGCGGCGGTACTCGGCTGCGTACGCAACTCGTGCAAGCCGAGCCGCAGGATGTTGCGATCGACCGGCGTCATGCGACCGATGCGCCAGTGTGTCGCGGTTTTTTCGATCAACTCGTCGAGCGCTGCCATCGCCACCCATGCGCCGCGGGCGAGCGTGAAGGCGAAGCTGCGCGTCTCTTCTTCGAGCGGTCCCTCGATGCCCAGATCGTCCAAAACCTCGGGATCGGACAGAAACGACGCGAAGAACAGATCGAATTTCTCGCCCACGGCTTCATAGGCGCAAAGCCCCTGAAGGGCGAGCATGCGGGCTTGGCTGCGACGACGTGTGATCATGCGGCGTTATACCCGCCCTGCGCGCTTGGCGAGTTTCGGGGCGTTGATGGCGTCGAGTACGCCGATCATCTCGATCGCGGCCAGCGCGGCTTCGCTGCCCTTGTTGCCGTGTTTTCCGCCGACGCGCTCGATCGCCTGTTCGAGCGTATCGACCGTGATGACGCCGAGCGTGACAGGCACGCCGGTCGAAAGCGCGACCTGATTGATGCCCTTGGCGGCTTCGGCAGCGATCAGGTCAAAGTGAATCGTCTCACCCTTGAGCAGGCAGCCGAGACAGATCACCGCGTCAAAGCGACCGCTTTCGGCGAGGGCCTTGGCGGCGAGGGGGATTTCGAACGAGCCGGGAACCCAGACCTGCGTGATGTCTTCATCGCGCCCGCCGCTGCGCAGGATCGACTCCACCGCACCCTCGGCGAGACGTTTGGTGACGAATTCGTTCCAGCGTGCGACGACGATGGCGAGTCGCTTGCCCGCGGCGTCGATTCTTCCGGCGAGGATGTTGGGCATGGGCGGTTTTCCGTTTGTGAGTCGCCGATGTGGCACGCATCGGCGAAAGAGAGAGTGTATTGGCGCGGCGTGGCGTGAGCAAACAGCCGTAGGGTGGGCATCGCCCACCATTTCGCCGGAGGTGAAATGCCCCTGCGTACGCGGTGAATTGGTGGGCGATGCCCACCGTGCGCCGGGGCACTTCCAATGCATGCCGACGGCGGAGTACCGCTCATCGGAATGGCACCCGGCATCACCCACCATTTTTCCGGTGGTGAAACGCCCGCGTGTACGCGGTGAATTGGTGGGCGATGCCCACCCTACGATTTCGCACGGCACCCGACGTTGCTTCAATCGTGAATTTTCTTGGCGCGACCATGGCCCGTTCGTCGCGTTCTCTCCGTCGGCGCATGAGGCGTCGGCGATGGCACACGGCCAAGCGGCCGCAGTATTCAGTGAGGAAAACGCGATGCGGAAGTTTCTGTCGAATGTGAGTGTCGTCGCACGGCACTCGGCAAATCGAAAAGTCGGTGTAGCGGTGCTGCTCGGCGCGGCACTCGCGCCGAGTGCGAGCGCGCAGGATCGCTCATGGAACGCCGGCTTCAATTTCTGGTCGATCGGCGGCAACTGGCTGCCCGTCGGCACCCCGCCGCCGGACGCGACTGCACGGATCGGCGATCTGGCGACGGCTGAAAATGACACGGTTTTCATGGACGTGGACGACACCGTCGCGGGGCTCGTCGTCACCGACGGCATGAGCCTGCAAATCGACGGCGGGGCGCTGACGGTGAACGGCAACACCAGCGTATCCGGGCGAAACACGATCGGGCTCAACTCGTTCACGTCGCAAATTCGCTTGTTCGAGGATACCGGTTTCGAGTTGGAAACGAATGATCTCATCCTCAGTGACGCCGGTCGAGTTGAGTTTCACGACGGCGCGGACCTGCGCGTCAACGGCGTTTTGCGGCTGAATGCCGCCGACGCGTCGCCGAGCGTGGTCGGTCACGGCAACGTCGAACTATGGGGCAGCGGCAACACGTTGGTGAACAACGGCCAGCTGCGCGTGCTGACGGGCGAGAGCCTCGTGCTGAATCAGTATGCCGATGGCAGCTTCGATCTCGACGGTCCGTCGGGCGACGGCGAGCTGCATCTGGGCGTGTTCAACGCGGGCACGATCTCGGTAGTCGGCACTGATCTGGCCGATCCGTTCAGCGGCGAAATTTTCCTCGCGCCGGAAGGCGATTTGTGGATGCAACTCGCCGACGGATGGGCGAGCGATGGGCCGAGCGCGATTCGCGTGGTCGGCTTCAATCCGCCGGCGGGCACGTTTGCACGCATTCGCGGCGGTGATTTTTCGCTGGGCGGATTGCTCGACGTGCGCGGCGATGGTGTCGAGATGCGGTTCGAAGCGCCGGTGTCGATCGACGCGAGCGCGGTGATCAATGTCGAGCCGGGCAGCGCCCTGCGCTTCGGCGAGGGGCCGGCGATCAACACGACCGAGATCAACGGCGGTTCGTTCGCGATGGCGAGCGATGCGCAGATCGTCTTTGCCGGTGAAACGACGGTGGATGGCGGCGAGTTTACTACGGCCAGCAACAGCTCGGCCGATGGTTTTGTCAGCTTCGCGGGCGAGACGGACTGGACCGGGTCGATTTCGGTGACGGGCGTCGCGCGTCAGCTCGGAGACGCGACGGTCAGCGCCGCGAGCGCGATCGACGCCGACGTATTTGACTTCGACGGAAACGAGAGCGTCGCGTGGAACGTGAATCACCTACTGACGCTGAATATCGGTTCGATCGATACGTCGCCTGGCGGTGCGTTCAACGGCTCGGTGAACATCGGCTCGTTGCAGGGCAACCTGTTGGTCAATCTAGACAGCCAGCCGAGTTGGGCGATGCTGGGCGAGTTGACGATGTCGGGCAGCCCAATCGGCTTCGTCAATCGACTGAGCGGCACGCCGGTAATGATGGGCGGCACGTTCGCCCTGACCAGCGGCGGGGCGCAGATCAACTCGGACGTCGCCTTCAGCGGTGCGGCGACGAAAACCATCGCCGACGGCGCGGTCTTGCGGCTCGCGGGCGAAAACGTGGTCGAATCGGGCACGCCGTTCAGCGGCGCAGGCACGGCGCATGTAATCGACGGCGGCAGTTTGCGGATGGAGCACACGGCGACGCTGAATCAGGTGACGCTGCGCAATGCGGGTTTGCTCGAGATCGGCGGATTCGGAGCCGGCGCGGCGGGCGCTGCATCAGTCGCGCGGTTCCAAGCCGATGCGAGCGGCGTGCTGCGTGTGTCGATCGGCGGCAACGCACCGGGAACCGAGCACGACCGCCTGTTCGTCACCGTCGGCGAGGCGCAGGTTGGTGGTCGCGTAGAAGTCGAGCTGTTCGACGCGGGTGGCGGATTTGTCCCGGTCGTGGGCGATGAGTTCACGATCATCAGCACCGCGGGCGGCGTGTCAGGCACGTTCATCGCCGATCCGACCACGTGCGTCGATGGCGATCAGTACAACTGGCGGCTGCGATATGGCCCGAACACGGTTCGCGTACGGCTGGTGTCGATCACGCCGTGCTGTCCGGCGGACGTGAGCGGTGATGGGAATATCGATCTGACGGACCTCTCGACGCTCCTGGCGAATTTCGGTCTTGCGAGCGGCGCGACGCACGAGATGGGCGACATCGATCTCGATGGCGATGTCGATCTTACCGACCTCTCGACGCTGCTGTCGCTGTTCGGCACCGCGTGTGCGTGAGTAAGCGAGTGTAGTTGAGGGAGAGCCGTCGGGTAGCAAGCCAGGGTGTCGGGCGCGGGGGAGCGCTCGGCACCCTTGGCGATTTTTCTTGATTGGCAATCGCCGGCCAATTACATAGAATCATCGGCGTTTGCGGCTATCGCGCGGTCACTTCGCGGACAGGTTCGTGATCGTTCCACCCCAGATCGACGAATTGGGAATCACGACCACATGCGCGTCGGCGTTTCGCAACTCGGTCGAGACCAGCGTCATCGCCGTCACTTTGCCCGTGTTGCCCGCGACGGTCACATTGTCGCCGAGGTCATACGGACGATAGAGCAGAATCATCACACCCGCGGCGAAGTTGCTGAGCGTGCCCTGCAGCGCGAAGCCGATGACAAAACCGGCGGCACCCATCGCGGCGAGGAACGGGCCGATGTTGACTTCAAGATACGAGAGCGCGATGACGAATCCGACGAAGAACACCACCTTTTGACTCGTGTTGATGACGAAATCGCGCAGGAGATTCGAAAGGGTCTTCACCCTGGCGAGGCCGCGGCTGAGTAGGCTCGCCACGATGCTGGAGATCACGCGGAAGACGACCAGCGTCAGCACGAAGAACACGACATTTTTCAAATAGCGAATACCACCCTCGGGCGATTTCAGCCAGCCATAGACGAACGTCCACGTCGCCGACGCGTCAGTCACGTCGACTTTCACCGTCACGCCCGAGACCGCATTGATGTATGTGTCGATGTCGTCCGGCTTGCCGCCCTTGGCACGCAGCGCGTCGAGCACGACCTTGAGCCGATCGACCAGTTGCGGGCGATCCTCATTCACGGCTTTGGCCGCTTCTTCCTGCAATTGCGACTTGGCCGCCGACGCCTGTTCCGCGGCTTTCGCCAGCAGCTTGGTCTTCTCATCGCCCTCGGCGCGGCCCATCGGGTCGAGTTGCTTCAGGAACTCTTCCGCCGTCGCGCGTTCGGCGGCGAGCGTTTTGTCGGTGACTTCCTGGATCTTGGCCTGCACCAACCCGAGCCACGCGGCGGCTTCGACATCGAGTTCGGCTTTCGAGAGCGGCTTGCAAAGCAGTTCGAGCGAGCTGGCCGAGATCTTGGGATTGGTAATCGTCTTGGCCTTGGGCGGCTCAGCCGGAATGCCCGATCCGTCGGGTGTCGAGACGACCTTTACGTAGCTTTCCATCTCGTCGGTCTTACCGCCCTTGGCACGGATCGCGGCGAGCACGACGTTGAGTCGAGCGATGAGCGCCGGGCGCTTGTCATGCACCAGCGGCGCGAGTGCGTCGAGCGCCTTGCGCTTGGCGGCTTCGTCCTTGGCAGCGCGAAGGGTGAGTGTTGTATCGGTGATCTGCTGCGCGACGGTCTTGAGCATTGCCAGCCAGCCGCCAGCCTCGACTTCAAGTTCGGCCTTGGACATCGGCACGCACAGAACGGCGAGGTCGGCAGGGGCGATGTCGGCAGTCGTCGTCGTTTTCGGCTGCGGTGCTTTCGGATCGGTCGATGCGGTCGGGCGCGAGAGCACATCATCGCGCGAGACGGCGGCGATGTACGAATCGTAGTCGTCCGACTTGCCGCCTTTGTCGCGCAGTGCGGCGAGAACGACTTGCAGCCGCTCGATGATCGCCGGTCGCTCCTTCGACATTCCGTCGGCGATCAGTGCGTCGAGGCGCTTCTTTTCGACCGCGGCGGCGCCTGTTGCGCGCTGCTGGAGCTTGGTCTTCTCATCGCCCTCGGCCCGGCCCGCCGGATCGAGGCGGCGGTAGAACGATTCGGTCGTCGCACTGCCAAGGGCGATGCGGCTGTCGCTGATGTCCTGCGCTTTTTGTCGCAGCAGCGACTTCCACGCTTCGGCCTCAAACTCCAGCTCGCCGCGTGTGAGCGGCTTGCAGAGCAGGGCGACGTGTTCGAGGCTGATGTTGGTATCGGCGGTCGTTCGCGGTCGACCCTGCGCGTCCTGCGCCGCGGCGGCGACGACGGAACTCAAAACGAAAAGCGCGATCAGTGCGCATCGCAGCATGACACAGCCCCCTATAGCAAATTCGGATGGTTGCGGGTTCGGAGTTGTTCGCCTACCCGAGTGCGGGATTGTGCGCGAAGGACACGCCACGCGAAAGTGGCGTCACGCGAAGCTACGATCGTCGCGGTGCGCCCAGTGCGTTCGACGCTCAGACAGCGACGCGAATGATCTCGCTTTGCACCTGGCTAGTCACGATCGGCCCGCGCTGCGGATCGACAAACATGTTGATTTCGAGCCGAACGCCGAATTCGGGCAGGTAGATTCCCGGCTCGATGGTGTAGCCGATACCGGGCAGCATTTCGCGCGTGTCGTGTGTCTCGGTGTTGTCGAGGTTCATGCCCAAGCCGTGAACTTTCGGCCCGGGACTGAGGCTGTGCCCGGTGCGATGTTTGATGAATTCGCCGAAGCCGACGGCGATGATCTGCTCGCGGGCGGCGTCATCGAGTTGCCAGCCCTGAATGCTTCGCTTGTCGGCCCACGCCTTTTGTGCGGCATGCACCGAAGCATCGCGGGCGGCTTTCACGGCGTCGAACACGCGAACGTGTTTGTCGCTCGGCTTTTCGCCGGC
This sequence comes from Phycisphaerae bacterium, assembly GCA_046155505.1. Classification (GTDB taxonomy): domain Bacteria; phylum Planctomycetota; class Phycisphaerae; order UBA1845; family Fen-1342; genus JBJXFK01. Next base: position 28,848 of record JBJXFK010000283.1, read on the forward strand.
GAAGCCGACCCAGGTGATGTCGGAAAAGATATTTTCTTCGCCCGGCTGGCGTGCCCAAAGGTCGATCAATATCCAGTCGCCGCGCTGAATATTCGCCGATGTGGCGGCGGTGGGTTCATAGTGTGGGTCGCCGCTGTGTGCGTTGACGCCGACGATCGGGCCGTCGGGCCATTCGAGGTTTTCGCCTTCGAAGCGGCGGTGCATGAATTGCTGCACCTCGATCTCGGCGGCTCTGCCCGCGGCGCGGATTCGCTCGCCGATGAAGGCAAACGCGTCGTCCTTGATTTGGTTCACCTTGCGGCTGGCGACCATGTGCCGTTCGACCGCTTCGGCGGACCAGGTGGCGACGCTGACCTGGATCAGATTCGCGGACGAGACCACTTCGACGCCGACCGAGCGGACGAGTTCGACGGTGCCCGCGTCAACGATCGAGACGACCGGCAACGTCGCACCGGGGGCATATTCCATCGCTACGCGGCCGGCGAGCGACGTTTGTAGCCATGCGTGCAGATCGCGCCAGCCGAGGTAGTTTTGCTTGTTGATCGCGAGCGACGAAAACTGACCGGCGTCGAGGCCGTGGACGAGCAATGTCGGCTCGCCGCGCGCGGGAATGTGCAGCACCACGCGGCGGGTCGTGTTTCGGCGGCCGGGGATAAGCTGCGCGAAGATTGGGTTGTTGCCGCGGAAGTCGTAGACGAGCCACGAATCGATTCGCTCGCGCTGCATGTATTGTTGGACTTGTTCGAAATTTCGCACGAGTCGATCCTCCGCAGTTTCGAGTGCGAGAGGATAACGCATTCGGTGTGGAGCAAGCGATCCGAACCCGGAGCGCGAGTGACGGGGTGGTGTGCTGGTCGAACGCCGTTCGCGGGAGCGGGCGTTACGTTCGGAGCACATCACCCCACTCGCTCGCGCTCGGGGTTCGGATAGAGTGGCTCGCTGCGCTCGCGTTCACTCGCTGGCGCGTCGCGTTCGGATTGCACCTCAGTCGCGCTGACCGAGCTGATCGACGGAGTCCGCTTGGCGCTCGGTAGTGGCGATGAAGCCGCGTTCGCGCCCGGCAGCGTTTCGCGATGCACCAAACCAGGTGATGTTGTGAAACACGAACGAAACTTCCTCCACTGGCGGCTCCACGGCCTGCACATCAGTCAGTTGCACGCCGAGCGGCACGTATCGGGCGGCGAGATTCAAGTCGATCACGCTGTCCGGCATCTCGGCCTGGTTGACCCAGATGGACGCACTCTGACCGGCCGGGCCGACCGTGTGACCCGGCACAAGCAGGCCAATCAAGATGGCGATGATGCCGTTCGCGGTGCCGCCGGTCTGGCCGGGCGGCAGTGTGAGGGCATGCAAATTGGTATCGCCGTCAGCTGTGACCCGCGCGAGCTGCGGCGCGGTTGAATTCGCCGCAGCGCCCGCACCGCGCAGCGCGATCGTATCGATGCCATCGCCATTCCAGTCGCTGGTGATTGCCGTGCCGACGTGATTGGGGACATCGAGCGTCGAGAACATGATTGTGTTACTGGTGCCGTCGATCACCCAGCGCGCGGGCAGCGTCGTGCCGTCGGTGCCGATCGCGTTACCCATCACCAGCAGTTCGCCGGTCGGCGATAGGGCTAGGTCGGAAACGCTTGACGCCGCCGCGCCGGTCGTACCGTGCAGCATCTGGATTTCGAAATTGCCGAGCGAATTGGGCCCGGTCCACAGTGCCGCGCGATCGACGCCGCCGATGGTGACGCGTCCACCGATGATGAGAGCGCCCCATCCGTCGCCGGCGAAGTTGGTGACGATGACGTCGACCGCTTCGCTCGTCGCGCCGGCGGGCGTGGGCAGGAGCACCCTGACGGCGTCATTCGATTCGCCGTCGATGCCGTCGTACTTGGCGTGCCAGGCGGTCGCGGTCACGCTTGAGAGGCCGGTCGGCTTGGAACGTCCGACGGCGACAACATCTCCGTCATCAGTTAGGGCGTTGGCGACGGCGTTCACATGGCCGCGCTGGCCGGGTGGGCCGAGGCGGATCGGTAGCGACAGTGGGCCGTCGATTCGTGCCCACAGGGTCGGATCCCAGCCGCCGGCGGCGTGGATGCTGCCGCCGACGACGAAGTTGCCGGATTCGCCGAACCCGGCTGCGCCACCGGCACGGCTCTCAGTGACGCCGGGTCCGTGGGGCAGAAAGCGCACGTTGAACGTTGGTGTCGGCGACAGCGCTGCGGGCGGCGTCTGGGCGAATGTCGGGGACGAGAAGGCAGCGGCGAGGATGGCGGCAGAGATCGTGCGGTCTGCGGTGCGAAGCAGTGGGGCGGTCATGTTCGGCTCCTTGGGGTTCGTGTTCGTTTCGACAGGCGAGTGAACAACGAAGTCGTACTCCGTGCTCCCGGAGAATCGGTTCACCGCGCCTCGCGGTGCGTCGGTTCGCACCTGCACAAGTCGCTGCCGCGTGCTGCGAAATGGCGGAAACTCGTCAGTAAGATCAGCTCGCGCAGTGGCTAGAATTTCGATAGAAGCACCTCCACAACTAATCCGGAGCGCGTCATGTCGAGTCGAGCCGATTTTCACTCACGATTTTCGCCGGCGTACCTCGCGTATTTCGGGCTGGCTGTCGCACCGGCGGTGGCGGGTGACGCTTCGATCGCCGGCGGTGCGCCGTGGCGGTTCGACTCGCGGCAGATCGCGCAGGTCGAGTCGGGCGTGTTCGGAATGTGCGTCGCCGATTTGGTGCCGGAGACGCCGGGGCCGGAGCTTGTGACCATGACCGGCGATGGACGGGTGGTCGTGCTCTCGCAAAGCAGCGGCGGCTGGGTGCAACAGACGATTGCGTCGGGACTTGGGTCGGTTGACGATCCGCGCTTCCGACCGACGATCGCGGTCGGCGACTTTCACTCCGGCTCGGCCGGCGAAGAGATTGTCGTTTCGTATTTGCTCGCGACGACGGTGGTGCGCCGAAACGCGCAAGGGACGTGGATCGGCGAGGTCATTCGCGATGCCGAAGGGCGGTTCGGTTTCTCGTGGGGAGTGCGAACGGGTGAGCTCGATTCGACGCACGCCGGCGAAGAGTTGATTCAATTGCACGAGGGGATTCTTGATTTCGGTTCGTTGATCTTAACGCGCGAGGTGGGCGGCGCTTGGGACGATCAGTGGCTGAGCTTCGGCGCCGTCCCCGGCCCGGTCATGATGGATGCGCGCGTGTTCGATCATGACGCCACCCACGCAGGAAATGAAATCTTCACGGTTACGGAGATGGGGCCGGCCGGAACCATCATCCCACCTGACGCCGCGGGCGGTGAGTGGGAGTATCGCGCGTTGTGGAACGACTTCGAGAACGCCGGTTGGGTGATCGCGTTTGGCGACGTAGATCTGTCGCAGCCGGGCGCGGAACTCGTTGTCGGAACGCGCTACCACACGCGCATCCTGGTCGCCAACGCGCAGTCCGGCGGTCCGGTCACGCCGCAACTTGTGCTCGATGCACCCACATCGCTGAAACTCGCGAACATGCTCGATGTCGCGGTCGCGCCACTCTCGCCTGCCCACGCTGGTGAGCAAATCGTCGGCGTTGACTATACGGGCCGAGCGCATCTGGTCTGGCACGACCCACCGGGGTGGCGTTCGCAATTGGTACACAGCGGCGCAGATCCGTTACTGGCGGTCGCGATCGGCGACTTCGCGCCGAGCTGCCCGACGCCGCAGGTGGTGATCGCCGGGAATTCCGGTGCGTTGTGGCTGCTCACGCCGACGCCGGAGGGTGACCTCGATTCGAATCTGGCGGTCGATCTGGGCGATCTTGCGACGCTGCTGTCGAATTTCGGCATGTCGGCGGGGGCGCGGTACGAGCAGGGCGACGCGGACGCGGACGGCGACGTCGATTTGCAGGATCTCGCGCGGCTGCTGCGAAACTTCGGCAGTACGTGCGCGTGATTCTTGAGGCTGGCGGTCACGCCGCTCCGGGCGTGTGATCGCGTATGGCGGCGAGCGTTCAAAATGCCGAACGCCTCTTGTCTGTGTTGAGCATCGCCATTTACTTCATCGTCCCGAGCTGCTTGAGCGTCTCATCCCAACTCGTGTGGCGAATCGCGCGGTCGTCGATCCAGACATGGGCGATCGGCTTGCCCATGTGAATCGCGTCATAGGCCATGCCGTGGCGATCGAGCCAGTCTTTGGTCACGCGGTACTCGGCCCAGCCGCGGGCGGTGTAGATAATGATGGTGTTTCCGGCGGCTTTGAGCTGGGCGAGGGCCTCTTTCGCGCCGGGCAGCGGATCGGCGAGCGGCCGATCAAAGACACGCTCTTCAGAACAGACGACGCCGTCGAGATCGACCATGATCGAGATGGGGGATTTCATATCACGACTCGCTTGCAAGAGAAGTCCATGCGCGGACCGCGATGTCCGCGCGGCGGCATGGTAGCGGGAGCGGCGGCAGTCCGGGGAACGGGAACAAAGGAACCAAGGAACGAGGGGACAACGGAACAACGTCGAGGCACATCGCCGATGGAGCACCGCAGCCCACGGCGGCTTTCTTTCGCGCACCTGCATGACAACGCGATCGGCGGTCAGCAAGGCACCCGGCTTGCCGAAAAGCGACGTTACGGCTTCACGAATCGCACGCAATAGACCGGCGGCAACTGCGTCGAGATGGTCTGCCACGAATCGCCGCTGTTGTCGCTTGCCCACAGGCTGCCCGTGGTCGAGCCGAACATGAGCCGTTCGCCGGTTTCGTCCACGTCCAGTGCGTGGCGATACGTGAGGTCGTATGCGTGCTCCTGCGGCAACCCGTTGCGCAGCACGTCCCAGGACTTGCCGCCGTCGCGTGTGCGCGTGACGACGACTTTTCCATCGACCGGAATGCGGCGTTCGTCTTTGATCGCGGGCACGAACCAGGCGATGTCCGGATTTTTCGGGTGCACCGCCACAGCAAAGCCGAAGCCCGACGGCGGGACATCTTTGATCGGGTGCCACGATTCGCAGTCGTTGGTCGTTCGAAAAATTCCGCAGTGGTGCTGCGTCCAATAGACGTGCGGCGCGGCGGGGCAGTGCGCGATGAGGTGCGGATCCTGCGAATCGGGGTCGCCGGCGAGCTCGGGCGGCAGGAAGTCGGCGAGCATGCCGTGTGAGCAGACGCGCCAGGTCGCTCCGTCGTCGTCGGTGCGCCAGACGCCGCCGCAGGATACGCCGACCGTAATGCGTTTGGCGTTGCGCGGGTCGACGCAGATCGAGTGAATGCCGGGCAGGTCATAACCACCGCCGAACCATTTGCTGCGGGCGGGGTTGTCCCAGAGTGTGCGCATGATGCGCCAGGTTGCGCCGCGATCATCGGATCGGAAGAGTCCGCCGGGAATGGACCCGCACCACAGCGTGCCGGGTTGCTTGGGGCCGCCGGTTTCGAGAGCCCAGATTTGTTCGAGCGACCAGGGTCGCTCGGTCTTGCGCATAGGGTCGAGGTCGCTGACGCCGGCGGGCTTTTCGGGATAGACAGGCACGCCTATTTCTTCCCATGTTTTGCCACCATCGGCTGAGCGATGCAGCTTGGAGCCGAAGTGGCCGTGGCCGAGGGCGGCGTAGAGCGTGTTGTCGCGCGGATCGTGTAGGACGATTTGCACGGCGTCGCCCAGAAACGATGCGTGCGTGATTTTCCAGGTGCCGTTGCTGCGCGTGATCGTGAACAGTCCTTTTCGCGTGGCCACGTGCGCGAGATCGCTCATCGGTCGAACCTCCGGCGGATGGAAAAGCCCGAAATTGATCGCGGCATTGTAGATGGAATTGTTATGGGAATGCCAATGCTGCGCGGCGGCGACGTGACGAGTATCCGTCGCCCGATGGCTGCCGCGTCGCGCATCTCGTTGCTGCGACCACGCCTATCGCAATGCCCGCTATGCTGCGCGACATAAGACCGCGGACAGACGCCGCAAAACCGTTTCGGTCAGGCAGGTCTGGTGCGAATGGTCCCCGCAGAGCGCAGTGTTGGCGCCTCCGTCTCGCCGCGCCCGCAATCCGCGCCGAGACTTTCGGAGGCCGAGTTCGCGAGGCTGTTTTCCGCCGCGGGTTCGACGCTCTATCTCGTGGCTGCGGGCATCACACACGACGCGGGCATGGCCGAAGATGTGGTGCAGGAAGCGGCGATCGTGGCCCTCGGCAAGCTGGATCAGTTCGAGGTCGGGACGAATTTTTCGGCCTGGATGTCGCAGTTGGTCCGATATGTCGCGTTCAACGTGAAACGAAAGGAACGTCTGCGGCGGGCGGGGCCGCTTGACGCACACGAAATGGATCGAGCGTCGCGCGGCGATGAAGTTGCGTTTGACTGGGTGCACTTGGCACTCGGGAAGAGTCCGCAAATTCCCGCCGATCAGCCTGATTTTGACGACAACATTATGGCGGCTCTCGGCAAGGTGAGCGACGTGGCAAGATCGTGCCTGTTGCTGCGAACGCTTGGCGATCTGGCATATTCAGAGATCGCTGCGATTCTCGCGATTCCCGAAGGGACGGCGATGAGTCACGTGCATCGAACACGGCTGCTCCTGCGAGACTGTGTGCGCGAATATGACCGCAATCCGAAGCGACCGGGCGGAGGGCTGAATTCATGAACGGCCCACACGATCGGCATGAACAGATCGAACAGTTCCTCGACGGCACGCTGCCGGCTGAGCATCGACGCGCCGTTCAGGATGCTGGGTCGGCGGGCGGCGAGATGCGGGACGAGTTGGTGCGGCAGGTGCGCGTTGATCGAGCGCTCGAGCGCATGTTCCCGATCATGACGGCGGATCGCGTGGCCGAGATTCTCGCCGCGGCGCAGGCTGCGCCGCCGCGCGAGACTGCTCCGGCGCGCGTGCGGCTCAACTGGTTCCTGCGGCTGCCGGGGTTTGCACGGGCGGCGGCGATCACGCTTGTGGTCGGTATCAGCGGCGGCGGGGCGTATCTCTATTATGTGTCGTCGCAGCCGGTGGTGATTCGCCCGCTGGAAATGCCGACGATGATCACTCTGGCGGCGGCGTTTGAGAGCAAGATTGCGGGCGGGTTCAAACACGATTTTGAGTGCAAAAACGATCTGGAATTCGCGGCGGCGACGTGGCGGCAGACTGATCAGCAAATGGTGTTGCCGGCGGAGTTGCCGCCCGACATCAAATTACTGGGCTGGTCGCGATGTCGATCATTGTCGTTCAGCACGTTGATGCTGATGACGCGCATCGAGGGTCGCGAGGTGGCGATTTTCATGGATCGCAAGGGCAACGCCGCCAAGGCGGGCGATCCGCCGACGGGCATGAAGCTGCATCGGCGCGATTTCGGTTCGGCGGTGTTGTTTGAGCTATCGCCGTTCGACGATCCGCGAATGCTGGACAAGTTTATCGATCCGCAGATACCGATCGACAAGTTGAACGAAGTCGCGGGTTGGTGACGCGGCAAACGCGAGGCGACGAGACATGTAGCGATCGGCCCTCTGTGGCCGACGGTGTCCGAAGAGCAAGCGAGCAGAAAACGGCGTCGGCCGCGGAGGGCCGATCGCTACCGCGCCGTCTTTGACGGCGGCGCGGCGGATGAACAAGTGAGCCGTGCCCGTGGCGCGAGCGTGCAGGGATCCCCGCCCCTCGAAGGCGGCTCCTACCCCCAGTACTGCACGCTCGCACTGCGGGCACGGTCGCTCGTTTTGGTATCATGCTCGCGTGCGCCACGCGGCGCGAGGTGGTACGCGAGCGATGAGCGAGCCGAAGCGGCTGAAAATCAACGAGATTTTTCATTCGGTGCAGGGCGAGGGCGCGCGCATGGGCATGCGCTGCGTGTTCATTCGTCTGACCGGGTGTCACCTGCGATGCACCTATTGCGATACCGAATACTCGTTCTTTGAGGGCGGCTGGCGGACGATTGACGACATCCTTGTCGAAGTGCGCGGCTTTCGCGCGCCGTCGGTCGAGGTCACCGGCGGCGAACCGCTGCTGCAACCCAACGTGTATCCGTTGATGAAGGCGCTGTGCGACGAGTATCCGCAGGTGATGCTCGAAACGAGCGGGGCGGTGCTCATCGATCAAGTTGACCCGCGCGTGATTCGCATCGTCGATTTCAAGACGCCGTCGAGCGGGGAGGTCGAGCGGAACGAGTGGGGCAATGTCGAGTTGCTGACGCCGCGCGATGAAGTGAAGTTCGTGATCGGTAGCCGCGCGGACTATGACTGGTCGCTCGATGCGATTCGACGGCATGAGTTGGAGCGGCGCTGCCCGGTGCTGCTTCAGCCGGTGTTTTCGCATCCGGACGCCGGTAATTTGCTGCTCGCCAAAGGGTATCTCGACCCGGCGGAACTGGTGGCGTGGATGCTCGAAGACAAATTGACAGCGCGGCTGAGTTTGCAGATTCACAAGTACATCTGGTCGGCGGCGGCGCGAGGCGTGTGAGTCGCAGAAATGCAGAATGAAGAATGAAGAATGCAAAACGTCTGCTCCACGAGGGAGGCGTGTGCCAATCCGAACCCCGAGCGCGAGCGAGTGGGGTAAGCCGCGGCGGTGTGCAGAGCTGCGAATAGCGAGCAGCGAGTTGAGACGAAAAAAACCAATCGCATCGCGCCAGCGATCCGAACGCGACGCGCAAGCGAGTGCCCCGAGAGCGAGCGAGCGGGGTCGGGTGCGAAGAAAGCAGCCGAGGGCGGCAGCTCCACAAGGTCGCGCGCCACGCCGACGGCCGTTCGCGTCAGCATGCGCCGAGCGAAAAAACGGCGGAGGGCCGCGGTGCTCCATTGCAAAATGGTGGGCGGTGCCCCATAAGCGTTAACTTAAGGATGGCCAGTTTGCGGTCGGTGCGGTAGCCTTCGATGCATGAACGCCATGGAAGGCACAACCAGAGCGGACGAATGGAAACTCCTGAAACG
>JBJXFK010000208.1:0-32401 GCA_046155505.1 Phycisphaerae bacterium
GCCAAGGCCCCCGTCGCCGGCAAGTCCGCCGACGGCAGTTGGTCGTGGAAGAACAACACGATGGTGTTCGAAGTGAAGAACCAGACGCTCGGCGACCAACTCGTCGGCATCGTGCCGGAACGCAGCGCCGGCGTGGCCGTCGGCGTCGAACCGCCGACGCTGGTGGTCACCGACGGCTCGGGCCTGTCGGCGAAGTTCAATAAGGCACCGTAGCGGTTCGCCGAGCGCGTAGCGATCGGGCGTCCGTGCCCAGCGGCGGCTCAAGCACGCAACCGGCGCGCGAACCGTGCCAAACACGCAAGCTAGGTCTTCGCGCGGTCGCGAACGAAAACCTAGCTTGCGCGTCGGGCTCGGTTTGAGTTCAGACCGACCCGTTGCTACATCGTCCCGCTTACGGTGCGGCCTTTTTCGCCTGCACGATCTCGTAGACCTTCTCGCCGAGCACCACCACCACTTGCTCGCCGATCGCCAGATAGCGAGCCGCGTCGGCGTGCTCCTTCAGCAGCGCGAAATACGCATCGCTGAACGCCTCGATCTGAATTGGTTTGGCCTTGCGATCCCAGGCCGAATCGACGAATTGTTCTTTCACGACATCGAACAGCTTTTCTCCGACGCGGCGTTGCGTGCTGGGATTGGCGTGAACCTCGAACTCGTCGTCGTCGCTCAAGCGACCGACCGCCGCCTGCGCCTTGAGCTGCTTCGACTCACGCACCGCATCCGGCCCACTCGCCGCCGGCGCTGCGCGTCCGCCCCGCCCGCCAGCCCCGCGAGGCCCGCCCGCAACCTTATCTCCCGGCATCACGCCCGGTGCCATTCGGCGCACAAGCCGTTGCCCCGCGCCATCCTCGACCGCCACCGAACTCGTGTACGGCGTCACAATTCCAAATCGCTTCGCCAGTGCGATGATCTCGTCTTTCACCTCGCCGCTGGCACCGTGTAGCCGCACCTGTTCGAGCAAGTACGCGACCTTGCGATTCGCCCAAAGCCGCGCGAGCGCGTCGCTGCCGCGCTGCGTCGCAGGGAACTTGCCCTCGACGGTGAACGTCTGCGTTTCGCCGCGTAGCTTGCCGTTGAGTCTGATCGCAAACGCCCCTTCGCTCGCATATCGCCCGATGACGAGCAACTCGCCGCCATGAAACAGGTCGGGCAGCGCGCCGGGATACACATCGGTCACCTTCAACCCGCCGAAATCGAGTTGCAAATCGGTCAGCACCGGATTCGCGATCCGCCCGACAAAACTGCTGAGCTTGATCTCCAGATTCTCACCTTCGACGCAGTAATCGCGCGATCCGCGATTCAGTTCGGCCAGTTTGTCCAGCAGATGCGTGTTCACGTCGCTGCCGACGCCCATCACGTGAAAGCGAATCCCCCGGCTATTTTTGCCCTTCACGTTGTCGAGAATCGCCTCGGGCACCGTCACCTCGACCGTCGGCTGACCATCGGTCATGAACACGACCATGTACGGTCGCTTCTTATCCTTCGGATCGTCATTGATCGCCCGCAGCAGAGCGGCGTTGATATTCGTACCGCCCAGCGGCCGCAGCTCATCGGCGAATTTCATTGCTGCATCTTTCACCTCGCTCGACGCGACGATCAGCTCCTCGCGGAATGGCTTCACGTCGCTGCTGAAGGTGTAGATGTTGAAGCGATCTTCGGGGTTGAGTGTTTGGATGCAGAATTGCAGCGCCTTGCGAGCCTGCGCGATCTTGTCGCCCGCCATGCTGCCCGACGTGTCGAACACAAACGCGATGTCCTTGGGCTGCACCTGCTCGCGCTTGGTCTCGATCGGCGGCGCGATCCGCAACATGAAATATCCCGGCTCGCCCGCGCCTCGCGCCGTCAGGAGCAACATGCCGAGTGGGTTGTTTTCGCGTTTGTAATAGAGCTGAAAGTCGCGATCGGGCCGCGCGTTCGTCTGCTCAAACGTCGCGATCGCGTCGCGCTGCGACGGGCGTTGGATGGAGCAGGCGTGCGTCGGGCAATAGACGCTGGTCAGCGGCAATTGTCCGCCGAGCTTTACGTTGATACTGATCTCGGCGGTCGGGGCGTGGGCCTGCGACAGCACGCGGAGCGGGTGAGAAAACTCACCGACGCCCCCGGTTTCGCTGAGCGTTTGCGAGTAGGTCAGCTTGATCTCGACCATTCCGCCCGCGGGGATGGGGGCCATGCTGGCCTGATAGAGACGGTTGCCGACGAATTCGAGCAGGGCTGGGTCGCGCGTCTGGCGGACGATTCGCTCATACATCTCGCGCGCCTTGTCGCGTTCGAGCACCTCGCCGGTCAGCGTCTGGCCGGCCATCGTCATCGAGAAGTCGCCGACCGCGGCTCCATCGGGCAGCGGGAACACGAACGTGCCTTCGATGACGCGATTGAGCGGGTTGACGAAGGATTGCGACACGGTCGTATGGGCCACGCCGTCTACGATGTCGGCGTTTACGCGCAGATATCGCACTTCGAGCGGCAACGTCGTTATTCCGCCACGAAATCGCGGATCGCGAATCGGCTCGGGGGTGACGATCAATCCCTGGCCCAGCGCAGTAACGCAGACAAGCAGGTTGGCGAGCAATGCAAAGCGGGCGTGCATATCGGTCTCCTGTTCGGTTGGACGGCAGCAGGTTGGACGCGGCAACCAGCCGGCGAGTTCCCGCGTCGTTTCGAAGTGACAAATGCGAAGTGCGAAATTGAAAGGCCGAACGTCAAAGGTCGAAGGCCGAACTGAAACCAGCCGGCGTCGTCACGCGCATTCGACCCTTCGCATTCGGCCTTGCGTTTCCGCGTTGCGATTGGGCCTTCATCCTTCGGTCTTCGGCATTGCACCTTCGGCCTTTTCCGCGGCTACACTGTTCGCCTCATTGCGGCATCGTCGGCACGGTCGCGCTTCCTTGCCGGCCCAATAACTTAGAACGGAGCGATCCAACCATGAACGGTTCCACGAACTTCGGCGAATTCGAACTCCTGCGCAAGCTCACCGAAACGCCCGGCATTTCCGGGCGCGAGGAACGCGTGCGCGACCTGATCATCGCCGAGACGCAGGGCCTGTGGGACGAATCACGCGTCGACCCGATGGGCAACCTCATCTGCCTCAAACGTGCAACCGCGAAGCCGGCCAAAGGTAAGAAGGGCGACGCCGCTGCGCCGCAAAAGGTCATGCTCGCCTGCCACACCGACGAGATCGGCTTCTATGTCCGCTTCATCGACGAAGATGGGCATCTGCGCATCCAGAACGTCGGCGGCTTCGATACGCGAAATCTGTTCGCAAGGCGCGTGCTGGTGCAAGGTCGCAAAGACCTGATCGGCGTGCTCAACCCCGGCGGTCGCCCGGTACACATCGCCACCGACGAAGACAAGAAAAAGATGCCCGAGATCAAGGACTTTTACGTCGATCTGTTCATGCCCGCGGCCCAAGTGCGCAAGCTGGTCGAAATCGGCGATCCCATCTCGTTGCACCAAACAACAGAAATGATCGGCGACTCGATCAGCGGCAAGGCGATGGACAATCGCATCGCGTCGTGGGTCGCGATCAACGCGATACGCAAGGCCGGCGCGAACCTCAAATATGACGTGTGCTTTGCCGCGTGCGTACAGGAAGAGGTCGGCCTGCGCGGTGCCGGCACCGCAGCGTACGGCATTCAGCCGGACATCGGTATTGCGATTGACGTGACTCTGGCCTGCGACACGCCCGGCGTCAACGAGGATGAGCGCATCACCACGTTTGGCGGCGGAGCGGCAATCAAGGTGATGGACAGCGCCAGCATCAGCCACCGCGGCTTGTTCGAAGAGTTCGTCCGCATCGCCCGCGACAAGAAAATCCAGCATCAACTCGAAGTGCTGCCCCGCGGCGGCACCGACGCTGGCGCGATACAGCGCAGCCGAGCGGGAAACAAGTCGATCACACTCAGCGTGCCGACGCGGTACATCCACACCGTGACCGAGTCGGTGCATCGCAAGGACGCCAAGGCTGCGGTGGATTTGCTGGCGGCGTACTTGAGTGCGTGAGTGCGATCCGGTCGCAACTTGGTGCGGCTGTCAGCGGGATAGAGTCGACGACTGCGGTGCTGAGAGTCTCGCCGACGCGGAACCGCGGCCGGGGTGTCGAACGGCTCAACAAAGACCTCCCGCTCACCGAAGTCGCCCGACGCATGGCGAAAGGCGGCGACGGTGATAGCATTCACGGTCGTGTCCAGCTCTCCTGCACAAACCGACGACAGTGCCCTGCGCGGCGAAGTCAGTGCCGAGTCGCCCTCGGCGGGCGATGCATCGGCGCTGCTGCCGCCGGCTCCGCGAACAGAGATTGTCGATGTCTGGTCGCGCACCGAGCCGAAGTACCGCATCCGCGCGATCGTGATGCTGATCGCCAATTTCCTGCTGTTTTGCGGGCTGTGCGTGTTTACGTACTGGCTCAATCGCGTGCGCATGTTCGATTTTTCGCTGGAGAGCTACCTCGCGCCGGCGCGGTTCTGGGTGCAGTCGCCGAACCTGACCGATTTCATTTTGTACCCGATCAACGTGACGCGCTTGCCCGAGCATGCCGCCGTGCTCGGCCTGCTCATCGCATCGATGGTCGCGGTGCCGATTCTGATCGCGATTTTGTATCGATTTCCATTCTCGCTGCCGTTCATCGCGGCGGTGCTGGTGTTCGCGCATCTGCCGTGGATGACGCTGACATTGCTCGCAAGTTGCGTGCTGGCGTCGGTGCGGCCGTTTCGGATGAAATTTCGATTCGGCTCGGCGCTGGTCGGGCTGCTGCCGGTCGTGCTGTATTTGTATCTATCGACCGGCGGGAATGCGCTGCTCGACGAAGCGTCGCCGACGCAGCGATTGCTGCTCATGGCACCGTGGGTGCTGGCGATCATCGCGGCGGCGACGATGTGCGGCGTGGTGCTGCTCGCGTCGTGGATTGTGAACTATCGCCCGGGCGTGGTCGCGCCGGTCGTGGCGGTCATGTTTGCGACGCCGGTGATTTTGTTCCACGCGCGGGTCGGCATGGACGAGTTGAAGTATCGCGCGCTGGAGCAGCGCTGCGGCCCGCGCTCGCCGCTGTTTCAGCCGGTGCAGGATTTGGAGCCGGAGCTGCGCGAGCTGGTGGCGCGTTTTGCGAACGACCCGGAATACACCGAGCGATATTGGGGCGACGTGCTGAGTGCGCTGGGTGGAAAGCCGGGCGCGATCAATCGCGCGGTGTGGCACTCGCTGCTGGTCGAGTTGATGGCCGATCGGGCCGAGGCTTTTGAAGAGACCAAGCGATTTATCGCCGACCATCCGATGAGTCGTTATGCGCCGAATGCACTGTTCCTACAAGCGCGCATCCTCGACACGCGTCTCGTGATGAACGAGGCGGTGCTGCCGCGCACGCGCGAGTTGTATGCCGACTTTCCGCATGTGCAGTCCGAGTCGCCGTGGCTGGCGATCTTGAATGGCCACGCGCGCTCACCGCTCGCGGTGGCGGCAGGGTATCGAGTGGCGCAGCTTCAGCTTCGGCGTGGGCAGATCGATGCGGCGCTGCAGTCGCTCGTTCGAGTGGCCGAAATTGCGGCTGCGATTCAGCTTGCCGTTGCGACGACGCAGCCGGCGCGGACGGACGATTATCTAAAGCAGTTGCCGCCCGAAGCGAGCCTCGACTTTCAGCCGTTGCCCTACGTCGTCGATGCGCGGCGACTGGCCGACCTGATTCGCTCCAACCGCGACGACGCCGAGTTCGAGAATCTGCCGCTGACGCAACTGGCCTGCCTCGATCCGCGGCGACCGGAGTATTTGCGCGAGCTGGGACGGCTGGAAGTGCGTTTTCGCGATGCGAAACTGGGCGACAACCTGCGGGTGCGCATGGCGATGGCCGAGTCTGATTTGGCGGCGCGGGCCGAGCAGTTGACGCAGCTCGTGGGTTCGCTGCGCGTGGGCGATGCGCTGCCCGAGGCGATGTTCCATCTCGCCGATCTCGAATTGCAGCGGAGCGGCGAGAACGCGCGCGAGCATCGCGAGCGCGGCGTCGCGCGGCTACGCGAGATTGTCGAGCGTTTTCCCGAATCGGCCTGGGCGGATGACGCACGCGAACGGCTCGCTCGGCTTGGCGATGCTAAGATGATGTCATGAAGCAGCTCATCCTTGGAATCAGCGGCGCGAGCGGCATGCCCTATGCCAAGCGGCTCGCGGAGTGTCTCGCCGGATATGACCTGCATCTGCATCTGGTCGTCTCGCCGCCGGCGCGCGAGGTGATGGCCGACGAACTGGGCATCAAACGCGTCACGATCGAAGCACTCGTCGGGCGCGCGGCGGAAAATGTGACGCTCTATTCGCCACGCGACATCGGCGCGCGGATTGCGAGCGGGTCGTTTCTCACCGACGGCATGGTGATCTGTCCGTGCAGCAGCCACACGCTGGCGGCGGTGGCGAACGGGCTGGCCGACAACCTGATGACTCGTGCGGCGCTGGTGACGATGAAAGAATCGCGTCGGCTGATCCTCGTGCCGCGTGAGATGCCGCTGAGCGCGATCGAGATTGAGAATATGTTGAAGCTCAGTCGTGCGGGTGTTGTGATCTGTCCCGCGTGTCCGGGGTTCTACATGAAGCCGACGCGGGTTGAGGAGATCGTGGACTTCGTGGTCGGGCGCGTGCTGGATTTGCTGCAACTGCCGCACGATTTGCGGACGCGCTGGAACCCGGACAGTGCCGAGGGGCCACGGGGGACGCCGAGGGAGAATTGAAGAATTGAGCCACAGAGGTCACTGAGGGCACAGAGGAAATACTGAGAATTGCGTGTATTCGTGCGGAAGTCAGACGGCACCAGGTCGGCGCTCGGCCATCGAGAGAGCGGCTACGTTCCGATGTATTTCGCATAGATCGCACGGGCGGCGGTTACGTCGCTAGTGCCTTTGATGATCGCGCGGCCGTCGCGGAAGAGCGTGATGGCGTGCTCGTCGATCGTCACCTTCAGCATGAATTCGTTTGTCACCGGTCGCCAGCGCGACAAGCGCGCCGCAATCGATTTGAAATCGACGACCGAATCGCCGCCGGGGCTGATCTGCACGGCGTTGCGACCGCAGAGCGTGGTCGAGCCGGCGGTGCGTTCGCCGGCGAGGAAGTCGAATTTCCTTTCTGCACAGCAGCGGCAGTCCGGTCGCGCGGCACCGACATCGACCAGCCGCACGCGGCCGCTCCAGGCGTCGATGGTCATCAGACTGCGAATCACATCGTCGGTGCGGCCGCAAAGCAGCTTGAGTGCTTCCTGCGCCTGAAAGCTGGCGACAATATTGACGATTGGCGAGAGCACGCCGACGGTGTCGCACGTTTCGCCTGCGCCCGGCGGCGGCGGCTCGTCCCAGACGCAGCGCAGACACGCCGTCTTGCCGGGGATGATCGCCATAACCAACCCGTCGGCGGCGACGCACGCTCCATAAACCCACGGCACGTTGAGCTTCACCGCGAGGTCATTGATCAGATAGCGCGTCTCCAGATTGTCGGTGCCGTCGAGCAGCAGATCGACATCGCCGCACAGTCGCTCGATGTTCGCACTGCTAATGTCTTCGACAACCGGTTCGACCTCGACGGCGGAGTTCACGCGGTGCAACTTGCGGGCGGCAGCTTCGGCCTTGGGCAAATTCGCGGCGATGTCGGATTCGTCGAAAAGCACCTGGCGCTGCAAGTTGTCGATTTCGATGAAATCGCGGTCGATGATGCGGGTGAAGCCGACGCCGGCGCGAACGAGCGTATTGGCCAGTACGGTGCCGAGCGCCCCGCAACCGACGAGCGCGACACGGGCAAGATTGATGCTTTTTTGCCCGCGCGGACCGATCTTGTCGAACAGCACCTGGCGGCTGTAGCGCTGCAGCGCGGGGTCGAGTGTGTCGCCGTCGTTCCAGGCCATCAGCGGTGTGTCCTCTTGACCGCGAGCCACGCGCCGCGGACCGCGCCGAGGTTGAGCAGGCCGAAGAGCATGATGAGAATCCAATCGCCGTCGTTGTAAAGCAGCCAAGTGGTTGCGATCGCGAGGCACCCGAAAGCGGCGATGACCGAGACGATCAGATTCACCCATTCTGACGCGGGGAGCCGCGCGAACGTCAGTCCGGCGACGATGAGCAGGCCGATGCCGACTGTGCGGGCCATCCAGGTGAAGCCGTGTACCGACAGTGCATAGAACGGGGCGGCGTCGGCTGTGGGCGTATAGGAACGATAGAAGCCAAAGTAGAGGAAGACGACGGCGCTGATGATGGTGAGCAGCATCGGCTCGCCCACGGGGTCATAAGCGGGCGGGTATTGCGGCTGCTGTTGCGGAGCGGGCGGCGGTTGTTGCGGCGATTCAGCCATGACCAATCCTCGTGAGGCAGGTTTGCGAATCGGAACGCGCTCGCTCGATCGGCGACGCTGCGATCGTCAGCGCTTGGCCTTCTTCTTGACTGACTTCGCGACTTTTGCTGACTTCTTGACTGATTTCGCAGCGCTTTTCTTGGCGGTCTTCACAGGTGACTTTGCCGCGGCCCGGCGGGCGTCGCGCTTCTCGGCTCCTGCGGCGGTTCGCGGATCCCACTTTTGATAGAACTCGATGAACTTGGCCGCGGGGATTCTCCGCACCGCCTCGCCGAGCACTTCGAGCGCGGCGTCCTCCACCGCCTTAAACCGCACGCAGCACTTGCCCATGTCGAGTTTCTTGCCGGTCTTTTTCCACGCGGTCTGAAACCACGACGTCTCGGAATCGTTGCCATAGTGACACATCAGCCCGACCGACATGTGGTGTTTCTGCCAGCCGAGACCGCCGAACGGCAGCGGCAGTTTCGGATCGCAGTGATACCCCGGCGGAAAGATGCGGTGCGGCACGTAATAACTGATCCCGCCGTACTGCATGCCCTCTTCGTAGTCTTTGTCGAGGTTTTTCAGGATGACCTTGCGGACCGCCTCGAGCGCGATGCGGCGATCGTCGGGGAGCGATGCGAGGTACTCGGCGACGGTCTTGGCTTTGCTTTGCATGGCGGCGCATTGTAACAGGCGTGTGCGGTTCGCGGCTATCGGGCGCGGGCGGCTGGGACGTGGGGGGCGTGGGCACGGATTTTGGCAACGAGCGCAATCGGCGCCTCATACCGAGCCCGACGCGCAAGCTAGGTCTTCGCTTGCGACCGCGCGGAATCCTAGCTTGCGCGGCGGGCTCGGATTGTTGCCAAAATCCGCGCCGCACACCCGACGCGGTCACTCGCAGATCGTTCCAAACTCGCTGAGCAGAATCGCCAAGTCGGTCAGCTCGGTGTCGCCGTCATCATCCAAATCGCCCAGCGTGCGCACAGCCCCATCCGTCAATCCGAAATTCGCCAGCAGCACCGCGAGATCGGTGAGATTCACCTGCGCATCGCCATTCACGTCGCCGACGCAATCGCCGCACGCGCCGAGGTCGTAGACATAGACCGAGCCGGAAGCGTTCCGCAGAAACGAACCGACCACCGCCGTCGTGTGATCCATGTCGGCGAAAAAGCCGTAGATGTCGCCGGCCAGAAATCCGTCGGGCGTGATCCGCGCGGTTTGCGTCCACTGCCCGTCGTCGAGCGTGAACACATAGGCCAGCCGCTGCTCGCCGGCGTTCGGGTCGTTCGGGTCGGTGTACGACGCCGTCACGAGCGCGTTGGGGCCGCCCACCGCCACGTCGACCGCGAATTGTTCGCCGACCAGTGACCCGGTCGGCACCAGTTCCGCAGTCGCCGTCCAGCCGTCGAGCGGATCGTTTTCGAAGATCTGCACCGAGCCGATCGCGTTTACGTTGTTCAAATGTCCGGGCAGCGTCACAAAAATGCGACCGTTGTCGATCGTCAGTCGCTTGCCGAAGCCGCTGCCCTCGAACGCGTCGAAGTCGAAAATGCGCTGCTGAAAATTCCAATCGCCAAACTCGCGACGATAAATCTCAACCGAGCCGCTGCCCTCGGCGGCTTCGTTGTCGCCTGGCGCACCGATCGCGATCAAATCGCCTTCGACCGCCACGTCGTCGCCATAAAAGCGAAACGGCTGAATCGTGCCCGGCACAAACGCACCGGTCTCCTGCCATTGCACGCCGTCGTACTCGAACACATACGCCGCCCCGCCCAGCGTGCCCGTTCCGTCCTTGCCCGGCGCGCCGACGACGATGATGTCGCCGTCAATTGCAACCGACGCACCGAACTCGTCGCCCGCGGTCGCGTCGCCTGCGTTCAGCGTCGTGTCCTGCGTCCACGTTTCGTCGATGACGCGCTTGCGAAACACGGCCACCGAACCGACGCGCGGCAACTCGCCGAACGGATCGTCTAGCTGCCCGCCGACCACCGCCACACGACCGCTGACATCGACCACGCGCCCGAACACGTCGCCCGCCGACGCCGTCGCGGGCAACAGTTCGGTCTCGAACACCCACTGCCCACCGGCGTAGCGATAGGCAACCGCCCCGCCGCTGTTTTCGCCGCTGTCGGTACGCCCCGGCGCACCGGCGATCAGCAGGCCGCGATCGACCGCGACGCACTGCCCGAACCGGTCCGGCTGCGCGCCGCCAAGATTCGAAAACACGCGCTGTCGCTGCTCGATGCATTGCGCGAACGCGCGCGTAATCAACAGTTGAAAGACGGTGCCGAGAATCAGCATGTCACGCACGGGCGAACTCCTGTTACGGAAATCGACGGACCGCCGTCAGGCGAGAACGAATGGAGAACGGATCGCGCCGCCGCGCGCAAAGCGCAAGGCGCGCACCGCCTCTCCAGATAGAGAGGACGAACGGATGCGACGATTGTTGTCAGGAATTCACGAAGCAGTTCGTAATTGTCCGCCGCCTACCGCCGTCGCGGCAGCGCGACACCCGCGAAAAGCAACAGCGCCAGCGACCCCGGTTCCGGGATCACTGTGTCGAGATAAGTCGTCAACTCGCGCAGCGTCAGCTCGGTCGCCGCCCGGCCTTGCTCCGTCGACGTCTGAATGCCGACGTGAATGTGCCCAGCCGCGATGTTCCAGCGCGGGTCGGACGGATCGCTATGCAGATCGTGATACCACAACCCGTGATAGCCGATGAAGTTCGAGACAAAGTTGCCGCCAAATTCGTCGCCGGTGTCGATGTATGAGTTCACGCCCAGACCGGCCGCATTTACCGCACCGCGAATCGCATTCATCGGCAGGCTCGAATCGCGAATCGTATTGTCCGGCTCGTCGAAAATTGGCAAATCCGCCGTGGGACGAAGCGGAAGGAGGTAGTCCGGAAACCAGCCCTGCCGCTCCCACTTGATGTTCCGCGACTCAAGCTCCCAGCTTCGGTCGTCATGCCCACGGCTAAACGTGATGATCGCCACCGGATCAAGTTCGTCCGTGATCCGCCACCAGTCGTTCGATGTGTCCTGATAATCAACTTCGAAGTCGCCGACGCCGCGCGGGTTGACCGTCACGCCGCCCGGAAATTCCGGGAAATAGGAATGCACGTTGTACCCGCGACCTTCCCAGTCCTCGCCGATCCAGCCGGTCGGGTTTTGAGCCGCGTTCGTACTCCACGGACGCAACATCTCGTTGGTCGGCGGCCAGAAGCCGGTGATCAAAATGTTTCGCGTCACGCCTTCCACGGAGCCAGCTGCGACAACGACAAACGCGACGGAAGTAAAGCCCGAGCGGCACAACAGCCGAGTCATGGACGATCCCTTCGTAGGTCGGTTACGAGCGGGCGGTGAATGTGTTGGAGAAACTCCGCCAGCGATGATAGGACGGCGGGGCGCGGGATTTCCACTCTGCGCGACGGCGACTCAACGACGCTGCCTCGATGAGAACATCACCCGGCTCACCTGCGCCCGGTGTTCAGATGCGTGGAACATCGCCGCTCGATTTGCCCCGTCACTTGGTAAGCTCGCGCACGGTGCAGATTTTCTGCATTCTGCATTCTTCATTCTGCATTCCGCGTTACCCCACTCGCTCGCGCACGGGGTTCGGATGGGTGCTCACCGCGGCTTTTTGCCCCGCCGCAGCGTCCGCTCGTCCCAGAACGGCGGTCGGATGCTCGTGCGATACTCGTCAATCTTCGCACGCAAATGGGCAAGTTGTTCGGCCAGTCGCGGCTGCTCGACCGCATTCTCCATCTCAAACGGGTCACGCGTCAGGTCGTAAAGCTCCTCGCTGCCGTCTTCGAGGTATCGGTTGTACTTGAATCCGCTCGTCACCACGCCCAGCATCGGCCGCGGCTCGGGCCGACCCTCTTTCCGGTCAAAGCTCAAATACGAATACTCGCGCACGCTTGCGACCTGCCCGCGCGCCAGCGGCGACAAATCGAACCCATCCAGATCGCTCGGCAACGCCGCGCCGCCGATCCGCGCCAGCGTCGGAAAGAGGTCCATCGAACTCACCAGCGCATCGACAATCCGCCCACGCGGCCAGCCGCACGGCCAGCGCACAACCAGCGGCATGCGCACCAGCTCTTCGTAAAACGCCGCGCTCTTGCCGTGCATCTGATGCTCGCCGAGCAGCCAACCGTTGTCGCTGGCGTAAATCACAATCGTGTCGTCGGCGATGCCCAGCTCATCGAGGCATGCCATCACCCGCCCGACGTTTTGATCCACCGCCGTCACCATCGCGTAATACACGGCGATCGACTCGCGCATTTTCTCCGCGCCTAGGCTCTTGAACGAGATGTGCGGCGGATCGTCGCGCTGGTATTTCGGCTTGCCTGACAGATCGTCGGTGATGCTCGCCGGCAGCGAAACCTTCGCCGCGTCATACGGCTCGACGCCCGGCGGCGCGAGGTACGGCCAATGCGGCGACCGATACGCCAGCCACAGAAAGAACGGTCGATCGCCGGCGGTCGCTGCACTGCGGATGTATCGCAGCGCGTAATCCGTGAGCACGCTCGTGCCATAGCCGCGCGTCTCGACTCGCCGCCCGTTCTTCCACAACACCATGTCGAAATGCTTCTTGATCGCCGGCCCGCCCGATTCGTCCAGATCGAGTGCGGCCCAGTAATCATCAAACCCGCACTGTGGATCGAACGGCTCGCCGAGGTGCCACTTGCCGACGAGCGCGCAGCGATAACCCACGCCGCGCAGCATCTGCGGCAACGTGGTCAGCGAATGGTCGAACGTGTCGTCGCGGTTGTTCATCATGCCGGCTTCATATGGATAGCGACCGGTGATAAACGCGGCGCGACTCGGCCCGCAGAGCGGCGCGGGGATGTAATGTCGGCTGAAGCGCACGCCTTCAGCCGCCAGCCGATCGATGTTCGGCGTGCGGATGACTGTGTTGCCTTCGCAGCCGAGTGTGCGGGCCGCCTGGTCGTCGGACCAGATGACGACGATGTTCGGCTGTTTGCCCTGCGCCCCGGCGAGCGCGACGATCAGCAGCGCGAACACGCCGGCGAGTCTGGTTGCCGACCCAACAACAAAGCGGCCCCAATGAAT
Source organism: Phycisphaerae bacterium (assembly GCA_046155505.1). Lineage (GTDB taxonomy): Bacteria > Planctomycetota > Phycisphaerae > UBA1845 > Fen-1342 > JBJXFK01. Next base: position 13,359 of record JBJXFK010000208.1, read on the forward strand.
TGCGATTGGCAAGCGATTCTCTCCCGCGCGAGATTTCACGCATTCTATCGCTTCGCGCACAGCGCACGCTCGCATCGCGAAATGTCTGATCGCTCGCCGCCCCGTCGCGTTACACTTCACCGATGCTCACGCCGAAACTTGAGCATCTGCCCGGCATTCCGCTGCCGCTCGTGCGTGGCGAGTCGCACGCGTGCCCCTACCTGCCGGATCGCAACGCATCCAATCTGCTCTTCTGGTCTGACGGGCTCGACGACGCCGACTATCAATGGCTGATGGATCGCAACTTCCGGCGTTCGGGCACGATCTTCTATCGCCCGTCGTGCGGCGACTGCCGCGAGTGCATCCCGATCCGCGTGCCGGTCGCTGAATTCGCGCCGAGCAAGTCGCAGCGCCGCGCATGGCGGAAAAACACCGATGTCGCGGTCGAGATCGCCACCCCGACGTGCGACGACGAGCGGCTCGATCTGTATCGCCGCTATCAATCGGCGGTGCATGACAAATCTGAATTCTTCGGCGCTGGGGACTACGAGCGCTTCCTCGTCGACTCGCCGGTGACGACGCTGGAGTTCAGCTATCGACTCGACGGTCGCCTAATCGGCGTCGGCATCGTGGATGCGACACCCGTCGCACTTTCGAGCGTCTACTTCATCTACGACCCGGTGTTTCGCGAACGCAGCCTGGGCACGTTTTCGGCGCTGCGCGAAATCGAAGAATGCGGCCGCCGCGGTCTACCCTACTGGTATCTCGGACTCTATGTTCGCGATTGCGCGAAGATGGTTTACAAAGCGTCGTTCCGCCCGTTCGAACTTCTTCGTGACCGCGTCTGGCATCGCCAAACGATGTAGTTCTTCGAATCGTGTGCGATGATCGGCGGCGACCTCTGCCGCACCGTGCAACTGCGACTCGACGCCGCGAGATTCCCCGCGCGCCGTCGGAAGTGTCGCTCGTTTCGAACAACCACGATCACCGGGCTGCTCGAAAAGAGAAGTTTGATCGAGGATGTGCAATTTCGGGCGGGGCATTGTGACCCGCACCCCGTGGAGGCGCAATGTTGGAATCGTCGAGTATTGCTTACCCTTGATAGGTCGAAACCGACAACATCGGCAAACACCCAATCGGGCCGCGGTCAATAAGCACTGGGGAGTGGCATTTCGTTACTCCCGAGTGGCTAGCGCGAAACGCCGCCCAAGAGAGTGGGCGGCGTTTTGAGTTATGTCTCGAGAGTACGCATGCAATGAAACCCGCGTGGCAGTTTCAATTTTTTGGCCGTGTCGAAATCGGCCGACCGCATTGGACACCGAGTCCGACCTGTCAACGGCGGTCTCACCTTCGCGGTGCGTGGCGCGCGACTCCCGTGCGCCGGGTGCGTCGAGTCACATCGGGAACGGCTTCGTCGCGGTACGCTGACGAACGCACAACGCCACTCAGCTTGCTGAGCGGCGCTGCGCAAGAGTCACGCAATTGAGCGGCCGCGACGCCGCGAGCCGAGTGCTCGCCCTACGGGCAATTCGTGCCGAACACTGCCAGGAGCTGCGACAGGTCGGTCAGATTCACCGCACCATCTCCGTTGATGTCACCCGTCGCCGCAGCTGCGCCGCTTCCGACTCCGAAGTTTGAAAGCAGAATCGACAAATCGGTCAGGCCGACCGTGTGATCGCCGTTGAGATCAGCAGGGCACGGTGCGCTCGTCACCTCCGTGAGTGTCGCGGCGCTGCTGGTCACCGCGCCGCAGGGGCTGGATACCACCCAGGTATAGCTGCCGAAATCGCTGCTTGCGATCGGGTCGACGCTTAGCGTCGCAGTCATTGTTGCATGCGTCGCCGCCGCGGCGCTCGGCCAAACGATTAACGCCGAGGCAATCCACAAACGGCTCGAATCCCAGGTCGTTGACGGCTTTCGCGGGCAGGCGCTCCTCGAGCGCGACGGCAAAGTCCTACTCGACCATGCCTTCGGCTTGGCAAACGAAAAAACCGCCAGCCCCGCGACCGCCGACACGCTCTACGACATCGGATCGCTGGCAAAGATGTTTACCTCGACCGTGATCCTGCAATTGGACGCCGAGGCCAAGCTGCGTCTCGACGACCCGATGGCCCGCTACCTTGTCGACGTACCCAAAGACAAGGCCGGCATCACGGTTCGGCACCTGCTTTCGCATACGTCGGGCGCGGTCGCAAACCACGTCGACCCGCTCGCGAAACTCGACCGGGATGCGTTTCTCGCTTGGTTCCTCGCGACGCCGCTGGAATCCGCACCGGGCGAAAAGCTCGCCTACTCCAACGTGGGTTATTCCGTCCTCGCGGCCATCGTGGAACGCGCCATCGGTCGGCCCTTCCCGGATGTGATCCGCGAGCGCGTTTTTGTGCGCGCAGACATGAAAGACACCTTCTTCCTTGACGATCGCGGACTGGATCGCAAGCGACTGGCTCGCGGCTCGGGACCGCGCCTGCTCGAGTTTAAGCAGGACGGTGACCCGAGCAATTACGGCGGCATTTGGCTCCGAATTGGCCCCGGAGGGATTGTCAGCAACGCGCGCGACCTCCACAGTTGGGAACGTGCGCTGCGTGCCGACAAAGTGCTGTCCGCCGAGTTGTACGCTCGCGCGACGACTCCGTGAAAGCCCGCCCAGCCGTGGGGACTTGGGTGGCGCCTTTCCAAAACGACGCGCGGAACGCCCCTCCATTTCTCTGACGGTGGGTTCCCCGGCTTCAACGCGGCGTTCGCGCGATTTCCGCAAGAGAATACCGTGGTCATAATCCTCTGCAATCGTGACGAAGCCGCACAGAGCGTCGGACGCTGGATCGTCGCGGACTTGTTCAAAGAATGACGGCACTGGTGCGGGATACCAGGATTATTAACAAGGTTACTCTCGTCTGAAAAACTCCCCGAAATCAACCCGCTTTGTGAGCTCCCGCGCCTTACCGATTTCCGCTGTCCGACCTCGGGAATCGCGGTGTCGGCCACTTGCGCCGCGCGCTGCACCGAGCCTCGGCTAACGGACAGTCGTTCTGCCGCCTCCGCCTGGGCAATCGCTTCATCTGAAGCAGTTTCCGTTGGTCGGCCGACTTTCATGTTTGCGAGTTGGGCGGCGACTAACGCGCTGGGATAACGCGCGGGTCGCGGCCTCTGCCCGATGTATACGTTGTTTGCGGCGCGGCTTGTCCGTCAGGCACATTCCGGCTCGAGTGTCACCTCGCGCTGGGTGGGTTCAACCACCCTCACTTTCGTGGCGTCGCGCGGCACAAGTGAATGACGGGGAAGCGACCGCGCCGCAGCGCATCTCTTCAACGCGCCCCTGAATCCCGCAGCTATTCCCGCGTTAGCGTATCCTCGCAGTCCCCTTCGCAGAACAAGTCGGTCGTCGCGCGATAGTGCGATTGCTTGCCGGCCTGGGTCTCAGACGTGAGGGTGAACGTGCCCGTCTCCACGATCGCCGGGTCGGTGCTCGCATACGTGAACACGTTTCCGCATACCGTTCCGGCAAACGTCCCGCCGATCGAGTCGGTGTAAGTGGCTGTGCTTCCGTTTTGAACGATGGTCAGGGTGATCTCGCCGCCGAGCCCATCGTCGCTGCACGAACTGGTGCAGGAATACGTTCCCGCCCACACGCCTGCGATGTCCGCAGGCGCGCCGCAATCCCCGACGACGAGCGTGAAGCTTGTGGTTTCTTCGTCAGACGCATCCCCAAAATCACCCGTGGCGACGAACCTGATCGAGTACTCGCCTGGGACGGCATTTTCCGCAGCCCTGAAGGTGAACGGAAAAACCTGCTCCGTTTCAGAATCCAGTTGGACATTTGTAAAACGCGCCGGATAAAAGATCGTGACTCCCGCCGGAAGCGGCCCGGGGGTGATGGTGACGGTTCCAGAGACGTTGATCCCCATCCGCACCTCTACATCCACAACGACATCCCCCCCTCCCGGTTCAACCCGGTGGTCGCCGTCCAATTCATCCGGCGGCAGCACAGCGACGGCGAAAAGGTGTGGCACGAGCAATGTCGCGTAGGCGCCCAAACAACCCGCGCCCGCGATTCCGCCACAAAGCGCCGAAAGCACAACGATCTCCGCGACCCGAAGTCTACGATTCATGCGTAACCCCTTCTTGATTTCCTAAAGAATGTTACCCGCCGCATGTTGCGACAGGCAAACCCGGCTTCGCCGGGTTGTCCAAGGCCGTCCGTCAACCAAAAAACAGCCAAACCTCGATGGAGTTGCCGACGGTAGTTCAACGCCAACGGTGCGTTCTTCAGGTTTTTTATCAAAGAAGCTAGAGGTGGGCCGTATAGCTCTTTCGAGAGTATTTCGAGAATCCTGCTGGTCTCGGCCTCGAAAGTGATCTTGTTTGCAGGGCCAGTGCTCATGTTTTTGTTCTCTCGCCGTACTTGCGCCGCATCTCTTTCACGACCAGATCATCCGCAGTGCGTACACCGACACTGTCCATGAGTTCACGCAGTTCCCGTTGGCAGCCCGAATTGCACATCGCCGCGGTCGCTCGAAGGGCCGGGGTCTGGTTGCTCTCGGCGTCGAGAGCAACCCTCTGCGCTAACTGGATGGGATCTGTAAACGAGAGAAAGAGAGAACTCTCGGTCCGGCAGACGCGGTCCGGGATCGGCGTTGCCGATTCGGCGACCGGGCGGACGAACTCTCTGCCCCCGCCGAGAGCCGAAACGCGCGTAAATTCTTGCGGATGCCGGCGAAAACGAGCGAACCCCGGAAGATCGCTCTCCCAGGGTTCCGCGTTAACTCGTCGGTCGCGTGGTTCCGCGACCGCCCTTTTCGCTCCCCGAGAGCAACCCTCTTCATAAGCTCTCGCCCACCACTCTGGTCGCCGTTAGCTGTTCGCGACGGTCGTCCAGTTAACGCCGTGGCGATCAGCGGTCGCCGCGAAGCGGCGGTCCGTCTGCAACGCCTTGTTGGGCGGCACCGGCGAACACGGAGCGGCTCCCAGTCAGAAGATGGTGGCCTTCTGACGGTTCATGGGCTCGAGCCCACCTCGTCGATGACGAGCGCACCGCAGAGACAAGAGGTTGATCACGACAGCGCTTCGTCCAGAATCTTTAGGGCCAGCGGCCAGTTCTCCTCGTGTCCGTCGCGCGACTTCTCGGAGACGAAACCGGAGTGGGTCAAGCGGACGTCGGTAGCACCGTCCTTGGAGACAAGCTCAATGCGAAGGACCGTCTCGGCTCCTTCTGTTCCCTCGGCGGGCCCGTTTCCCGTCATCCACGTCATCTCGATGACCTGGTTTTCTTTCACATCGAGGAATCGGCCGTAGTGAGGATGTCTGCCCCAGTCATTCCGGTTGTAGAAGAAGTATGGCCGCCCTGGCTCTGGCACCATTGCGAGCGTTCCGGCCTGAGCGAACCAGGTGTCGAAGCGTTTCGTCAAGGCGGCGTAGACTTCTTCTGGCCGAGCGTTGACCGTGTATGCGCAGGTCATTTGCAGCGGTCGAGCGGAAAGGTCGGGGCGGGGGATCGAGCTCACGGGGGACCTCCTGATGAGATGGTGATTATCTCAAGACAGTATCACCGCGGCGGGTTAGGTGCCCGCACCAGAAGAAGACGTTGCTCGACGGCCAGTACAATGGCCTTCACGCCATGTTAAGGACAAGCTGAGCGTGCTACCCGGGCCGAGGCCCACTGATCATACGGTGTCCGCCCCGTTGAGATCATCGCGACGAGCCACCACACGGGACCGACCAACGCGCCGGTCGCGGGGCCCCAAACCCATGCCGGAAACCCTGCCTCGCCCGAGAAGGCTGCCTGCTGGGCGACAGTGTGCCCGAATTCCCATGGCGCAAACTTGAGCGCCGTTCGAACGAGCGCGGACCCGAAGGAGAGCCGCTCGCCTGCTCCCCGGGACACAATCAACCCAAGAACTCGCTTGCCGAGCGATCCCTGCAGCGTCGAGCTTTCGCATAAGGCCAAATAGAGCGTCGCCGGTACAGTCATCGTCAGGAGACCGATGGCTTGCGCTATCCGGGGATTCGCCGGCGGTCGCGGGTTGCCATTCGTTGCGATCATTACGAAGCCAAAGAGCATCCCGCCCCACATGGCCAAGAGCAGCCAATCGACCGCGAAAGCCGAAAGGCGGCGAACCGCAATGGCCCGTTCGTTCGTCATTGCGTCTCGCTCGGCGGCCCAACCGGAATCGCGACCGGCAGGCAGAGTGGAGTACCCAATGGAGGCTACCGGCGCTCGCAGTGCCCGTCCAGCGCTAGTCGGTCGGATCGCGACTCCTGGCCGGTGCGGGTGTCCGACTCGTCACTCTCGTTGCATCGTCGCCACTCGACACGGCGGTTAACGCGGTCGGCGAAGATGGTCGCCCGCTCGGTGCGGCGTTGCTCGGGCATCATCGCGGCGGGATGGGTGGGGTCGACTATTTTTCGGCGCGTGGTCAGCGGCATCTCTCCGAAGAGTCGATGTCGACGATGGCTTCCGCTTCGCGGCCAGCTTGTCGTCCGGCAGCGCGGGCCGATGAGGCCGGCTACTGGCTACATGCGCGGGACGTTAGCGGAGGCGATGGCCCGCGTCGGTGCAAACGTTTTGTATCTGCCGCCGTACAGTCAGGACCTGAACCCGATCGAAATGGTGTTCTCGAAGCTGCGCCGGCTACTGGAGACGGCGGCGGAGCGCACGATGCCGGCACTGTGGGGTCGGATCGGCGCAAACGTAGACCTGTTCGGACCGGCGGAGTGCGCCAACTACATTCGCCACGCCGGATACCGCTACACGTAGCTGCAAAAGGCTCTTAGATTTCGGGGGCGGAAAGCGTCTCGGCAATCATGCCGCCATCGATGTACTTGAACACAGACGTGTTCAGCGCTTCAACGGCCTCCAGTGCGGTCCGCTTTCCCGTCACGGCGTCGCGTGCGGCGGCAACGACGCGCGGATCGCGTGGACGGATGTACGTGTCTTTTCCGAGAAAGTCGTCGAATTCGCTCCCCTCGATCGGATAGGTCGCCGGCGCAGCGATCGGCGCCGGGGCGGCGATCCGGACGATCGCTTCGTACCGGCCGTCCTGGGCCGACTTGCTGACGATCCGTTGGCGGGCGTCCTCGAGGCTGAACTGCTCGAACGGGATGTCTTCCAGGTCAGCCTTACCGACAGCGCGGCGAGCCGTTCCGGGTTGCCGATGTCCCCGTCAATCGGAAACATCAGAAGGTCGCGCCCCGTCAGGCCCCGGCAGGTGATTTTCTGTGCATCGTCGGCGTCGCACCGCCGGACGTGCATTTTCGGGGCCCGCATCCGCGTTTCGATCGGGACACCTGCTGCGTCGTAGAACTGAGTGCCCTGGCCGGCGTCGAGGCCAAAATCGAATGACCACTCCGAACCCGCTTCGTCGCGGCGGCGCATCGTGAGTGTGCCAGGCATCCGGCACCAGCGTTCTTCGTTGATCATTGTCACGTTGACGGTCGTCGCAGCACCGTCCGCCGGCATCACCCACAGAATCGGGCGCGCGTGCAGCCAATCAGACAAGCAGACGGCGAACTGGGCGTCGGGAGTCAGATCAATCGTTCCCTGCCCCGATACGCCGGCCCGCGAAAATTCCACCTCGAGATTTCGGTCTACCACACGCCCGCGGGCGCTGACCGATCCGGCCGTCTGGTGCCCCTCTCCTTCGAAACGAACGGGGCGGTAGTCCGGCGTGACCACGTAGCTCGCGCGCGATGAGAACTCCTGTTCACCGGCGCCGAGAAGGTTGATGAGCACTCTGCTTTCGGTCTTGTACTCGTAATTACCGTCGGGCAGTTTCACAACTGTCGTGCGCTCGTAGCCGTAGCGCTGGCCGTCGGCCACGTATTCGTACCACGCGTCCCGTTCGCGCGGAGCCCGTACGGTCGCGGCGCAGCCGGTGAGCAGTAGCAAGCCGGCGATCACCGCGCGTGTCGCTATCTGGCGGAGTCGGGCAACTCGGTGGTCCATCGCGAACGGAATTGCCGCGCGATGCGCCGGAGGGTGTCATCTGTAAACTCCACGTCACGTTCCGAGCCTCTTTGGCGCGGGTCGTGCGCGCGCGGAGAGCACGGCATCTCGCTCGGCGGCTTCGCGTGAATTGCGGCCGGAACGCCGGCCGGAGAAGCCGAAACGATGCTGCCGGCGCTTGTCACGTCGGTCCATCGCCGGTACGTCGCCGATCGCCCAACGGTGATCGGCTGGGCGGACTGCACCATTGCTGCACCCGAGGGGCTCGACGGCAACGTCTCGTTGAACTTCGCTGCCAAGGGCACCCAAGCTGTCGCGCGGATGAGGTGCATCCATACCGAAAATCCACGCCCGAGAGACCAATTACCCTATTCCGAAAGCCACGCCATCACCCTGAACCGCAATTCACACAACTCTTCGAGCCCAGGACCATCGCGGATCGAGACTTCGGGAGGGACGACAGATTCGGAATTGCCGCGAAAGCTCCCAACCTGCTTTCCGCTTCCTACCTTGTGCGCGACCCGCGTGCACAGGACGCGTTAAGAATGGTGGATCTGAACGGACCAAGGAGACTTCTCATGTTTCGACGAATGCTATGGGGTGCGATTGGGATGGCGTTGACTGCGACTCCCGCGACCGTGCTCGCCCAGCAGCCCGTGGGTAGCGCGTTTTCGTACCAGGGATCGCTTTATCAGGACGGCAACCCCGTCACAGAGGCATGCGATTTTCAGTTCCGGCTGCGGAACGCCCCCGTCGCGGGCGCTCAGATCGGTGCAATGATCCCGATCAACAACGTCTCGGTTGACGCCGGCCACTTCACGGCCGAGCTCGACTTCGGCGCCGCGGCTTTCGCCGGACAGGCACGCTGGCTGGAAATCGCCGTTCGTCGGCCCGCGGGAGTCGGGGCCTTTGTGAGTTTGGCGCCGCGGCAGGAGCTCACGCCCGCGCCCTATGCGATCGGCCTGAGCCTTCCGTTTCAGGGCATTGCCGACACGAATCTCGGCAGCGTGTTCGAAATCGTCAATAACGACATGGGCTGGGCCGGCGTCTTTCGAAACAACAATCCCGCCAACACCGATGCAGCTCTGAATGTCACCTCGATGGGCGGGCCGGCCGGCTCCTTCTTCGGTGACTTCGGCGCGACGGCGCTGACAGCGCGCACGACCGGCAACGGCGACACGATCGTCGCCGAATCACCCTCGGGACGCGCCGTGTACGGAACGATCAGCAACCCCGCCGCCATCGGATCGGCCACTGCCGTTCGCGGCGAGAACTTCTCGCTCAACTCCGGCGTGAGCGGTGTGTGGGGTTCCGCAGCCGGTTCCGGTTACGGCGTACGCGGTACTGGCCTAAGCGGACGGGGCGTCTTCGGCGAGACAACCGCCGACTTCGGATTCGGTGTCTACGGCACGGGCGCCGGACGCTCCGGGATCGGCGTCTATGGTATTCACCCAGCGACCAACGGTACCGCTCCTGGCGTGGACGGCGTAACGCAGTCGCTTGAAACCGGTGCGGTCGGCGTACGTGGCCGAGCGACCGCTGCCACCGCAACCAGCACGCGTACATTCGGCGTTCTGGGAACGAGTGCATCCACGATCGGCGTCGGCGTCCGCGGCGAATCCAACACCGGCGTCGAAGCCGACGGCGATCAGTACGGCGTATACGCCACCGCCAGCAACATCGGCGGACACGGCGTGCACGGCGAAGGAACCTACGGCATCTGGGGTTTGGGCAACGACGGCGGCGCAGGCGTTCGCGGTCAAGCCGGAAACAGCTCGACCATCGGCGTGCATGCGATCGGCGCCGGCGGCCGCCTCGGTGCTCCTGCCTTGCGAGCTGACGGCGGGGCCAGCGGTCCGGCGATTTACGCGCTTGGCGGCCGCGCGATTGAAGGTGAAGGTACCGAATTCGGCGTCCGGGGCGTGACTTGGGAGGACAATGGCGTCGGCGGCACGTTCACGAACTATGGCGGCGGGCTGGCGCTCCGCGCAACGGGAAACGCGCAGATTGACGGCACCATGACGGTGAACGTGCTCGAAATCCTGGGCGGGGCCGACCTCGCCGAGCGGTTCCGGTTCAGCGAACCCGCCGAGCCCGGCATGGTCGTCGCGATCGACCCTGATCGGCCCGGCCAGATGCAGGTTTCGCGCGAGGCGTACAACTCGCGCGTCGCCGGTGTGATCAGCGGTGCGAACGAGCTGTCTGCGGGAGTGGTGCTCGGTGACGAACCGGGCAGCGATCGAAACCTCCCGATCGCCCTGAGCGGACGCGTGTGGGTCAAGTGCGACACGAGCCTGCAAGGCGTGAAGGCCGGGGTCATGATGACCACCTCGGATCGCCGTGGCTACGCGATGTCGGTGGTCGACCGGGAAAAGGCCGCGGGGGCGATCATCGGCAAGGCGATGACGGAGCTAGCCCAAGGTCAGGAAGGCATGGTGCTGGTGCTTGTAAACCTTCAGTAGCGGTCGAGCGCAATAAGTAACGGCAGACCGCCATCGACGCCGCCGGCTATGTGCCGACGGCGTCTTTCATTCTTGGTCACCCGGAGCGAAGTCTCCGATCGGCGGGTAGATCGCCAAAATTCTCTCGCGCCCCGAAAGCGCAGCACCGCGTTTTCGCTTGATTAGCGAAGGAGATCACCAATGACCACGAAGCAAAACCAAAAGCAAAAGCAACCTGCCCGCGGACTTCAAGCTGCGCGTGCATGTGCGTGTGCCTTGGCCGGCGCGGAGTATTCGCTTGCCGAGCTGCCGATTACCGGCATGCCGGTTCCCGAACTCGCAAACTTCGATCAGCTCATGGTCGATTATCTAGAGGCTAACGACGTCAAGGGTGCCGTGCTCGGAATCATGAAGGACGGCGTAATCGTCTATCAGCGCGGCTTCGGCTGGAAAGACAACGCCGAGACCATTCCGTTGCGGCATGACGCGGTCATGCGCATCGCAAGCATCACCAAACCGTTCACGGCGGTGGCGATCCAGAAACTCTACGCCTCGGGCGCGCTCGAGCCGGACGACAGCGTGTTCGATCTCGGCCAACCCGGCGGCGGCGTGCTGGCGTACTCCGCCTTCGACGGCGGCCAGTTCCGCCAGTACCCAAACGTGCCCGACAGCCGCATGCAGGACATCACGGTGCAACAGATCCTCTCGCATAACAGCGGTCTGCCCACCAACGACGGCAGTGAGATCGACCCGATGTTCAACGAAATCCAGATCGCGCAGCAGTTCAATGATGCCGGCTTTGTCACCAGCAACCCGCCGGGCGCGATCCGCACGGCGCAATGGGCGCTGGGGCGAACGCTGGCGAACGACCCGGGCGCTGTGGTCGCGTACTCCAACTTTGGCTTCATGGTGCTGGGCCAGGTCGTCGAGGCGGTTGCGGGTATGAGCCACTTCGAATACGTCACGCAGAACGTCCTTGAGCCCATCCCCTGGCTGCCGATGAACGACGTCGTCTACGGCCGCTCGTTCGAGTCGCAGCTCGATCCGCGCGAGCCTTACTACGACAACACACAGATGGTCACGAACGTCTTCGACCCTGGTGGAGACGACGTGCGACGGCCCCACGGCGGCTACCACCACGAGCTGCATTTCGCCAGCGGCGCCTTCGTCAGCGGAACGACCGCGCTGCTGCACCTCGCTGAGAATTACTACATTCAGGCAGAGGACTTCAACGACGGTTTGGCAACGACTTACGGAGCGCCGACCAACGGCGTGCGGCCCGACCCGAAGCGTTCGCACGGCGGACGGCTCTTCGGCACCGCAACCTGGCTCCGCCAGCGCCCGGACGGCGTGAACTTCGCCGTGCTCACGAACAAGGGGCTCGCGGACGACCCGCTGAACCAGCTTCGGGGCTTGATCGACGCCGAGCTCGACGACGGCGGATTTACCTGGCCAACGCGGGGCGTGGACGGGCAGTGGGTCGATCTGGACCGGGTCCCGCTTGGCAATGGCTCATACGAGTCGCCGTGGAAGTTCTTTGGAATCGCGCTGGTGAACTGTCCTGACAAGGCGACCCTGAACTTCCAATCCGGCTCGTCGGGTTGGACGGGGACGGTCAATCAGCGCGTGCGGTTACGCGCACCGCAAGAGGGTGTTGTAGTCAGGATCGGCCAACCCTAGCGGGGACTACAGCGATTGCGAAATCGGCGTGGGGCGGGCCGATTGGCCGGTCCCGAACAGTCGATCGTTCCATGCCGCGATTTTCGCGGTTGGCTCGAGAAAGCGCCCGCGGTCGCTACCGCTTGTGGTGGAGGCCGATGAGCTGCTTTCCCGAGGAATGATCGGCCGGGCGACCGGCCAACACGAGGAGCCATGAGGTGAGTACGACTGAGACATTCAAGAATGCACTTGGCGGTCTACTCGCCGCCAGCGTCCTGGCCGGTGCGGCCCCGCCGGCGGCGGCGCAGCCGATCCAGGGCATGCCGGTACCCGAGCTTGCCAACTTCGACGCGCTGATGACCGACTTCCTGAACGACAACGACATCGAGGCCGCCCTGCTCGGGATCATGAAGGACGGGAAGATCGTCTACCAGCGCGGATTCGGCTGGACGGACTCCGGTCACACGGGTCTTCTGCGGCACGACGCGCTGATGCGCATCGCGAGCTGCACGAAGCCGATCACCGCCGCAGCGATCCAACGACTGATCGGATCCAACGCGATCGACAACACGGACTTCGTGTTCGATTTGGGCCAGCCGGGCGGCGGCATCCTGCCGATCACGCCGTTTGGGCCGCTGGCTGACGCGGGCTATGGCCAGATTCAGGTGCAGCACCTCTACACGCATACGAGCGGTCTGCCGAGCAACCAGGGAACCGATCCGACCTACCAAGAAGTGCAGATTGCAGCCGACATGGGCGTCGCCAGCCCGCCGGGCCGCTGGAGCACGCTTCGCTGGATCATGGGCAACAACGCGCTGAGCGGCAATCCGGGCGCGCAGCGCAACTACTCGAATGTCGGATTTCTCGCGGCGGGTCTGGTCGTCGAGCAGATCAGCGGCATGAGTCACATCAACTATGTTCGCCAGAGCGTCTTCGGCCCGATGAGCTGGATGCCCGTAACGGAAGTGGTCGCGGGCCGCACGTTTCCCGCGGATCGCGACCCGCGCGAATCCTGGTACGACGACAACGCAATGGTGCAAAACGTCTTCGACCCGGATGGCGACGCCGTTCGCGCCCCGGACGGGGGCTGGGACCACGAGGCCCGCATCGGCCAGGGCGGCATGGTCGTCAGCACCACCGCGCTGTTAAGTCTGGCCGAAATGTACTACATCAGCGACAACCAGAACGGCGACACCACTTACGGCACGCTCGTGAACGGAGCGCGCCAATATCGCTGGCACAACGGGTCGCTTCCCGGCGGCACCATGTCGATGACCGTGCAGCGGCCCGATGGCGTGAATTACGCCGTCATCTTCAACAAAAATGGTAACGACGTGAACAGCCCGGATCCGAACAACCCCGTTGGATACCACTTCGCAATTCAGTCGCTGATCGACGCCGAAATCAACAACGGCGGGTTTGCCTGGCCCACGCAAGGCGTGGACGGCCAGTGGGTGGACGTTTCGATCGGTTTGGGCGGCGACGGCGCCTATGAGCTTCCATGGAACAACATCGGCGCCGCGCTGGCCCAGAGCCCCGATGAAGCCACGCTGAACTTCAAGCCCGGCTCGAGCGGCTGGACCGGCACCATCAATCAGCGCGTGCGACTGCGTTCGCCGCAGGGGTTGGTGCGCCTGGGTCAGTAACATCGAACCCCAATACGAAACAGAGTTTTCCGAGATTTAGACTCATTCTTCAAAGGAGCCTTCAAATGCGACACACGTTACTGCAAATCGCTGCGATGTTGACGATGGGCGTCGGCGGAGCCGCGGCTCAGACGACCATTCCCTGGTACACCGTCGATGGCGGCACGAGCCAGACCTCTGCGGGCGGGGGGTTCACCCTGCATGCCACGATCGGTCAGCCCGACGCCGGCCTCATGACCAGCACCGACTTCGCCCTTGTGGGCGGGTACCGGCAGCCGGCGGACGCCTCGCAAACGCCATGCATCGGCGATGTAAACGGCGACGGATCAGTCGGCCTTCCCGATCTCGCACAGATGCTGGCGGGATTCGGTTCGTGCGAAGGCGATCCGAACTATCACAGCGAACTCGACTTGAACAGCGATTTGTGCATTGGTATTACAGACTTGGCGCTATTGCTCAGCAACTTCGGTGTAGTTTGCCCGTGAAGATGCCCCCACTCCGGCCACCTGTTTCTCAGCAGTTCCCCGACCGTCACGAGTGTGGTTTCGCAACCACAAACCCACTCCCTCGATCGGGGCACTCTCGTTTCGCAACTCAGTCCCTGGCGGTCGGGGCTCAGCCGGGCGGAGCAATGAATGTCGGTTCGTCCATTACTCGCGGGAATCCGCGAAACTCGCCTTCAGTTCACGTGCCAACTCGTGTTGATTCTGCCGTACGTACAAATCGATGAGCATTTTTGCCGCTCGTCGTGTCAGCGCGTCCTCGGCACCCCGCGTCGCACGCAGTGAGGTCACCGCGCTCTCCAGCACCTGCCGCGCGTCGGCGTCGCGGTTGGTCTTGACCAGCAGCTTGCCCAACTGATACTCCAGCACGCCGGTGTCTGCCGACGCAGTGCTGTCCAGCGCCCGCCGGATCGCCAGCGCCGCCCGGTATTCAGCCTCCGCCTCGACGGATTTGCGCTGCTCCGCCAGCGCCGTTGCGAGATTCGCCCGCGCCCGCGCGACGTAGGGATGCGTTTCGCCGATGCGCCGGATGTAGATCGCCAGCGCCTCGCGCAACAGCGGTTCGGCGTCAGCCCAGCGTTTTCGGTCGCAGTGTAACGTCGCCAGATTGTTGAGCGACGTAGCTACGTCCGGATGCTCGGGACCAAGCGCGGCGCGCCGGCGCTCCAAGGCCTCCTGATACGCGAACTCCGCATCTTCCGCCGCGCCGCGCTCACGCAGCACGCCGGCGAGGGCATTTAGGCTTTCCGCGATCCCCGCGTCGTCCCCAGCAGTATTGGCTCTGCGCCCGGCGAGCGCTTGCCGCGCTTCAGATTCGGCCTCCTCGAGCCGCCCCAGCTCGCGCAGCAGGTGGGCGTTGAGAGCGCGGCTTTGCGCCGTCTCGGCCTTCGTCTCGCCCAGTCCCGCCTGCCGCACGGCCAAAGCCTCGCGGCTCATCTCCAGCGCTTCGTCGTAGCGCGACTGCACCTGCCGCAGCAGCGCGAATTCGTGCAGCGTTGCGGCCAAGTCCGGGTGCTGCACCGGCAACAACTGCCGGCGAACCTCCAGCGCTGACTGCAATTGCAGCTCGGCCGACGCCAACTCACCCAATTCCCGATAGGAACGTCCGATCACCGTTCGCACCATCGCGGCGACGAGCGGATCGCCGGAAAATTCCGACTCGATGCGCTCGGCCGCCAGATTCACCGCCGAAAGCAGGCTTACGTCGCGACGATGAGCTGGATCGGCAAACGGATCGGCTGCCGAGAGGAGCTTCGTCAGGAATCCGGTGATGCGCTCGGCCGAGACTCGGGCCGTGTGCTCCGCGGTGCCCGCAGTCACCGCCTTGTCGCGCTCGTCCCGAATCCGTTGGGCTTGAATGCCGAAGACGATCGCGGCGCCGGTCACCAAGGTCACGAAAGTCCCGGCGGCCGCGACTGCGGCACGATGGCGACGAAGCGTCTTGCCCAGCACATAAAGCGCGCTGTCGCGTCGCGCGTCGATCGCATCCCCGGCGAGATAGCGGCTCAAATCGGCCGCGAGGTCGCCTGCACTCTGGTAGCGTCGCGCCGCGGCCTTGGCGAGCGCGCGTCGCAGGATACACTCCAGGTCGCGATGAACGAGAGCCGCGAGCGGCCAGTCGGCACTCGGCCGGATCGGGGCCGGATCGGCATTGCGAATCTGATCGAGAACCTCGGCCAGCGACGCACGCACGTCATACGGGAACCGCCCGGCGACCGCTTGATAGAGCATGACACCCAGCGAGTAAACATCGCTGCGCAGATCAATCTCGTGAACCCGAAAGTCCGCTTGTTCGGGGCTTGACCAAGGCAGCGAGCCGACGAACTGCCCCGATTCGGTCAATGCGGTCTGCGCGTCGGCCCCGCTGACCATTTGCTTGGCCAATCCGAAATCGAGCACCACTGGTCGATCGGTCGCCGCAACACGGATGTTTGCCGGCTTGAGGTCACGGTGGATAATGCCGCGCAGATGGGCGGCGTGAACCGCCTCACAGACCGTGGCTAGGAGTGTCACAAGGCCACGCAAGGTGACAGCCGCTATCGCGGTTCCGGCCCGAACTGCCTCGACCCGTCTGGCCAACCATTCGCTAAGCGAGTCGCCTTCGACGTAGTCCATCACCAGAAAGTCGGCCTCGTCGACGGTGCCGCTTTCGTGAATCGTAATGATGTTCGGATGGCGGAGTTGCGCGAGGAACCGAACTTCCTGCGCAAACCGGGCCGATTCGGAACCCTCCCCGCGCGGACGATGAATCACTTTGATCGCCACTCGCCGCTGCGTTCCGGCCTGGATCGCTTCGTAGACGGCACCCTGCCCGCCTCGAGCAATCTCCCGCACCACGCGGTACCCACGGAAACGATCAGGCAGCAGACCCTCGATCGAGGGAATCCCCACATGCGCCTGGGCCGAGCTGCCGAGCTCGACCGTCCTGGCGGTGGCGCGCTGGATCAGGGCCAGCTTGGCCAACTCTCTACGCAATTCCGGCAGCAGGTCCGCTTGTTGGGCGAGAATCTCCGCCTCCGCGATCCGCCCGCCGACGGGGCCCCGTCGCAACGCTTCGCGCACAATCGCGCGGGCCGCGGACTGACGATCGCTCAGTATGGTGCCGTCGTTCGGATTCACGCGGGGCTCGTTGACCAGGTACTGGCTTCTAGATTACCACCCACGCTTAAGAAAGCGGAATTCACACGGTGCGCTCTCGCTCAACGGCTCAAGAACCGCGACGCGTTTCCCAGCGACGCGCGCAGTTGCCCAACCGCTCGATGACAGAGCATGTGGATCGCGATCTCGGACCGCATCATACGATCCGCCGTCTGGGCCACCGTCAACCCGTCGAAATAGCGCAGTTGCAGAACCTCGCGGTAGTCCGTCGGCAGGCCGCGCAGCGCGGATTGAATCGCGGAAACCGCTTCGTGCCCGGCAACCGATTGGCTGGGCGTGTGGTCGTGGATCGCAAGGAGCCCTAGGAGATCACCGACCGTGCTGATTCCGTCGCCTGGGCTCTCCACCGCCGCGCGCCCGCCGCCGCGCTTCAAAGCCCTTGCGGCGCGAATCAGATCGATCAGCCGATGTTCCGCAATGGCCGCCAGCCAACCATAAAAGGCCCCCTCACCACGAGCTTGAAACGAAGAGATGTTCTGAAACGCATCTGAAAACGCCTCTTGCAGCACGTCCTCCACGGCGATCGTGCCCTGCAATTCCGAAGGCGTCGCGCCGGCCAGCCGCTGCGCCAGCTGGTCGTAATGAACTAGAAACAACTCCTGCAACGCCGCAGCATCGCCGGCGACCGCGCGCACGATCAACTCGGCGTCGTTTGGCAATGAGGACATGGCGATTTCCAGCTCGGGGTCGCGACCACTGCCCACGATGTTACTCTCTGGGAGCGCTGGAAAACAGGGTTGTTTGACAACCACTTAATAATGCAAGAATGCGTTTTCTCTATTATCGGGGCCTGTGCCGTGTCCCCGGGGGCGCGCAAGGCCTTTCTTGCAGGATTTCGCCAAATTTCGAGAAAGCGATCGGCACCGATTCCGTTACTCTAATCAATGTATTCTACGGCTCACTGTCGGGCTGGCCAAATGGAGCTCCATACGGCGACGGGGCAGTGGGAGGATGGCCATGTACCGTTTCGCAGGTCTTTGCACGGGCATCATCGGCTTTAGCGCGTGCGTTCAACTCGCCGCGGCTAGCGATGTGATTTTCCGCGGGAATCTCCACTCGTCCACCGGGCAGGCAACGCTGCTCATTGACCCGAACGGGCGGCTTGTCGTCGACAACATCGGTTCGTCCGGGAGCGACGGCGTTTCGATCAGCCTTACACCCAGCGAGTCCATTGACCTGCACATTCAGCCTCAGCCCCGAGGCTTGCCGGCTGGGGCCAGCGAGCGCTTCTCCGCCCGGGGTACCGTCGCCGGCGTTCCGAACGTCAGATTTTCAAACTGGGGGTTCACAAAATCCTCGACCGTACTTGCGATCGACGCCACGTTTCCGGGACTCGGACTGCCCCCGCGGGTCGTTGAAGTTTTCCTTGCCGGCACGTTGGTCAACACCTCTACCGTCAGCGTGGGAGCTCAAGTGGCAACCGTGCCGCCGGATTCTTGGCCGCGGCTCGTCGGCGTGCGGCGAAATCTGCCGCCGCACAATCGGCCCGCGGTCCTGGCGCGATGGCCGGCGCCGATCCCGATTCAACTGGCCGGCGGCCCGCTGGTCATCGGCGACGAAATACGCGTCGCCGGAGTGTCGCCAACCAATACGCTCGATCTGGTTTTCGGAATTGATGGTTCGGGCTCAGACGTCCCTGAGTTGTTCATTGACAACGAAGATACGCTCCCGATTTGCTCGGGCGATCTTGATGGCGACGACGACGTGGATCTCGCTGATCTCGCCGAGCTATTGAGCAATTTCGGTCTCGTCGACGGCGTCGCCTATTCAAACGGCGATCTAGACCGCGACGGCGATGTCGACTTAGCCGATCTGTCCGGTATGCTCGCGCGGTTCGGAACGGACTGCTGAAAGTTCAAGCGAAGGCAGCGCGCACGGATCGACGAAGATCCGGCACATTGACGCCGCGGCATTTCCCGCGCCATTCGCGCCGTGTTTGTGAACAGGTCCAATCGCTCCACCGGCGCTTTCCCCGTGGCGATCGACCGCGTTGTATCCTTCGAAGCGAGTGTCCGCTAGATCGACGTGTGTTGTGTGTTGTCCCGCGGGGTCGCATCATCTCGATACGGCCTTTCAACTAGAGGGAACCATACCGTCCTCGAAATCGTGTCTCGCCTTGTCGCGCGCGACTTTTGGAGAGACATCGAATTTCGATGTTGTGTTCCCTATAGAGGTCGAGTTTTCGAAATTGGGTGACCGGCGGGTTATGGAGGGTGGG
>JBJXFK010000284.1:0-24013 GCA_046155505.1 Phycisphaerae bacterium
GGCGATGCGCGCCTGCACGACCTGCGGATCGCGCGTTGCAAGGGCGACCGCGCTCGACGGATCGGCAATCTCTGGCGGGACGCATGAGCCGCTGCCGTAGCGATCGGCGACATCGCCCCGCACACGGAAAAACGCCTCGACCGCCGGCTCGCCGCTGCGGCTTTCGCCGACGCGTGGCGGGATGGGCCGAAGTGTGGGCCGAAGCGAGCCGCGCGTCGCGAGCAGAAGCGCGAGCTGGGCGGCGGCAACCACGATCGCGACGAATACAAATGTTGACGAGATCAGATAAACGGCGAGGATTGCAAGGCACACATGCGCCGCAAGCAGCCATCCGCCCAGAATTCGCCGCCGTTCGAACACGCCTGCCTCCCGACACGCACACTCATGCACAGCAGTGATTGCACCACAGCACTATCATACAGACTTGCATCGTCTAGATTACGAATAGCCCGCCGCGGGCGAGATGCGACCGCTCGATAGGACGAAGGGAGCTTCATGGCGACGTATCAATCGGAAGAAGCGCGCAGGTTGGCCGTGGCGTCGCTCGTCTGTTCGGCGATCGGAGTGGCGATCGCGATTGCGCTGGTGCTGACCGCGCCGCCGATCCACTCGCGTTTGCTGCTCCTTTGCGCGTTCGTCTTGGCGTTGATTGTGACCAAGCTATCGGCCGCGATCGCGACATTTACCGGATTCGTGCTGCTGATTCCGGTTGCCTGTACGCCGGTGGCCATGCTTGCCACGCTCACGATCGCCACCGGTGTCGTCCCGAGCGGCGACAATCCGCTGTGGCTATTCATCGCGTTGCCGCTGGCCGCGTACTTTGTCACCGCAGCCGTCGCGATCAAGATGGAATAGCCATGCCCTGAGTCGCTGGCGAACCGCAGCCGAGGGCGGCTGCTCCACAAAACCGCGAAGGGCCGCGGTGCTCCAAAAAAACCGCGGGGGGCCGCGGTGCTCCATTACGCCGTCGCTTCCATCGCCTCTTCCGCGCGACGCACGCGCTTGCGATCGTTCTCTTTCAACATTCGCTTGCGCAGCCGAATGCCTTCCGGCGTCACTTCCACCAGCTCATCGTCGTCGATGAACTCGAGCGCCAGTTCCAGCGTCATCTCGCGCGGCGGCTTGAGCACGACCGTCTTGTCGGCACCCGCCGCACGCATGTTGGTCAGCTTCTTGGCCTTCACGATATTCACCACGATGTCGTTTTCGGTGCAATGCTCGCCGACGATTTGGCCGTCGTACACGTCTTCCTGCGGCGCGATAAAAAACTCGCCGCGATCGCGCAGGCCCTCGATCGCATAGGCCGTCGCCATGCCCGGATCGCTGGCGATCATCACGCCGTTCGTGCGGCCCGGAATCGCGCCGCGGAAATACTCGTATTCGTAAAAACTGTGGTGCATGATGATCGTGCCGTTGGTCGCGTTCATCAGGCGGTTCCGCATGCCGATCAGGCCGCGCGACGGGATCATGAATTCCATGTAGGTGCGTTCGCCGCGTGTCTCCATCTTGGTCGTCTGGCCCTTGCGGCTGCCCATGGCGTTGATGACCGGGCCGACAAAGTTGGTCGGCACGTCGACGACGCACAGTTCGATCGGCTCGGTTTTTTTGCCATCGAGCTCGCGATAGATGACCTTCGGCTTGCCGACGCCCATCTCATAGCCTTCGCGGCGCATGGTCTCGATGAGCACCGACAAGTGCAGCAATCCTCGACCGCTGACGTGGAATTCCTCGGGCGATGCACCCTGTTCGACGCGCAGCGCGACGTTGTGTTGCAGCTCTTTGTCGAGCCGCTCGCGAATGTGGCGGCTGGTCAGATACTTGCCCGACTTGCCGCAGAATGGCGAATCGTTCACGCGGAACGTCATATGCAGCGTCGGCTCATCGACGCGCAAGAGCGGCAGCGGCTTGGGATTGTCGATATCGGCGATCGTGTTGCCGATATCCACTTGCGACATACCTACCACCGCGCAGATGTCGCCCGCATAGACCTCGTCGGCCTTCTTTCGACCGAGGCCGTCGAAGATGAACAGGTCGGCGACGCGCTCGCGCGTGGTCGTGCCGTCCTGGTGAATCACCGCGACTGGCATGTTCGCCCGAATCTTGCCCGCGAACACGCGGCCGATGCCGATCCGCCCGACGTAGTCGTTGTAATCGAGCGCAGTCACCAGCATCTGAAGCGGCCCGTCGGGCTCGACCAGCGGCGGCGGCACGTGGTTGATGATCTCTTCGAACAGCACCTTGACGTTGTCGGTCTTCACGTCCGGGTCGAGCGTCGCATAGCCTTGCACCGCCGAGGCATAGACCACCGGAAATTCGAGCATCGAGTCATCGGCACCCAGCTCGATGAACAGATCGAGCACTTCGTTGTACACATCGAGCGGACGCGAGCCCTCGCGGTCGATCTTGTTAATGACCACGACCGGCTTCAGGCCAAACTCCATGGCCTTGCGCAGCACAAACGTCGTCTGCGGCATCGGCCCTTCGAACGCATCGACCAGCAGGAAGCAGCCGTCGGCCATTTTCAGCACGCGCTCGACCTCACCGCCGAAGTCGGCGTGGCCCGGCGTGTCGATCAGGTTGATCTTGATGTCTTTGTAGATGATCGCGATGTTTTTGGCCAGAATCGTGATGCCGCGTTCGCGTTCGAGCGGGTTGGCATCGAGGATGCAGTCCTGTCGCAACTGCGATTCGCGGAACATGCCGCTCTGGCGCAGCATGGCGTCGACCAGCGTGGTCTTGCCGTGATCGACGTGGGCGATGATGGCGACGTTACGGACGGCTTCGTTGCGGGTGGACATTCAGGCAAACCCTCGGGCCAGCCCGTTCGCGTGCGGAGCGCAGTGCCCACCGCGTCAGGCCAAGCCGAGCAGTGTCGCACGAAACGTGGCTGCTGGCAAATGAAGTTTGCGTGAATTCGCGTCGCGAGGGGCGATAACACGCGGCGTCGCGCCGACGAGCATGTCACGCGGGTGCCATGCCTGGTGCCATGCCGACGAGCGGTACTTCGGCGTCGGCATGCGCATGCGACCGATCCGAACGCGACGCGCAAGCGAGTGAACGCGAGCGAAGCGAGCGCGTTTCCGAACAGAGCCCCGACCGTAAGGGAGGGTTTTTTCAACTCCGATCCCCGAGGCACGCAAGCGGCACTCCGCGTTCGGCATGTTCGCAGAGCGGTGACAAATGGTGGGCGATGCCCACCCTACAGTGCCTACGACGGCGTCGCTAATCAACCCTGCTTGAGCTTCTCAGCCTTCGCCGCGGCTTCTTCGATCGCGCCGACATACATGAACGCCTGCTCGGGCAGGTGATCCCACTTGCCGTCGCACAGTTCCTTGAAGCTGCGCAGCGTGTCTTCCTTCTTCGTGTAGTTGCCGGGGAAGCCCGTGAACTGCTCGGCAACGAAGAACGGCTGCGACAGGAAGCGCTCGATCTTTCGCGCGCGGCTGACGATCAACTTGTCCTCTTCGCTCAATTCTTCGACGCCCAGAATTGCGATGATGTCCTGCAAGCTCTTGTAGCGCTGCAAGATCGTCTGCACGCGGCGCGCGACCATGTAGTGCTCTTCGCCGACGACGCCGGGGTCGAGAATGCGGCTCGACGAACCCAGCGGATCGATCGCGGGATAAATGCCCTTCTCGGCGATCGAGCGCTCGAGAACGATGAACGCATCAAGGTGTGTAAACGTCGTGGCCGGCGCGGGGTCGGTCAAGTCGTCGGCGGGCACGTACACGGCCTGAACCGATGTTACCGCACCCTGCTTGGTCGAGGTGATGCGTTCCTGAAGTTCGCCCATCTCGGTCGAGAGCGTCGGCTGATAGCCTACCGCTGACGGCATGCGACCGAGCAGTGCCGACACTTCCGAACCGGCCTGCGAGAAGCGGAAGACGTTATCGACGAACAGCAGCGTGTCGCTGCCCGACTGATCGCGGAAATACTCGGCCATCGTCAGGGCCGTCAGCGCCGCACGCAGACGCGCACCCGGCGGCTCGTTCATCTGGCCGAACACCATCGAGGTTTTGTCGAGAACCGACTTTTCCTTGCCATCGGTGTCCTTGAAGCGGGCGTGCTGCATTTCGAGCCACAGATCGTTACCCTCGCGCGTGCGCTCGCCGACGCCGGCGAACACCGAGAAGCCGCCGTGCTCCTTGGCGATACGGGCGATGAGTTCCTGAATGACGACGGTCTTGCCCAGACCGGCACCGCCGAACAGACCGATCTTCCCCCCGCGGACGAAGGGCACGAGCAGGTCGATGACCTTGATGCCGGTCTCGAACTGTTCGGTCTTGGGGGTCAGGTCGGCGAAGATCGGCGCTTCGCGGTGAATCGGGCGACGTTCCTGAGTGTTCACCGGCCCTCGCCCATCGACCGGGTCGCCGATCAGGTTGAACACGCGCCCCAGCGTGGCCGGGCCGACCGGCACCGAGATGGGCGCGCCCATGTCGGTGATGGCCGAACCGCGGATCAGGCCGTCGGTGCTGCCCAGGGCGATGGCGCGGACGCGCGAACCGCCGAGATGCTGCGCGACCTCGCACCAGAGGGTATGCTCAATTTTTTCGCCGCCCAGATCCTTGCTGATCTGGACCCTGAGCGCGTTGTAGATTTTGGGCAGACACTTGTCCTCGAACTCGGCGTCCAGCGTCGAGCCGATGATTTGAGTGACCCGACCGATGTTTCCTTGCATGACACGCTCCGCGTTTGAATGCAGAATGAAGAATGCAGAATGCAGAAACCGCCTCCTATCCGGACGGTTTTCGTGCGTTTCGCACGATTGCCGTCAAGACACTCACGATTTCATTCGCTTCTGCAATCAACTCCTTCAATCTCGATTTCGGCACCATTTCGCAATCGCCCACCAGCCGCAGCCAGTAGAGCGATTCGCGCGCTTCTTTGCGCGCGATGTTCAGCTTCTAAATAAACTCAGCCTTCGAGTGCGCAGCCTCCGCCTCGTCGACGTTGGCTCCGACACTTGTTCCGCTTCGAATCAACTGCCTCGCGATCACGGCTGCCGCAACGTCTTTCGGCATTGCCTTGACGACCGTGATTACTCGCTTCGCAAATGCAAACGTGCGGGGCGCGATGTCGCGTCGTGCGCCGGCTGGCGTGCCGCCTTTTCGTTCTGCATTCTGCATTCTTCATTCTGCATTCGATCGGAGGACTATTTCACCGCCTCCGCCCCTCCGACGATGTCCGCCAGCTCCATCGTAATCTGGCTCTGTCTTGCTCGGTTGTATTCGCGGGTCAGGAACTTGATCATGTCGGCCGCCGCGTCGGTTGCGGATTTCATCGCGATCATGCGTGCGACCTGTTCGCTGACGATTGAGTCGTTGAAATATTGATACAGCCGAATCTTCACCGTTTCCGGGATCAGCTTGGCGAGCAATTGATCGGGAGCCGGCGAAAACTCAAACGGGACCGCGGTTTTCGGCTTCGCGGTCGATTTCGAATCAGCCTTGGGCGGCTCGATCGGCAGCAGCCGGACGATCGTTGGCTTCTGCACGCCGGCCGAGACGAATCGCATGTACACCACGTCGACCGACGCGATCTTGCCCTCGGCGTACATCTGCATGTAGCGCTCGGCCATCTCGGCCACGCGGGCGTATTCGACCTTGTCCTCGATGTCGGTCATCTGAAACGCGATCGGCGTCTTCAGGAACTTGGCGTAATTCACGCCCTTCTTGCCGACGACTTCGTAGATCACCTGCTGCCCGGCAGCCTGCAACGCGCGATACTGCTCGAGCGCGGTGCGAAGAACCGCGCTGTTATACGAGCCGCACAGACCGCGATTCGACGTCAGCGTCAGCAGCAGCGCCTGCGAACAGCCGGCGTTCGGCTTGAGCAGCGGGTGATCGATCGCCTGACCCGAAAGGGTCTCGATCATCTCGGTAATGCCGCGCGTATAGGGCTGCGAAGCCTGGGCGCGCTTCAACGCCTTAGGCCACCGCGCGCTGGCGATAAGCTGCATCGTGCGCGTGATCTTGCGGATGTTGCGAACGGCCTTACGCCGTTTCGTGATTGCTCGGGCCTTGGCCATATCAACCTCAGTAGCGAGTAGCGAGTAGCGAGTAGCGAGTTGAGACTCTCATCACGCGTCCACCCTCTTGCCTCGCGTCGTTTTCACGATCGCGACCAGAATTTTCACGATCTCCTCGGACTCTTGAAGCAACTCTTGCAACCGAACCGAATCCACGAGTTCCGAGCGATCCAACAACCTCAACCAGTACAGCGCCTCGCGCGCCTCGGACCTGGCGATGTTCATTCGTCTCGCAAAATCCGCCCGCGAGTGCGACCCTTGGGCTTCCTCAATGTTCGCACCGACACTCGTCCCACTTCGAATCAACTGACGCGCGATCGTCTGAGACGCGATGTCTTTGCCGAGCGCCCTTGTGAGCCGAATGATCCGAAGAGCGAACAAAAACGACCGCTCTCGAATCTCCGGCTTTCGCGCCCGCTGCGAACCACTGTCGTCACTCGAGCGACTCGCCATGCCAGTCCCAACTCGCTACTCGCTACTCGATACTCGCTACTTCCGTACGGTCGCAAACCGTTTCTTGAAATTCCCGACGATTTCTTTCATCTTCGCGTCGAGGTCGTCGGTCAGTTTCTTTTCGGTCGCCAGTTTGTTGCGCGTCTCCGGGTGCTCGTCGCGATAGTGTTTGACCAGTTGCGCCTCAAACTCGGCCACCTTCTCCACCGGAATGTCATCGAGAAAACCGCGCGAGCCGGCGTGGATCGACAGAACCTGGTCGATCACATCCATCGGTGCAAACTGCGGCTGCTTGAGCAGTTCCACCATGCGCTTGCCGCGATCGAGCTGACGCTGCGTCGCCGGGTCGAGTTCGGTGCCGAGCTGTGCGAACGCTTCAAGCTCGCGGAACGAGGCCAAGTCGAGTCGCAGCGAGCCGGCGATTTTCTTCATTGCCGGGATCTGGGCGTTTCCACCGACGCGGCTCACCGAAATACCGACGTTGATCGCGGGCCGCACGCCGGCGAAGAACAGATCGGGTTCGAGGTAAATCTGACCGTCGGTAATCGAAATCACGTTGGTCGGAATGTACGCCGACACTTCGCCTTCGAGCGTTTCGATGACCGGCAGCGCCGTCAGCGAACCGCCCGACGCTTTCACCTTGCGAATTTCGTGCGAATCCTTGCCGAGCTTTTCGAGCTCGTGCTCGACGGCGTGCTTGTCCTGCTCGCCGATGTAGACCTTGCCGTTCACGCCGTTCTCGTCGCCGGCGGGCGCGCCCTTTTTCACGATCACGCGCTTCTCGGCCATCTTGCACGAACGTTCGAGCAGGCGGCTGTGTAAGTAGAACACGTCGCCGGGGAACGCCTCGCGGCCCGGCGGGCGACGCAGCAGCAGCGACAACTGGCGATAGGCAACAGCCTGCTTGGACAAGTCGTCATAGATGCAGAGCGTGTGCATGCCCTGCGTGTACATGAAATATTCAGCCATCGACGCGCCCGCGTACGGCGCGATGTATTGAAGCGGGGCCGGGTCGGCGGCCGACGCGACAACGACGATGGTGTAGTCCATCGCGTTCGCTTCGCGCAGCTTTTCGACGGTGGACGCGATCGTCGATTCTTTCTGACCGACCGCGACATAAACGCAGATCACGCCGGTGCCGCGCTGATTGATGATCGTGTCGATCGCAATCGCGGTCTTGCCGGTCTTGCGGTCGCCGATGATGAGTTCGCGCTGGCCGCGACCGATCGGGATCATGGCGTCGACGGCCTTGATACCGGTCTGCAGCGGCTCGGTCACGGGCTGACGCTCGGCGATGCCGGGGGCGATGATTTCCAGCGGGCGGCGGTGCGGCGTCTGGATTGGGCCCTTGCCGTCGACCGGGCGACCGAGCGGATCGACCACGCGACCGACCATCGCCTCGCCGACCGGCACCGACAGCAGGCGACCGGTGGCGCGCACCTCTTCGCCCTCTTTCACGTCGAGATAGCCGCCGAGCACAACCGCGCCGATCGAGTTTTCTTCGAGGTTGAAGACCACGCCCGTCGCGCCGCTCTGGGTGAACTCGAGCATTTCGCCGGCCATCGCTTTGGACAGCCCGTAAATGCGGGCGACGCCGTCGCCGACCTCGAGAACCTTACCGACCTCGGCGACGTCAAGCTGGGTTTTGTACTGCGTGATTTCCTGCTTGATGATCGTCGCGATTTCACTGGCCTTGAATTTCATCGCATCCTCGCGTCGTGACAGAGGGCACGCGGCCCTCGCTATTTCGCTATCTCAATCGCACCGGCCGGAGGCCAATGCTCCCCGCGTTTCGCATTTCCTAGGCACTAGGTACTAAGCACTAGGCACTCTCAAGCCACCGCCACTTCCAGCCCTCGTTCACCGCGATCCGACAGCCGACCCGCGGCCACATGCAGATGCCGCCGCACCGAATTGTCGTACCGCAAGTCCCCAATCTGCAATACCAATCCGCCGAGCAGTGACGCATCGACGCTGAAGGTCAATAGTGGCTTTTTCCCGCTCAGCTTCGCCGCAAGCTGCGCGACTTCCTGCTTCATCGCCTCGTCGAGCTCGACCGCGGTGACCGCCGTCACCTGAATCTGCCCGGCGGCGGCTTCCTGTCGCAGTCGGTAGCAGTGCAGCAGCGCATCGCCCAAGCCGTTGCGACCGTTCGTGTTCGCGACGAGCAGCGCGTTCAGCGTTAGATCGCTCAGCTTGCCGCGGAACCACTTTTCCATCAGCGCGGCCCGACGATCGCTGTCGAGCGCCTCGGATCGGAAAAACTCGGCCAGCATCGGATCGATGCGACCCAGTTCGACCATCTCCTCCAGCTCGCTGCGGACGAGATCCACCTGGCCGCTCTGCTGCGCCAGCTCGAAAAGAGCCTGAGCATAGACGTCAGCCATTTGCAGCCGTTTGTCGAGTGATTCCGCCATATTTCAAGAATGCAGAATGCAGAATGAAGAATGCAGAAAGCGATGCCGCCATCACGGCGTAGTCGATCTGCGAAGCTCCCGTCGCGTCCTGCATATCCTCCGTTTAGTTTTTTGCCGCTTCCATTCGTCGAATCGACTCGCTGATGATCTGCTTGTGATCGTCGCCCTTCAATTCGCGGCGAATGATTTCCGTCGCGACCGCGAGCGAGATCGCCTGCGTGCGGTCGTACAGCGATTTCACCGCCGTATCGGTGAGCAGCCGAATCTCGCGCCGCGCCCGATCCACCGTCTCAGTCGCTTCCCGCCGCGCTTCGTCGCTCATGCGTTTGAGCACTTCCGCCGCGTCGCGCTTGCCTTCGGCGATGATCTCGTCCACTTCGCGCTTGGCACGATCGATCTGTTCGCGATACTTGCTGAGCAGCGCGTCGGCCTCGGCCCGCTCGCGTCGCGCATTTTCAAGTGCGAGGCGAATCCCGTCGGCACGCACCTCGAGCGCCTTGCGAATCGGCGGCCACGCCTTGGTGAGCAACACCAAGACGACCACGGCGAAGACGATTGTCGGCCAAATCCAGGTCACAAGCTCGCCTCCGTCTTAGCGTTTCCCCGCCGAAACCTGCGCCACCAGATCGCGATAGCCGTCCGGTCGCACATCCTTGCGAATGAGCTGCCCCGCCAGGCTCGCCGCCGTCGCCGCCGCGTGCTCGCCAAGCTCGGCACTCGCTGAAGCCGCCGCTTCCTCGATCTCGCGTTTGGCGTCGGCGATCAACGCATCCGACTGCTTGCGGGCCTCGTCCTGAATCCGCCGTCGCTCATCGGCCGCGCTTCGGCGACTCTCGTCGACGATCGCGGTGGCCTGTTCGCGCGCCCTGTCCATCTGAGCCGTGTACTGCGCCAGCAGCTTTTCGGCCTCGATGCGTTCCTTTTTGGCGTTTTCGAGCGCGACGCGAATCGTGTGCTCGCGCTCCTGCAAAACCGCCAAAAGCTGCGGCCAGGCCGACTTGCCGAGCACCATGACGACCAGGCCGAACAACAGCCCGGTCCAGATCACGTTGCCGATCCCGCCGGCGAAGACGTTCGCGCTGCCGCCTTCCGCCGCCGAAGCGACGGACGCGATCATTGCCGCGCATGCCGCGCGGGCCAGCCAGCATTGAGCCGTCACATTGAACTCCCGATCGGTCCGTTCAGACGCCGCCCCGGTGCGCCGTCACACTGCGACCGCGCACGCAAGAAAACAAAAACGCGAAGACTCACTTGATCATGGCGACGATAACGACAAACAGCGCCGCGCCTTCGATCATGGCCGCGGTCAGAATCATCGGCGTGAACATCGCGCCGGCCGCTTCCGGCTGACGCGCGATGGCCTCGACCGTGCTGCCGCCGATGCGACCGATACCCATGCCAGCGCCGAGCAGGGCCAGGCCAGCGCCGATCACCGAGATGCCCGGAATGCTGACGCCGCCGCCGCCTGCCGCCGCGGGTTCGGCCAGCGCCGGAACGCACAGGAACCCGACCAGAGCCGCCGCCGTGAACAGTACGTGTGACAATCTCATCGCAAACCCTTTCGTGTCTCTAAAGACCGTGAACACTTTCAAAATCCGCTTCGACCGCCGGCGGCAACAACTCCGCCCCCGCGCGGGTGCTTCGCTCACTAGTGCGCCGCGTGTCCATGTCCGTGCGCGTCACCCTCATGATCATCATGGTGGATATTGACCGCCTGTCCCAGGAACACGGCTGTCAACATCGTGAAAATGAACGCGTGCAAGAACGCGACCAGTAACTCGAGAAAATTGAACGCGATGCAACTGACGATCACCACCACCGTCACGCCCGCCGCGCCGAATGCGTTCATACTCGCGATCGCCGTCGGGATGAACCCGAGCAGCACGGCCAGAATCGTGTGACCGGCGAGCATGTTCGCGAACAGACGCACGCAAAGCGCCATGTGTTTGAAGAACAGTCCGACCACCTCTAGCAGCGCGATAAACACGTTGATGCCCGGCGGGCCGATGAAAAAGTGCTTCACGTAGTTCATGCCGTGATACTTCAGCCCGTTGTACACCACGAGCACGAACGTCACCACCGCCAGCGTGCCGGTCACGAAAATATTGCAGGTGCTCGTCCCGCCGATCAGGTGACCGCCGCCGACAAACCCGGTCCAATCCGGCAGCGGAATCATGCCCAGCAGATTGCATGTCAGGATGAAGAAGAACAGCGACCACAGGTACGGCGCGAAAATATCGGCGTACTTGCCCAGATTCGGCAGAAACACCGCATCGCGGAGTCCGACTGCGATCCCCTCGACCGCGTTGCCGAAACCGCGCGGCACGAGCTTGCCGACCGCATCGCCGCCGGCCCGCATCTGAAGCGCTTTGGGAATGATCCAAACCAGCAGCAGGGCCGCGACGACCTGCATGATGATGTGATTGCTGATAATCGGAAACGAATACAACCCGCCGCCGGGATTCAAGTCCCATTGCGTGTGCTGGACTACGTGAGACAGCGGATCAGCACCAAGCAGCATCGTCAGCATTTCGCTTCGATCCTCGTCGTTCGCTTTTTCGCCACCCGCACCAGTGCGGCTACGTCCACCACCAGCAAGACCAGTTGCGCCAGTGCCAACCAGGCCAGCATCGCATTTCCGCCGACAACATCTCGCAGCACAATCGCCGGCATCAGCATGACGAAGAACCGCGCCATGATGTCGCCCAGCATCGCCATTGCCAGCGTCTGCGGCGGCTGGCGAATCGCTGCCGCCGGTATCACCGACCCGATCAGGCTTCCTGCGAGCGCGACGGCCAGACCGACCATCGCCGCCAGCACCTGATCGCTGCCGCCGAGTCGCTCGGCGATCGGCCACGCGGCTACCGCAAAGGCCATCGCCGCGATGATCGACCACGATGCCAGTCCGCCGAAAACGGCCAGCGGACCCGGGCCTTCGTCAGTCGGACTCATCCTCTCGGCTCGCACGCCGCGCCCGTTCGTCGGACGCGGTCATTTCCTTCTGAATATCGATCGAACGGCGGATCAAAACGTACAACCCGCCGATACAGCCGAGCACCGCGCCGGTAATGAGACCGACCGGCGCGCTTTGCAGGCCGCTGTCGATCCAGTACCCCACCAGCACAAACCCGACGATTCCCGCGCCGAACTCCAGCCCCAGACTCGCGAAGCGAAGCTGCACCCTACGGGCCGCCTGCTGCCGCTCGTCCATGTCGCCTGACTGCACGTTCGTGCCTCGCCTCGCGGGCATTTGGGAAGGTGGAATCTCCGCCGCAATCGACGATCGCACCACAGTTCGTCGCCGGTCGCTAACGGCTTCGCACCAACCCCAAGCGAGTCGAGCATCCTAGTGAACACGGCGCGATTGCGTCAAGCGCTGCGTGTGATCGAAGCGCGCAATCCGCGCGAATGTTGACGATGACTTGACGATGCGTGCTTGACACGCGAGACTATGTTGGGCGAAAGTTGTGCCCGATTTCTCGCCCGCTCGCCGCCTACGTGTAATCCGCTGAATACTCAACGTTTGCCGCGTGTGCGACGCTCAACTGGAAATGCTCGCCTCGGCTCGTGCCAATTCATCCAGCGCCAATTCGCGATGGGAATCGAGATGCAAATTGCTCGCCGCCGCACGCAGATGAACCGCCGCCCGCGCGAAATCCTGCAACTGCCGCCGACAAAGCATGCCCAGTAGCAATTGAATTTGTCCGGCGTCCGGCGCACCCGCGTATTGCCGCAAGCACCCTTCATACGCGACCACCGCCAGCGCCGCTTTCTGCGCCCGCGCGAGCTGATTCGCAATATTCCGCTGATGATCGCGCGGCAGAACGAGCGTCGCATCGATCGCGATCATCTGCTCATACAGCCGCATTGCCTCGTTCACATCGTTGTCGTACAGACGATCGACGACGTCCTCGCGCAGCCGCATCGCGGGCGAAACCGCCGCATCGAGCGGCCGCGACTCGATCTCCTCGACCGCCACCGGCCGCGCCCTACCGACCTCCGGAAAACTCATCGTCTCGCTCAGCCCCACCCGCCGCCGCCAGCGACTCCACAGCGCCAGCATGTCGAACTGATTCCGCGGCAACCCGCGCACACCGAGCATCAGCATCGTCGCGCCAAAGCCGAACGCATAGCCCGCCAGATGGGCCGAGAACGCGACGTTGCTCACCATGCCGTGCTGCAATCGCGGCGCAACCACGTTGTCCCACAGGATGATTTTCAGCACGATCAGAATCATCGCCGGCAATTGCAGCGTGGTAATGATGATCATAAACACGAGTACGGTGATGTTCACCCGCGGATAGAGCGCCAGGAACGCCGTCGTCACCGCCGCGATCGAACCCGACGCCCCCACCAGCGCGTTCGTGCTGTCCAGCGCATACATCAGCCCCGAAAAAACGCCCGACGCCAGATAGAAAATCACATAATTGAGCGAACCCATCCGATCGCAAACCGCGTTGCCGAAGATATAGAGAAACAGCATGTTGCCGAGAAGGTGCATCACGTCGCCGTGGCGAAACTGATACGTCACGTACTCATGCACCGACGGAACCGCTGCATTCAGCGGCGAAATCACCTGATCCAGCATGCCGTCGCCGCTCACGTTGGTGAGCAGAAACACAAGCACGTTGATCGCGATCAGCGCATAGTTACCCACCGGTCGCGAACGCAATCGAACATCTGTCCCGATCGGCAATACCATGCGGTGAAAATTCCGACGTGACGATTCAGGCTCTAGTTCCCGTCGCCGCGAATACGCGATTGCAAGTGCGTCTCCGCCGCGTCGGCAAGTCTAACGCGCTCGCTCGCGTCGAGCGAACCGGTCGACTCGCGCAGTGTGTCGATCGCCCGTCGCCCGCCTGCCGCGATCAGCCGCGCCCACGCATCGAGTCCCGGCTTGTCGCTGCCGTCCGCCAGTTCCGCCGCGCTGAGCAGAATCGGCCAGTCGCTCCGCCGCTGCTCGATCAGCGCCTCAGCGACACCCGCCATCGTTCGCAGCGTCGGCGGCAGGTCGCGCGCCTGGCGCAGGGCCTCGATCGCCGGCAACGCATCACGGCGCGACGCCTCCACCGCCAGGATCATCGCCGCGGCGTAACGCACCGCACCGCGCTCGCCGCGATCTCGCGCGAATAGCGCCGCGATTCTCGGCGTGTAGCCCAATTTCGCCGCCCGCCAATCGTCGAGCGTTTTTCCAAGGGCCGACCAGCCGCGATCCAGCCCGTCGAGCAAGCTCTGCTCGCGTTGCACCTGCGGCGTAATCACCCGACGCGCGAACGCCGGCGGCCTGGAAAAATTCTCGAACTTGGTTCGCGGCGTGCCCGGCGTGCCGACGCCTTGCTCGGTCGCCCACTTCAGCATCGCGTCGACCGCCGCCCGATCGGCGTCAACCGGCTGCTGCGAATCATCCAGCCCGCCAAACGCACGACCCGCCAGCCGACTCAATGTCCATACAATTCGCTGCTGCTCCATCGCCGACGCCTCGCCGAACATCGTCACCAGCGTCGCCATGATGTCCTTTTTCAACGTCTGATACTGCGGCCCACTATTCGCCAGCACCAGCCCCGCCGCCGCCCGCACCGACGGCGTGCCCACCTGCGAACTGCGATCGAGCACCCGCCGCGCCCGCCGCACGCGATTTTTGAAATCTGCATCCGACTCGTCGCGCGGCTTGGCGACTTCCCAGACCGCCGCGCTGAATCGCTCGTCGCGAGTCTGCCCGAGCCACGTCCAGCTATCCCAGTATTTTTCGAGCAGCCGTTCGACGATGCCCGCGTCCTCGTGTTCGTTCAACACGCGCAGCGAGTCGGATAAGCGCTCGGCCTGCTGCGCCGCGCGTCGCGCCGCCGCCGCGCAGACGCCGCCATCGTCCGGCCCGACAAGTTGCCCGAGTCGTTCGAAAAACATGCGAGAGCGCGCCGCATCGAGCCACGCGCCGCAAAGTGCGTCCTTCACCCGGCCGTCGCCCAAGAGGCCACGCGCAATCAGCACGTCGCGCTCCAGCGCCGGGCGTTTTGCCACCGTTTCCAAATAGGGAATAACCGCCCGATCGCGACTTGCCAGCAAATACTCCACTGCGGCCAATTGATTTCGCGTTTGCTGCGCCGAGCTGCGCGTCGGCAGCTTGGCGAGTGCCTCGCCCAGCTCGTCGGTCCCCGCTTGTCCGCGATTGCGAACCTCGACGATTGCCGCCTTCAACTCAACCTCACTCGCAGCGTTCAGCATTTTGCTGACATACACCGGCACGCTTGTCGGCGCGGGCACGCTGCTCGGCTGTGAAGCCGCTTCGACCGCCGCCGCATCGACCGCGACGTTGTGCGAGCGATAGGTCGAGAATGCAACGAACGACAATGCAATGGCGACGACCGACCCGATCCCGACGCCGATCCACGTCAGCGGCTTGACCAGCGCCAACCGCTGCCCGAGCGCCATGCGTTGGCCGGTATCGACATTCGTTAAGCATTTGGGGCAGAGCACGGTCCCGGATGCGACCTGCGTGTGACAGTGCGGGCACGACTTGCCCATCTCTGGCGTCGGCGGCGGCGGTGCTTTCTCGACGAGTGCCGGCCGGGGCACAGTAAACCCGCCGCCGCAAAGCGAGCAAAAACCCTGCTCGCCCGCCAGTTCATCGGGAACGACGAGTTGCTCTTTGCAATGCGGGCAGCCAATGCGGAGTGCCATAACGCTCCAACGCTTCGTATTCCAGCGGGCCGGGGAATCCTATGCCCCCACCAAGCGATTTCCCAGCGCCCGCGCTCACAGGCCGAAGGCTCGACCATTCAAAACGTCTTTGCCGCATCCACCAATGACGTACGGCGTGGTTGCAAGCAACCACGCCGTACGCGCCGGGCTCCCCATCCGAGGCGGGTGGCGACTCCGCCAAGGCTATGTACTGCTCATCGCTTCATGTCCCCACTACGTCGGAACCAAGCGATCCTTGAACTTTTTGTACGCCTCGCAACCTTCCGGATTCGAACAGCAAACATCCCGGATGTGCTCAAAAAACACTTCAGGCTTCTGCCCGATATCGCGCCGTAAGTGACACTTCAGCGTGATTCGCGGCGTCGTCGGTCCGCTCGCCAGCACCAGCGAACGGATGAACACCTGGTTCTTGCCCGCCGGACAGCGCATGTCCGTATTCAACTTGCGTTCGAGCAACGACAGGTTGCCTTTCGTCTCCTCAACGGTCAGCGGCAGTGCCTCCAGCTTCGAAGGTGACTTTTTCGCCGGCGCGGACGCAGACTTCTTCTTCCCAAGCAACGACGACCACATAAAGGACGCTCCCAAAACGGCTTTTGATACGCAACATCGCGCGGCACAACCGCCTGTCGGCGATCGCGCTCATGCGCCCCCCGGGCGCACGCATCCGATGGAGCCCATGCGGCAAGCAGCCGCGAGGCCTGGACGGCGACGATCTACGTATTGTCCTTACACACCAGTTCTTACGGGCTTTCGAATCCGTTGGTCCAAAAGCGGACACGCGGGTACGAAAGCGCTGGCCGCAAGCGAATCCATTTCGCTCGGGTCTGGTCGGTGGCCGGAATACGGGCGGGGCTTTGTCGCGGATAACAGGCGATAAAACAAATATCGGACGGCACTTACAATCAATGAGTGCAGAGAATGAAACCGTGCGACGCTCACCGACCCCTGTCTGGCCTACCTGTACTTAACCGGTTGCTCATCACAACCTTGAACAGAGTATACACCGCATTCAGACTGTCGCAAACCCTTTTGGATGCGTTCTGTGCCATTCCCACGCCGTCTTTACAATCGGCTCGATCGATCCATACTGTGGCTTCCACCCGAGCCGACTCACGAGCAGCGACGGATTCGCATACAGCGATGGCGGATCACCCGGTCGTCGCGGTTGCTCGACCGCGGGGATCGCATGGCCCGTGATGCGTCGGCAAGCGTCGATCACCTCACGCACCGACGCACCGCTGCCCGTCCCGACATTGAAAGCATCGAATGTGCCGGGTTTCAACCCCTCAATCGCGAGTTGATGCGCCGACGCCAGGTCGTCCACATGGATGTAGTCGCGTATGCATGTCCCGTCCGGCGTCGGATAATCCGTGCCGAAGACCTTGATGCTCTCACGCTGGCCAAGCGCGACCTGTAGAATCAGCGGGATCAGGTGCAACTCGGGCGAATGGTCCTCGCCGATGCGCGCGTCCGCCGATGCACCGGAGGCATTGAAATATCGCAACGCGACCGCGCCGAGTCCCCATGCTGCTGCCGAATCCTGCAACATCCGCTCGACGGTCAATTTCGTCGCGCCGTAGGGATTGATCGGGTCTTTGGGCAAGTCTTCGACGATCGGCAGCCGCTCGGGCACGCCAAAAACCGCACATGTGCTGCTGAACACCATCCGCTTCACGCCGCCGCGCTGCATCGCTTCGAGCAGGTGCAGCGTGTTGACCACGTTATTGCGGTAGTACATCAGCGGCTGCTCAACCGACTCGCCCACATTCAGAAACGCGGCGAAGTGAATGACCGCATCAAACCGCCCGCCCGCGAGCAACTCGACCAACCGTTCGCGATCGGCCAGATCGCCCTTAACGAACGCCGCGTTGGGGTCGATCGCCTGCTGATGGCCGGCGATGAGACTGTCGAACACCGTGACTTCATGTCCGGCCGCCACAAGCCGGCGCACGGTGTGACTGCCCACGTATCCCGCACCGCCGGTAACGAAAATCCGCATCAGTTCGATCCTCTGCCGCGCCTCGCGCGTCCATGTGCTCCAGACGTCCGTGTGCTATGGGCGTCCCCGCCCGTTCTTATGTACTTCGGGCGTCCCCCGCCCGCACCCGCCGTTTCCCCTAATCGAGCCTTCGACGCAGCCGAAAAATACGTCCCCGAATCGGCTTGCCGCTTTCCGGATCTGGCCGCTCCACCGGCGTTACCTCGACCCGCAATCCGCAATGCCGCGCAATCGAATCAAACGCATCGGCCGTCTGTCGATTTCCATCAACAATCAGCGCCTCACCCGTCTCGGTCAAATGCTCGCAAATGAACTCGGCAACCGGTCGCAAACTCCGCGTTTCATACAACACCTCAGCCGCAAGCAGCCGATCCAGCCGTAGTTCCGGATACTTCAGCCGCCAATCGATGAACCGCGTCTCCGGCGACGCCAGCCCGCTCACCCGCGCACTTTCGCACACGAACGCCAGCGCGTCATCATCCCAGTCCGACGCAATCACGCGACACCCGCGATCCAGCGCCACCAAGCTGACCAGCCCCAGGCCGCAGCCCACTTCCAGTACGACGGGCGGCGACGCAAGATCGCGCCAAACGCGCGGCCATTTTGCGACCTCGTCGGCCAGCAGCAGACACGCCGGCCAAAACTCCGCCCAATAGGGCATGAATTCTTCACGCTCAAAACGCTCCGCCACGCGCGGGTCGTCGACCAAAGACTCATAATTCGCCGGCCCGAGAACGCGATACGTCCGCTCGCCGACGAGCAGATCGCGCACCCGAACCGGATAGCCGCGCAGCTCGCGCGGCGGATCAATCAGCATCTGGCGTACTCCGATTCGACAAGTACTATACCGTTCGGCGTGGGTGGAGCGGGCATTCTGCCCGCCCGCTTGGGTAGGGGTGGTCCGGGCATTCTGCCCGAACGCCTTGGTTCGCACGTTGCTCCGTTAGGTAACCCGATGGCCTCGATGCCGCTCCTCACACCTCGACGCACCCAGCCCGTGCGGCTCGACTCGTTCGACCCGACCCACGTCGAGCGCGTGCTGTCATGGGTGGGCAGCGAGCACGAGGCGTTTCGCATCGCCCCGCGCACGCCGCCGCCGCTAACCACCGACGGCATCCTGCGCTGGGGCCGCGTCGCCGGTTGCACGGCCCTGCAACTCGTCATCGTCGGCGAATATGTGCCCGTTGCTTACGGCGAGGTCAACCAGCTCTTCAGTAATCGCGACGAATACTGGCTCGGCCATCTCATCGTCGATCCTACGCGACGCGGCGAGGGATTCGGATTCGAGCTCACGCGTCTGCTCCTGCACCGCGCGTTCGCCCGCCTCGGCGCGACGCGCGTCAGCCTCGTCGTCTTTCCTGACAACGAGCGCGCCATTTCAGTCTACAAGGCCGCCGGCATGTATTGCGAAGGCCACGAAGCACAGACGTTCGACTCGCGCGGCGGCCTCGTCGAGCGGCTGCTGCGCATGGCGATCTCGCGCGACGATTGGTACACCTCGTGACCGCGCGACCCATTCCAGAAAATCTGATCGCCGACGCATTGGCCGAGGCCGAACGGTTGCTCATGACGAGCGACCTGCGCGGCTGCGAACAGGCGTGTATCGATGTGCTCGCGGCGCGACCGGGATCGATCGAGGCCACATGGCTGCTGATTGATGCGAAGAGCCTGCAATTCGCAGTCGATCCGACGAGTGCCACCGCGCCGCTGCTCAAACTTGTTAGCGCACTTCGCGACGATTTCGCCCGCTTCTACCTCACCGGCTTCGTCTTCGAGCGCTGGGCCGCCGCGCAAGCAACGCGCGGTGCCCCGCCCTACGCAGCGAACGAGTGGCTGCGCGAGGCGATGAGCGCGTATGAAAAGGCGGGCAAGATCGCGGGCGATGCGGATGTCCGCCCCCTACTTCGCTGGAACGCATGCCTCCGCCTCCGCCGCGGTGAACCGAGCAAGTAGCGATCGGCCCGTCGCGCTCGACGCCGGCTCGCGCCAGCGATCCGAACGCGAAGCGCAAGCGAGTGACCGCGAGCGCCAGCGAGCGCCGCATCCGAACCCCGAGCGCGAGCGAGCGGGGTATCGTGCGTCGCGCGAAAAGCAGCCGTGGGCGGCAGCTCCCCAGTGCACCGTGGGCTGCAGCTCCGCATTGCGAACTACCGCCGCGATTCCTGCACAAGTTCATATAGCGACATGAGCGCCTTCGCGTGTCGGCGCATCGAAATCACAGCACCCAATCGTTCCTCTGCCGCCCGGGTAGCCCAGCGCGGCTCAAAGCCAAGCATCTGAACGATCGCCGCAGCCAACTCCGGCACATTGCCCGGCGAATCGATCACGCGACCGACTTCGGGCGTGATCACGTCTGATGCCCCGTTCCAGACGGTTGTCACAACCGGCACGCCGAGCAGGAGCGCCTCAAGCACCACGCGGCTGCACGGGTCATACCACGTCGGATGAGCCAGCACATCCGTAGCGGCCAGCAGATCACGGATCGACGAGCCGCTTCCAAGAAACCGGATGCGTCCGGCGATGCCAAGCGCAAGCGCTTGCCGCTCGTACGACGACGCATCGCCGCGACCCGCTACCAGACAGATCGCGCCCGAGGCGCGAACCGCGGGCAAAGCACATGCGGCGATCAGTTCGCGCAGCCCCTTGAGTTTGAAATGGTGTGCGATGAACGCGATGACCGGGGTGTCAGCCGCCAGTTGGTGCTCCGCGCGAAATCGCGCCGCGCGATTCGACCGCTCGTCATCGTTGAGGGGCGCGACATCTACGCCGTTCAGGACAATCCGCGTCCGCTCGGCCGGAAAATCGGGAAAGTCGAACCGGACTTGCCGACGAACATATTCTGAAAGGCAGGCGACCATCGGCGGCTTCGGCGAGTTGAGCATCGCCGCCTCGACCCGCAGCAGGTACTGCTGCCGCAAATTGAGCCGCCGCCCCATCGCTCTTAGCGATCGCGCCCACGGCGAGCGCGATAGCGCGAGCGAGCGGCGAATCATCTCGCCATACGTCCCGCCGCGCGGCTGATACACGTCGCACGATCGCACCGGCACGACCGAATGTACGATATCGAAGCGCCGCTGCTTCAGAAACTCATCGACCGCCGCTACAAATCGCCGCGCTCGCCAGAAACGCGACGCACTGTCGCTCCGCAGCCCGGCAAACTCGAGCATGGGTCGCGCCGCCGCAATTTCAACCGGCGTCTCGCCCCCTCCATGCACCACGCACACATGCGGCCCCAACTCGGCGAGCCGCGCCGCCATCTCCAGCGTCGAGGTCTCCGCCCCGCCGCGTTTCGGGTCGATCGATTCCTGAATGATGGCGATGTTCATGACGTGGCGTCAGCCGACCGCCGCGCGATGCGACGAAGGATCGCGTCACTCTTTCGCGTCACCGCACGCGTGTAACAACGCACGCGCGGCGAGAACCGATTCAGCCCCAAATACGCATACAGCGCCCGCAGCCGATCGCAGCGTGACGCCCCGATCTGCCGCGCCGAGGTGTCGAGTTGCGACAGGTCTTTGACGATCCAGCGCATTCGCCGCCAGCGCGGGCGATGCAGCCGCGCGAGATCGATAATGGTGAAGTGCGGCGGGCGCTGAATCGACTCATCCAGTTCAACGAAGATGTGGCACAAATAGAGGTCGCGATGACACAGCCCTGTTCCGTGAAACGCCGCCGCGAGTCGCCCGATGCGTCGTGCAAACTCATGCCGTGCGACGCCGCGCGTCAGCGGCGAATCCTCGCGCACGAGTCGCAACCAAACGCGATCGAACGCATCGCCCGGTGCCCGCTCAAAGAGCACCGCACTGCGCCGCTCGATCGGGCCGCTCATTTCCTCGGCAAATCCGAGCGCCCGCACGACCGGCACGCCGGCCTCGGCTAGCTGCATACTCTGCGTATATTCCCAATACGCGCGGCTGTGCGACGCACACTGCCGAAAGATGCGATCGCATTGCGCCTTGAACCCGTCAGCAAGATAGCGCTTCACGAAAACGAGATCGCCGCCGCCCGGCTTCCACGCCCAGCGTTCGCGCTTGCCCAGGCCCGGCTTGCTGAGCCGACACCACTCGCCGCTGCCGTTCTCCTCGGGCGAGCGTTCGAGTAGCGCTTCCATCCGCGCCTCGCCGTCGCCGACGCGGGCCGACCAATCGGGCTGGACGATTCGCGTGCGACTCATCGGCGACCCTCGGCGACTAGCGCCGCATTCCACGCCTCGAATCGCTCGTTCATCTTGATCCGCTGCAATTCATGGGCCTGCTTGCGCGCCGCGAGCTCCTGTA
Organism: Phycisphaerae bacterium; assembly: GCA_046155505.1. GTDB lineage: Bacteria > Planctomycetota > Phycisphaerae > UBA1845 > Fen-1342 > JBJXFK01. The sequence goes on from JBJXFK010000284.1 coordinate 21,877, forward strand.
CGCGCCGACGGTCATCCGACTCGAGTCGCAGTTCGCGCTGCGTCGCATAGTGCGCGAGGAATCGAATCTGCTCGTGCGATGTGGTGAACGGCATCGCCGACGCGAGCAAGTGCCCCAGCTCCTCGATGCACGTCACCGCCGACCCGGCCAGTCGCCGCGAGCCGCGCGGCCGCGCGTCGAGAAAATAGAACGCGTATTCGCCGATGGCCGTTTCCTGAATCAGAATGTTTCGCCAATAGAGCTGCCCATGCGAGAAACCGCTGTCGTGGAGCGTGGCGATCGAATCGGCAAAGCAGCGAATCAGCGTGCGGCGTTCGTCGCGTGCTAGTTTTCGCCGCCCCGCCGCCACTTCGGTCGCAAACGTCGTGAGATTGCACGCACCGGGCACCTCCTCGGTAATCAGCACGCACGACGCGACGAAATGTGCGATCCGCCGCGCGCCGCACGCGATCGGCCGCACCGCCGGTATGCCCAGCGTGCGCATTTCGTCGAGCAGCGCCGCTTCCGCAGCGGCTCGATGCCGACCGAAAAATGTGCCGCGAAACGTCCCGCGCAGCCGATTACGCCACGTCGGGTACAGATATCGCTTCAGGAAAACACCGGGGCGCTCGCGCTGCGGCGACGGCAAGTACACCGTGTCCGTCGTGCGGCTCCACGCACAGACGCGACCATCATGTCGCGTGAGTGCCGCATCCATCGACCCCAGCCCCGCCATGCGCAACTGCTCGACATATGCCGGGTCCATCCAATATTGATCGCGGCGGATCATCTCGTGACCTCCGCCTGCGGCGCGCCGATCGGCAGTCGCTTGCCGCGCGCCAACAGCTCACGCACCGCCGACATGACATCGCCGACCGTCATCTCGGTCATGCAGCGATGATCGAGCGGGCAAATGCGAAGTTGGCACGGCCCGCACGGCACTTTCTTTTGCAGCTTGATTTCGCCTGTGTACTCGGTGTCGGTCCACTCCTGATGCGTCGGACCAAAAATCGTAACCGTCGGCACGTCGAAGACATTGCCATAATGCCGCGGCCCCGTGTCGTTGCAAACGAGCAGTTTCGCATCGCGGATCGCGACCTTCAGCGAGCCTAGCGTTGTGTGCGGCTTGTCGCAGCAGATCAGCGAGCGCTTCGCGCGACCCGCGATGTCGCGCATCAGTGCGGCCTCGCCCGGCGCACCGATGATCACGGGCGTCAATTGCGTCTGATCGACAAGCCGATCGCACAGGCTCGCAAAATGCTCGACGGGCCAGCATTTGGCCGCGCCGAACGCCGCACCGGGATTGATGACGGCGTAGTCGATCGCGTCGAGGCCGTAGTGTCGCTTGAGCTCCTGGCCCGCTTGTTCCTGTTCGTCTGAAACGTCTAAGCGAATGTGCAACGAATCGACGCGTGCGCCGACGTGCTCGGCGAGCTTCGCGTAGTACGGCAGCACCGACGCCGGGACATAGTCGCCATCGCGGCGAAGCGGGCGCAGCCGATCGGTCAGCAGCCACGAGCGCCCGTCGCGGGCATAGCCGACTCGCCGCTTCGCCCCGCCCAGCCACACGGTGAGCGCCGATCGCATCGAATTGGTCAGCAGGATCGCCAGGTCGAATCGCCGCGCTCGCAGTTCGCGAGCGAGCGCGAATGTTGCCCCGAGTACGCGCACGCCACGCGACTTCGGCCAGTAGATTTCATCATCATGCCAGTCGCAGCCGTCGGTGATGTCACGCACGTAATCGCGCATCAGATAAGTAATGCGGCTCGTGCGAAAGTGGCCGCGAATCGCCGCCAGTGTCGGCGTGGCGAGCACCACGTCACCGACCCAGTTGGGAATGGTGACGAGAATGCGCTGCGGGATGTCGCCCTGCGTCGCGGCCATTGCGGGAATGCTACCGAAAATCGCACCGAGCCGCGCAAGCCGACATGGAGAGCTGCCGCCCTCGGCTGCTTCTCGTGGAGCGCCGCGGCCCTCCGCGGTTCTTTTTGGAGCACCGCGGCCCTCCGAGGTTATCTTGAGCGCCGCGCGAAATGGTGGGCGGTGCCCCATAAGCGTTAACTTAAGGATGGCCAGTTTGCGGTCGGTGCGGTAGCCTTCGATGCATGAACGCCATGGAAGGCACAACCAGAGCGGACGAATGGAAACTCCTGAAACG
>JBJXFK010000214.1:0-4976 GCA_046155505.1 Phycisphaerae bacterium
CGTCGCCGTTCAGGTCGCCCGGACACGAAGGCGATCGCACCCATAGAAATGCTTCAGCGCGGCCTGATACACCGTCGCGGCCGAAACCTGCGACGTATGTAAAGCCGCCTTCGTGCCAAATCGCATAAGCCTGCGAGACGGTATAGGTTGCCGGTAGGAACGCGTGAAGGTCCACGAACGATTCGGCAGTTCCGTTCCACATCGCCGCGTGAAGGGCACCGCTCGGCAAGCCCACCCAACCCACTTGCTCGCCGGCGTGGACACCTTCGGCGCTCGACCGAGTCGCCCCGGCAGGATGCAAGTCCACTCGCGATGCGGCCGTTCCTGTCCATAACAGCGCATGTTGGAAGGTAGGGTAGGTGCCGAATCCGACCTGTTGCCCGGCGTGGACGGAGAGGGCCATCGAGTCATTGGCCTCTGCCGGGTGCAGGTCGACCCATGAGCCCGCCGAGCCGCTCCACAATGCGGCATGCAGGTCGCCACCGATTTGCGCCAAGCCTACTTGCTGCGTGCCGTCCGATTCGACGCCGCCTGAGTAGTTCGCCGTGGCGGGATGCAGGTCGATCCACGAGCCGGGCGTTCCGCTCCAGAAACCGGCGTGGGGTGTCCCGTTGAATGCGCTGAGATAGGCCGTTCCGATCTGCTGTCCGTCCACGACACCCGGGGCAACCGACTGGATCGAGCCGGCGGGGTGCAGATCGACCCATGTGGCAGCCGTTCCGCTCCAGAGGCTCGCGTGTTGCAATCCGTTCCGGATGGCAAACCCCACCTGCTGACCACCGGAAACGCCCGACGCGGAGGACTCGGTCGCGCCCGGGGGGTGCAGATCGACCCACGACGCCGCAGTCCCGCTCCAGAGGCTCGCGTGCCGCTGTCCGTTAATGTCGGCGTACCCAACCTGAGTTCCGCCGTGTACTCCGAAGGCGAAGGAACCAGTCGCGCCGGGTGGGTGCAGGTTGACGACCGTCCACGACTGCGCCATCGCCGGCGATGCCAAAAACAGCATTGCGAGCACCGGGCAAACCGCACCGATGGGTCCACGCAGGGTGCGTCCGTGTGTGTCGAAACTCTGTCGCGTCATGTGTGGGCTCCTCTCACGAGTATTGGGGCGAGAGATGGCGTTTTCTCACGGAATCAGTCGCCCCGGCGACCTGCACGCGATTTTTGCGCACGTCGGCAGATGAAGTTTGGGGGTAGGTGGCGCGAGCGCAGGGCGACAACCGCGCACATGCGACCGCGCAGCGGGCTTGCCGCTACCCACAAATTCCGTTCGCATGCGACGTTGGTCCGTTGCGCGCCTTTGTTGCGTGACAGGCCTGCCCATTCAACCCAGTTGCTCGTGGCGCAAGACATGCCGACGCGAACGGCCGTCGGCATGGCACCCAAAATCGCATCGACCCAAACGAGAGTCTGGCCATCGCGACCTCTTTCCGCTATGCTCCCCACCAGTAACCGCCAGTGTCCTCAGTCTGACCCTCCCTGCTCTGCCGCGCAGAATCGGGATTGAAAGCCCTGGGAATCAACTGGCAGCGCTTCTGACAGGCGGAAAATTACCGCCTGCGAGCGCTCCAAACCCAGTACGGCTGTCCTTGCCCCAACTGTTTTGGCGCGAGCTTAGCCCGAAAGAACCATGCGTCGCTACGCTGGCTTTTTGCCGCGCCGCGACCAAGGAGTTGTCTCATTTTGTTCCAGTCCAAGCACAACACGCGTCGTCCGCCGCGCTCCAATCACCGCCCCGGTAACGGCGAGCCGCGCGAGTATCGTCACGAAGTCGCGCCGCGCCCGGCGCAGCCCGCGATGCCCGAATCGAATCTGCCGCTTTTCGCGACATTCGACGAGATGAAGCTGCGGCCCGAGATTCTCAAGACCGTTCACGCCGAGGGTTATCACACGCCGACGCCGATTCAGGCCCAGGCGATCGTGCCGATCATGGAAGGCCGCGATTTGCTGGGCTGCGCCCAGACCGGCACGGGCAAGACGGCGGCGTTTGCATTGCCGATTTTGCATCGGTTGATTGAGATGCCGATTGAACAGCCCAAGGGCGGAGCGCACCTGCCGCGCGTGCTGGTGCTGTCGCCGACGCGCGAGTTGGCGACGCAGATCGGCGATTCGTTTGCGACGTATGGGCGTGCGGCGCGCGTGCGGCACACGGTCGTCTTCGGCGGCGTCAGCCAGTATCACCAGGTGAAGGCGCTGCAGCGCGGTATCGATGTGCTGGTCGCCACGCCGGGCCGGCTGATCGACTTGATGCAGCAGGGCCTCGTGAATTTGAGCGCGGTGCGGATCTTTGTGCTCGACGAAGCCGACCGCATGCTCGACATGGGCTTCATCGCGCCGATCAAGCACATCGCGGCGACGCTGGTCGATGCGCCGCAGCGGCAGACGCTGCTATTCTCGGCGACGATGCCGCGCGAGATCGCTCATTTGGCCGATTCGCTGCTGCATGACCCGGTGCGGGTGGCGGTGAAGCACAAGGAAGAAACGACGGCCCTGATCGAGCAATCGGTGTACATGGTGCCCAAGGCGTCGAAGCCGGCGCTGCTCAAGCACATTTTGGGCGATGCGAAGATCACGCGGATGATCGTGTTTACGCGCACCAAGCACGGGGCCGATCGGCTGAGCCGCCAACTCAATCAGGCGGGCATCAACGCCGACGCGATTCACGGGAACAAGGGTCAGAACCAGCGTAATCGAGCGCTCGACGGCTTTCGCCGTGGGCGGGCGCGCGTCCTGGTGGCAACCGACGTGGCAGCGCGCGGGCTTGATGTCGATGGCATCACGCATGTCGTGAATTTTGATCTGCCGATCGAGCCGGAAGCGTACGTGCATCGCATCGGGCGCACGGGGCGGGCCGGGGCGAGCGGCGTGGCGCTGTCGTTCTGCGATATCGAGGAGCACGGGCTGCTGCGGGCGATTGAACGCGTGCTGGGCAAGCGCGTGCCGGCGGTTTCGCCGAACGATATGCCCAAGCTGCCCGAAGTGACGCAAGACGTGCCGCGTTCGGATGACGCGACTGGGGAACGCGGTGCGCTTCGAACGGAACGGCCTGAGCGACCGCACGCACGCGCGCCGCATGCGCCGTTTCGAGCCGATTCGCACCGAGCGGAGCCGCGGCGAACGGAAGTGTATCGGCCGGAGCCGCGCCGTGCGGAACCGCGTCGCGATTCGTTTGAGCCGCGCCGTGAATCGGCGGATCGACCCGCGTCGCCAAAGCCGCATCGGACACACGAGCGGGTCGAGCACGCTCGCCCGCATCGCGAACATGCGGATCATCGCAGCGGGCCGCGGCGGGAGTTCGAAGGTGACTCACGACCGCACGCGCCGCGCGGCGACAAACCCCACGCGCCGCGAACTGACAAGCCGTTTGCACCGCGCAGCGATAAGCCGCACGCGCCGCGGAGCGACAAACCGTTTGCCCCGCGCAGCGACAAGCCGCATACGCCGCGCAGTGATAAGCCATACGCACCGCGCGGCGATCAGTCGCAGGGGCCGCACAGCGAGCGACCGAGCCGTCCGGGCGCGCGATTCCAGAAGTCGGCCCCGACCGACGGGCAGCGGGCGTGGGTGAAGCGTCGCGGCAAGCCGTCGCGGTAGAGACGCGTCGATTTTGGAGCACCGCGGCCCACCGCGGTTTTGTGGAGCGGCCGCCCTCGGCTGCTCTATTCGCACGAGCATGTGACCGCACTCGCCGGCGCTTGGCGTTCGAAATCGAGGAACCCCGTCCTCACGGTCGGGGCTCGGTTTCGGCTCGCTTGCGCTCGCGTTCGGATCGCTGGCTCGGACGGGCGCTCGCTGCGCGATTCGGCGTCGGGAACGGAGGCCCGATCGCTACGTTGCTTTTCGCGTCAAATGACTAGCGCGTGCGCAGCGCCTGTTCGCGCAGCAGCGCGATGCGCTGCTCGATCGGCGGGTGCGTGCTGAAGAGCGACATCATGCCGCGGCCGCTGAGCGGCTGGGCGATGTAGAGCGAGTGAAACGCCGGGTTGGTGTCGGTCGGAATTCGCGCGTTGGCGTTTGCCAGCCGGGCGAGGGCCGAGGCAAGTTTTTTCGGATCGCCGCAGAGTTCGCCGCCGTAGGAATCCGCCGCGTACTCGCGCTGCCGCGAGATCGCCATCTGGATGATCATCGCGGCGATCGGGGCGAGGATGACCATAGCAATCGCACCGACCGCCGCGAGCGGGCTTTGGTTCTCGCGATTGTTGCCGCCGCCCATGAACATCAACATGTAACCGGCATAGCTCAGCATGCCCGCCATGACTGCGGCGATGGTCGATATCAGCATGTCGCGATGCTTGATGTGCGCGAGTTCGTGGGCCATGACACCCTCGATCTCGTGCTCGGGGAAGTTTTGGAGCATTCCCTGCGTGATCGCGACGGCCGAGTGCTTGTAATCGCGACCGGTCGCGAACGCATTCGGCGCGGCCCCGGGGCACACATATACCTTGGGCATGGGCAGACCCGCGCGATGCGCGAGCCGCTCGATCATGTCAAACAGCCACGGCAGATCCTGTCGTTGAATCTGCCGGCCGCCCATTGCGGCGATGGCGATCTTGTCCGAAAAGAAGAACGAAACCACGCTTCCCATGCCGCCCAGCACCAGCCCGATAAGCATGCCGCCGCCGCCGGGGTTGATCAGATGCCCGACGAGCATACACAATCCCATGAGCGATCCAAGCAGAAACACAGTCTTGACGTTGTTCAGAAAACGCATATGTCCACTCCTCAAAAGTCCTCAACCACTCTCGGTCGCCGGCTCTCGCAACGCCGACGCCATGATCCTATCGGCCCGGGGCCGGCCGCCAAGTCTGTGCTATGACAAACCGGCGACGAGCCGCCGAGCCGCTTTGATACTCTTCATAACCGGTGCGGGGTGGAAAGTTCGGTTCCAAAACGGTGGGGTTTGTGTAATCGGTGGTAGTCGCGCGGGGAGCATCGGCCTCCGGCCGGTGCGAATTCGTGGGCACCGGCCGGAGGCC
>JBJXFK010000218.1:0-23422 GCA_046155505.1 Phycisphaerae bacterium
GAGAAGGGCCGTAACGCGCGAAAGTCGCGGATCGATTGGCGATTCACGACGACCGATGCACGGATTAAGCTGAAACAGCTCTATCCGTCTGTTCAGGAATGACGGAGCACTAGGCACTAGGCACTAGCAACTAGGCACTACGCTCTCACCAGCACCGTCTTCGCGAAATCTTCGTCACCCTCAAAATCCACCGGCAGGGGCGGCACGTCTTCGAAGTAGAAGTTTCTCCCGCTCGACGCTTCTTCGATGGCCGATTCCATGCGGGCGATGCTGGTCGGGCGATGATTCACCGATAGCAGGATTTGCCCGCCGATGCGGAGCAGTTTCATTGCGCCGAAGATCAGTTCGCCGAGGTGCTCTTTGAGCGAGAATACGCGGCCAGACTCTTTCGCGCGGCCGAATGTCGGTGCGTCGAGGATGATCAGGTCGAACGATTTTTCCTGTCGCTCGGCCCGGCGGTAATACTCGAGCACGTCCGACGCGATGAACCAGTGGTTGTCGAGCGACAGGCCGTTCGCGGTGAAATTTCGCTTGCCCCATTCGAGGTACTTTTTCGAAACGTCGACGTTGACCGTGCTCGCCGCACGGCCCATCGCGGCACAAACCGCGAAGCCGCAGGTGTAGGCGAAGCAGTTGAGAATGTCGGCACCCTTGGCGATTTCGCGGACAAGGCGCCGGTTGGCGCGATTTTCGAGAAACAGGCCGACCGAGTAACCGTCGAACGGGCGAATGAGGTAGTTCACGCCGGCTTCGACGACTTCAAACTCTTCGGGTGCGGCGTTGCCGATCCACGGGTGCGGCGATTGATTTTGGGCGTCCATCGCGGCGGCGTGCGAGCGATCGCGCGGGAAAAACTTGCGATAGACGCATGTCGTCTGGGTTCGCTGCATCGCGGTTTCGCAGAGTGCGCGGGCCTGGCCTTCGTTGACGGCGAGGCGGCCCTCATGCAATTGTGCGACGAGCACGTCGCCAAAGCGTTCGAGCACAAAGCCGTCGATGCCGTCGGCGGCGGCGTTGACCAGGCGGCAGCAGGTGGTCGCGCGGTCGGCGAGCAGTGCGGTGCGCCGTTCGAGGGCGGCGAGCGTGCGTTTGCCGGCTTCTTCCATGCTCAGCGCGACGACCGGCGGCGGGCCGTACGTCGCGCGATCGCGGCGACCGCGATACTGCGGAGCGTCGGGACGCCGGACTTGTGGAGCAGCCGCACGCGGCTGCTTCTTTGATGATCTCGGCCCGTCACGAAACGGACGGTCAACGGCGGAGGGCCGCGGTGCTCCACCTCTTACCGAGCCGCGGCTGAAAGGGAGCGGTTTTGCTTTTTCGCCGTCGGGCACGGAGGCCCTATCGCTACGGTGTGGAGCAGCCGCCCTCGGCTGCTTTTCATGGAGCGCAGCCGCCCTCGGCTGCTTCTTGGGTGGTCGGGGCCGGTCCTGCGCCGAACGATCGATCGCGGGGGGCCGCGGTGCTCCACGCGTTTTCGCGCTCCGCTCAACCGTGGGGGGCCGCGGTGCTCCATCTCGGGAGTTCGCGCGGTCAACCGCGGAGGGCCGCGGTGCTCCATTGGGCCGCGGTGCGCTATTGGACCGGGCCGCGCCGTCACGCCGTGGTGCACCCTTGTTCTTGTTCCGTGCTGGTTTTCGTTTGCCACGCCTTCTATCATCGCCGTCCATGAGTGACCTCGGTTTTGACATGCTCGTCGAACGCTGCGCCGCCGTCCACTCCAGGGACGAACTTCGTCGCAAACTTCAGAAGTTCGCCGTGTCTGGCAAGCCGCTGCGGGTCAAGCTCGGCATGGACCCGACCGCGCCCGACATCCACATCGGCCACAGCGTCGTGCTCGGCAAAATGCGAGAATTCCAGGACCTCGGCCACGTCGGCGTACTGGTCATCGGCGACTTCACCGCCCGCATCGGCGACCCCACCGGCAAAAGCAAGACTCGTCCGCAACTCACGCCCGAGGAGATCGCGAAAAACGCGCAAACGTACCTCGATCAGGCCGGAAAAGTGCTGGATACGTCGCCGGGCAAGCTGGAGATTCGCCGCAATTCGGAATGGCTCGGCAAGATGGACTTCGCTGACGTGATTCGCCTGTCGGCCCAGATGACCGTCGGGCAGATGCTGGCGCGCGAGGATTTTCGCAACCGGTTTGAGTCGCAAACGCCGATCAGCTTGCATGAGTTGCTCTATCCGCTGGTGCAGGGTTGGGATTCGGTGAATCTGCATAGCGATGTCGAGTTGGGCGGAACCGACCAGACGTACAACAATCTTGTTGGTCGCGATTTGCAGCAGAACGCGGGCCAGGAGCCGCAGATCGTGATGATCATGCCCATTCTGCGCGGCCTCGACGGCGTGAAGAAAATGTCCAAGAGCCTGGGCAATTACATCGCCGTCAACGACTCGCCGCGCGAATTCTACGGCAAGACGATGAGCATTCCGGACGAGTTGCTGGCTGAGTGGTTCGGCCTCGTAACGAGCGTCTCGGCGGACGAGTACACGGCGGCGATCGCGGAGAACCCGTTCAAGGCCAAAGGGCTGCTGGCCCGCGCGGTCGGGCGGCGGTTTCATTCGACCGAGGAGATGGAGCTCGCGTCGCAATGGTGGCATGAGTCGTTCAGCGCGAAAAAGCAGGTCGACGCTATTGATGTGATCGTGCCCGCCGAAGATGTCGCCGACGGGAAAATCTCGGCGTGGAAGCTCTACTGGATTGCCCACGCGCGCGAGATCAGCAAGGGCGACGCGCGGCGGATGGTCGAGGGCGGCGCGTTTGAGTTTGCGGGTGCGAAGATCACTGACCCCAACTATCCCATCGCGCTCGCAGGCGGGGCGGAATTCAAAGCCGGCCGGCATCGCGCGGGCGAGCGGGTCAAGCAGCCGCTGCTCGCGCGGGTCGTGGCGCAGGGCTGGTAGTGTTGCAGACTGCCGGTAATCAGCGCGCTGGCCAGCGCAATTTCGCGAACTTGTGAGAATCCGCCCGTCGGCGTTTGCGCTGCGCGCATTTTTTTCACGAATCATCCTATCGACGTACTTACATCGCTCAGGCCGCGTGCTTAAGATCCACGGCGTCGCGCATCGGTTTCATTTGGTTTCCGCGGTTCGGTCAGTCGGCTCTTCGACGAGGCCACGCCCTTGAGCCAGTGCGGAGCAAATCTTCGCGCAGCCTCGCACGCGGCACGTCGCGGCCTGTTGGCCGTCACGCTGCTGTGGACAGCACTCGCGTCGGCGTCGGCGAGTTCAGTGCATCCGCCCAAACGGGTCGTGGTGCTCAACTCGTTCAGCCGCGACCAAGCGTATTCATCGCATCAGGAGGCGGCGATTCGCGCGGCCCTGGTCCACGATTATCCGGGCACAGTGGTCATGCAATTCGAGTATCTCGATCGCATCTGCCGCAGCGACGAGGACTACGCGCGTCGCGTTGCCGAGTTTCTGATCTACAAATATCAGCATCACTCGGCCGATCTGCTGGTCACCACGGACAGCGCGGCGTATGAATTTGTTTCGGTCAACGACACGACGTTTTTGCCGGGCGTGCCGATGGTGTTCTGCGCCGTGCCGATCGAGATGCCGCCGCTGCCGTTCCCGTCGCGGAAAGTCACGGGCGTGCATGAGTGGATCGACTACGACGCAAATCTGCGGCTGATATTTGAGCTGCATCGCTCGACGCGGCAGGTGCTCTTTATCGGCGACAGCACCGCATACACCGCACTCATGTACGCTCGGATCGAGGCGGCGTTCGGACCATACAGCGACCGGGCGACGCTCACGCCGCTCCAGACCGACAATCACGCCGAGATTCTCGGCGCGGTCCGCGGCGCGCCCGCCGACAGCGTGATCCTCTATGGCCACGCGCACTTCATCGACACGTCTGAGCGGCAGGGTCACGATTCCGAGCTTCGGCGACTGTGCGCCGATGCGCCCGTCCCGATGTACGTACTGCTCGATACGCATTTCGGCGAGGGCGCGGTCGGCGGAAAAGTGACCAGCGGACAATTGCTGGGCCGGGCTGCGGGCGAACTGGCCGTACGCGTGTTGCTCGGGGTTGATCCCGCGACGATTCCCATCGCGCGCGATCAGGGTACCGCGTATGTGTTCGATCATCGCGCACTCGAGCGATTTGGAATCGCCGAATCCAGCCTGCCGCCCGCGAGCGACGTGCGGTCCAAGCCGCCGTCGCTGATCGCGATCTACCGCTGGCCGATCGTGATCGGGTGTCTCGTCATCGCGACGATTCAGGCAGCGGTGATCGTGCAGTTGCTCGTGCAGCGCCGTCGCCGGTTGCGTGCGACGCAGGCGCTTGCCGAGAGCGAGGAACGCTATCGCCGACTGATCGACACCTGTCCGGATGCCATTGTCGTTTATCGCGAAGACAAGATCGTGTTCGCCAATCGCGAGGCGGCGGTGCTGCATGGCGTCGAGCGGGCAGAGGATTACATCGGGCGCTCGATCTGGGAATTTCTGCATCCGGACGATCACGACGTCACGAGCCGGCGGATCGGCGAAATCTTGCGCACGGACGTCCACTCGCCACTGATCGAGATTCGCATTCGCCGCACCGACGGCACGTTTCGCATCGTCGAGAGCACGGGCATCACCTGCACGTTCGGCGGGCAGCGGTGCATTCAGGCGGTGCTGCGCGACATCACCACGCGCCGCGAGCTTGAGCAACAGCGGCGTCAGCTCGAGAACCGCATCGTCGAGTCGCAAAAGTTGGAGAGTCTGGGCCTGCTCGCGGGTGGCATCGCGCATGATTTCAACAATCTGCTGACTTCGGTGCTTGGTCATGCGAGTCTGGCGCGATCGACCGTACCCGAGGGGACGAATCTCGACGCCGCGCTGCAAAAAATCGAGATCGCCGCCGACCGGGCTGCCGACCTGTGTCGACAACTGCTGGCCTACAGCGGCAAGGGTGCGGTGGCGCTCGGGCCGGTGCGTTTGGTGTCGCTGATTCGCGAGATGGCGGACTTGCTGCGACTTTCGATTTCGAAACGCGTGCGTTTGATCTTGGATTTGCACGAGGACACGCCCTGCGTCGTGGGCGATGCGACGCAGCTACGGCAGATCGTGATGAATCTGATCACGAACGCTTCGGAAGCGATCGGCGATCGCGACGGGACGATCACCATTCGTTGCGGCCAGCGCGAGTGCGCGGCGGATGATTTTCGCGGCGCACCGGCGGCGCAGGACGTGCCGCCCGCCGGTCGGTATGCGTTTGTCGAGGTGCAGGACACCGGCTGCGGTATCGCGCCCGCGGCACTACCGCGTCTGTTCGAACCGTTTTTCACGACCAAATTCACCGGTCGCGGCCTCGGGCTTTCGGCGGTTCTTGGGATCGCGCGTTCACACGGCGGCGTGTTGCTCGTGGAGACCGCCGAGGGGCGTGGTACGACGTTTCGCGTTTTCCTGCCGTCGGGAGCGGCCGTCGCTCACGTCGCGCCGCCGCCGTCCAACAACCGCAGCCCGGCGGCGCGCGGCAGCGGGACGATCTTGGTGGTCGACGACGAGCCGCTGATTCGCGAGTTCGCCCGCAAGACGCTCATCTCGGCGGGCTACGCGGTGCTGCAAGCCGCTGACGGCGACGAGGCGCTGCGTACGTTTCAGGCCCGCTCCGCTGAAATTGACGGCGTGCTGCTGGATGTTTCGATGCCCGGCAAAAGTGGGCTGGACATTTTGCCGGAGCTGACCGCGCTGCGTCCTGGCCTGCTGGTGGTGTTATCGACCGGCTATTCGCAGCAAAGTCTGCCGCGCAGCACTGCCGGCTCGCTTGCAACCGCTGTCTTGCCCAAGCCTTATCGCGCAGCGGATTTGATTGGGCAATTTACGAGGCGACTGCCGGCTACGGCGTCGTGAATCGCCGGCGGTAGCAACGAGCAGCGCATCGCTTTCACCGCCGCCAATTCGTCCGATTTTCCGCCGCCCGCTACAATTCTCGGCTCGGCATTTGTCGGCCCGGCGATGGCCCGACAGAGGCCGAAAAGAGGCACTCTGCACAAGCGAGCAAGACCCCATGGCTGAGATAGGCGGCGCGTTCGAACTGATCCAGACCAAAGACGAATTTGTCCCGCGTCACATCGGACCGAGCGCGGACCAACGGGCGGCGATGCTGGCTGCGCTCGGCTACACGTCGCTCGACGCACTGATCGACGACACCGTGCCGGCCAACATTCGGCTCAAGTCGCCGCTGCGACTCGACACGCCGCGCGGCGAGTTCGAGACGCTGCGCGAGCTGCGTGAGATCGCCTCGCACAATCAGGTCTTCCGCTCGCTGATCGGCATGGGCTATTACGACACGATCACGCCGTCGCCGATTCAGCGGAACATCCTCGAAAACCCCGGCTGGTACACGCAATACACGCCGTATCAGGCAGAGATTTCGCAGGGTCGCCTCGAAGCGTGCCTGAATTTTCAGACGATGGTGAGCGACCTCACCGGCCTGCCGCTCGCGAATGCGTCTCTCCTCGACGAAGCGACCGCCGCCGCCGAGGCGATGCACATGTGCTGGGCGATCGGGCGAAATGAGCGCATGACGTTCTTCGTCGCCGACGATTGCCATCCGCAGACGATCGCGCTGATGCAAACGCGGGCCGCGCCGCTCGGGATCGAGCTGGTCATCGGCAAGCCGAGCGCGATCGATTTTTCGCGCAACTACGTCGGCGTGCTGCTGCAATACCCGAACACCCACGGGCTGATTCACGACTACGCCGACCTCGCCGCACGGGCCAAAGCCGCGGGCACGCTGGTCGTCGTCGCGACCGATCTGCTTGCTTGCACACTGCTCAAGCCGCCGGGCGAGTGGGGGGCCGACGTCGCGATCGGTTCGTCGCAGCGTTTCGGCGTGCCGCTCGGCTTTGGTGGCCCGCACGCCGCATTCATGGCCACACGCACCGAATACGCCCGGCAGCTTCCCGGTCGCCTCGTAGGTGTTTCGAAAGACGCCACCGGCGCACCGGCGTATCGCCTCACCATTCAGACGCGCGAGCAACACATTCGCCGCGAGAAGGCGACGAGCAACATTTGCACCGCTCAGGTGCTGCTTGCCGTGATGGCCGGCATGTACGGCGTCTATCACGGGCCGCAAGGTGTTCGCCGCATCGCACGCCGCGTGCAGGCGTCGACGGTTGTGCTGGCCGACGGCTTGCGCCAGCTGGGATGCGAAGTCGCCGCGGGTCATTTCTTCGATACGCTGCACATCACCAAGTCGCCGGACGGCGCGGCGAAGGTGATCGAGCGCGCCCGCTCGGCGCGCATCAATCTGCGCGACTTCGGCGACGGCTCGCTGGGCATCTCACTTGATGAATGCACGACGCCGAGCGAGATCGCGACGCTGCTCGACATCTTCGTCGGCAAGTCGAGCGGCCTAAAGATCGAAGACCTCGCGAAATTGGCTAAGCCGGGTTACGTCGGCGGCCTCTCTCGCACGAGTGCGTACATGACGCACCCGGTGTTCAACAGCTACCACGCCGAGCACGAGCTGCTGCGCTACATCAAGCGGCTTGAATCGCGCGATTTGTCGCTGACCACCAGCATGATCCCGCTCGGCTCGTGCACCATGAAGCTCAACGCGGCGGCCGAGATGTTTCCCGTGAGCTGGCCGGAATTCGGCAAGCTGCACCCGTTCGCGCCGAGCGAGCAGACGCGCGGCTATGCGACGATGTTCGCGCAGCTCGAACAGTGGCTAGCCGAGATCACCGGCTTTGCCGCGATTTCGCTGCAACCCAACAGCGGTGCGCAGGGCGAATACGCCGGCCTGCTCGTGATTCGAGCGCATCACATCGCCCGCAACGAGGGGCATCGCAACATCTGCCTGATTCCGGTCAGCGCTCACGGCACCAACCCGGCCAGCGCCGTTATGGCCGGCATGGAAGTCGTGGCCATCGCCTGCGACGAAAAGGGCAATATCGATGTGACCGACCTGAAGGCCAAGGCCGCTGAACATGCGAATAATCTTGCCGCGCTGATGATCACTTATCCCTCGACGCACGGCGTATTCGAAGAGACGGTGAAGGAAATCTGCGCGTGCATCCACCAGCACGGCGGGCAGGTCTACATGGACGGTGCGAACCTGAACGCGCAGGTCGGCCTCTGCCGGCCCGGCGACATTGGTGCCGATGTGTGCCATCTGAATCTGCACAAGACCTTCTGCATCCCGCACGGCGGAGGCGGCCCGGGCATGGGGCCGATTGGTGTGGCGAACCACCTTGCACAGTTTTTGCCGGGGCATCCGGTGTTGAATGCAGAATGCAGAATGCAGATTGCAGAAAAGAAATCGGGCGTAATAGGCTCCGGTTCGGCATTCGGCCTTCAACCTTCGGCATTCGGCAATTCTCCGGTCAGTGCCGCACCGTACGGCAGTGCGAGCATCCTGACGATTTCGTGGATGTACATTCGCATGATGGGCGGCGATGGGCTGACGCAGGCAACGCAGACTGCGATTCTGAACGCAAATTACATGGCCAAGCGGCTCGAATCGCACTATCCGGTCGTCTACACCGGCAAGACCGGCCGCGTGGCGCATGAGTTCATCATCGACCTGCGCGAGTTCAACAAGACCGCCGGGATTTCGGCCGAGGACGTCGCCAAGCGGCTGATGGATTATGGCTTCCACGCGCCGACGCAAAGCTGGCCGGTGGCGAATACGCTGATGATCGAGCCGACCGAGAGCGAATCGCGGGCCGAGCTTGATCGGTTGTGCGACGCGCTGATCTCGATCCGCGCCGAAATCGCGGCGATCGAGCAGGGCAAAGCGGACAAGGCCAACAACCCGCTCAAGCACGCTCCGCATACCGCCGCGGTCGTCACGGCCGAGCAGTGGACCCGGCCCTATTCTCGCGAGCAGGCTGCGTTTCCGGCGCCGTGGGTGCGTACGCACAAGTTCTGGCCGCACGTCGCGCGCATTGACAATGTCTATGGCGATCGAAATTTGTTCTGCACGTGCGTGCCGATGCAGTAGGGATCGGGCCGCGGTGCGTTCCGCAGTTTTGGCGACCCGGCTCGCCGCTGAGCGGTAGCGGTGCTGGTTCGCGGCCGCGTCTCGGTCGTGAGGCTCGAAAAACTGTCCCACAAACCGGCACGCTCACGTAGAATCCCGCCTCGCGGCAGGCGGGCGGCGTATTCGCCCCGCAGCCGCGCTGGGAGCGACGCATGGCCATCGAAGCCGGGCAGGTGGAGCAGCGAGTAGCCGAGTTCAAGAAGGACTTCGACACGCTGAAGGCCGAGGTGACGAAGATGATCGTCGGCCACGAAGAAGTGGTCGAGGGTACGCTGGTGTCGCTGTTCGCCGGCGGGCATGTATTGCTCGAAGGCGTGCCAGGGCTGGGCAAGACGCTGCTGATTCGCACGCTGTCGCAAGCGCTGAGCCTCGAATTCTCGCGTGTGCAGTTCACGCCCGACCTAATGCCGGCCGACATCATCGGGACCAACATCATTCACGAAGACCCGCAGACCGGGCGGCGCTATTTTGAGTTTCAGCGCGGCCCGCTGTTTGCGCAGATCGTGCTGGCCGACGAAATCAACCGCGCCACGCCCAAGACGCAGAGCGCTCTGCTCGAAGCGATGCAGGAGCACAGCGTCACCAGCAGCGGCAAGCAGCACAAGCTCACCGAGCCGTTTTTTGTCATGGCCACGCAAAACCCGATCGAGCAGGAGGGCACGTATCCGCTGCCCGAGGCGCAGCTCGACCGGTTTTTCTGCAAACTGGTGGTCGGTTACAGCGATCGCGAGGAACTGAAGACGATCCTCGATCGCACTACGGCGGGGTACAAGCCGGAGATTCGCCCCGTGCTATCCGGCGAAAAGATCATCACGCATCAACTGACCGCGCGGCAGGTGGTCGTCGCCCCGCATGTGCAGGACTATGTGATTCGGCTGATTCTCGCGAGCCATCCGCAGGGGGCGTTCGCGACGCCGATGGTGAACAAGTACATCCGCTGGGGCAGCAGCCCGCGCGGGGCACAGTCGGTGACGCTGGCGAGCAAGATTTATGCGATGCTCGACGGGCGATACAACGTGAGCTTTGCGGATGTGAAGCGGGCGCTGATCCCCGCGCTGCGGCATCGACTGCTGATGAATTTCGAGGGCGAGGCCGAGGGAAAGAACACGGACGAGGTGCTGAACGACATGCTGGCCGCGGTACCGACGGCGCAGGAGAAGGCGGCGTAGAGTGGGAATCGCGGCGCTTGGTGAATAGCGATCCGAACGCGACGCGCAAGCGAGTGAACGCGAGCACAGCGAGCGCGACCCAACCGAACCCGGAGCGCAAGCGACGGGGTAGCGTGCAAGGCGGAGTTGCTCGCGGTATCAACGCGTTCTTGCACGAGCACGTTACCCCGTCGCTCGCGCTCGGGGTTCGGATACGTTCGGCTTCAACTCGCTACTTGCTACTCACCACTCTGCACTCGCCCGCGGCTTACCCCGCTCGCTCAAGCTCGGGGTTCGGCTGCACTCGAAGCTGCATGCGTCTATTCGATGCACATTTTCTGAATGACTCGTTCAACCACCTCTCGCCCGCGTTGCCATTCGGCGATCTCGATCGATTCATTCGCCTTGTGCGCAACAGAAATGCTCCCCGGCCCGAACACCACGCAACGCAGCCCGATCGCCTGTAGCGCGCTCGCGTCGGTCGCATACGAAACGCCGATCGACTCGCGCTGGCCGACAACGTCCATCAATACCTGATTGGGCGGCGCGCTCTCATCGCACAGCATCGGCGGACTGTCGTTCACGACGGTAAGCTCGATGCGCCCACGCATCTCCGCAGGTAACCGTTCGAGCGCCCCGCGTACCCAGCCGACGCCGGTCTCGGTCGTGTGCCCCGGCATGAGCCGCATGCCGAAGTCAAGTTCGCACGTCTCGGCGACGACGTTGGTCGCAGTCCCGCCGCGGATTAGGCCGATGTTGAGCACCGGCGACGGCGCTTCGGGCATGTAGCGGCTTACGTCGGTGCGCAGCTCGCGAAACTCGATGCCGAGCCGTGCGATTTCGCAAGTCGCGGCGGCCATGATTTCGATCGCGTTCACGCCTAGATGCGGATACGCGCCGTGGGCGGGCTTGCCGGTCGCGCGCAGACGGATGCGCAAATGCCCCTTGTGCATGCGGACGATTTTCATCTCGGTCGGCTCGCCGACGAGGCAGTCCTGCGGCAGCGGCAATTCGCCCTTCCAGCCTCGCGCGAAGTGCTGCGCGCCGACTGTGCCGACCTCCTCGTCCGATGTCAGCAACACCGCGAGCGGGTGCCTGTGCGCCGGCTCATCCGCGCGCGCGAGCAGATTGATCGCGAGCGCGTCGAATCCTTTCATATCGGTCGTGCCGCGACCATAGAGCCGTCCGCCGCGCTCGGTCAGCGTGAATGGGTCGCTCAGCCAATCCGGCTCGCCGACGGGCACCACATCCACATGGCCTGCCATGAGCAGGCCGGTGCCGGCATTGCCACTACCTTTGATGGCGAGCAGATTCGCCTTGGCCCCGTTCTCATAATCCTGCCGCCAGATGCGACAGCCGGCGCTGGCGAGATAGTCGGCGCAGAAGTCGATAATCGGTCGCGCGGGTTTGTGGCTGACCGAGTCGAACGCGACGAGCCGAGCGAGCAACTGTTGATCCGTCAGTGTTGTCATTCGGGAAAGGTAGTGGCTGCGGGATTTTGTGAAAAGTGTGCCGCGCCGCCCGCTGCAACGGGTGTCCGAAAATTGCAAGCGAGGCAGCGCCGCGCGGTGCGATTTGCCGCCGCGCGTCTGATATCGCTTTGGGGCGGCATCCCCGCGCTGCGTGACTTTTCGCTTGTTACCGCGAATTGCGTTTGCATGTCGCGTGTGACGTTTCGGATGTTTCTCTTCGTTCGGGGTCGAGTTCTGGAACCAAACAGTACGGGAGAACGTTCATGGGTCTGACAATCACAAATTCGAACACAGCCTCGCTGCTCAACATCCTGAACCGCACATCCGCGGCGCAGTCCGACACGCTGGCGCGCTTGTCGACCGGCTCGCGCATCAACAAGGGCTCTGACAATCCGGCAGGCTTGATCGCCTCTCGCGCGATCCAGACGGAGCTGACCGCGACCGAAGCCGCGATCGCCAACAACCAGCGCACCGATTCGATCCTCTCGGTTGCGGACCGCGCCCTAAATGAAGTGTCGTCGCTGATCGGCGAAATCAAGAGCCTGGCCGTCGCGTCGGCCAACTCGGACGGTGTTTCGGCTGACGAACTTGCGGCCAATCAGGCCCAGATCGATGAAGCTCTGACGGCCATCGACCGCATCGTCGGCTCGACCGAATTCAACGGCAAGAAACTGCTCGACGGCTCGCTCGGCATCAACGTCTCGGGCGTCGACGGCACCAAGGTCAGCGATCTGAAGGTCTTCAGCCGCGATCCGAACGCCGCCACGTCGCTCACCGTCGCCGTCGGCACGGCCGCGACCAAGGCCAGCCACACGTTGGCGACGACGTCGGCCAGCAGCGCGACCTCGATCTCGTTGCAAGGCGAGGATGGAACGGTCGTCATCGAAATCGCTTCCGGCGAAAACCTCTCGTCGGTGCAGGAAAAGATCAACGCCGCCACCGCGCAAACCGGCGTCACCGCGTCGGCCAGCGGCGGGAACATCACGCTCACGAGCAGTGACTACGGTTCAGAGGCCTTTGTTCGCGTCAGTGTGCTCTCCGGAGATTCGACCAACATTCTTGCAGGCAGTGATGATGGTTCCGACGCGGTGGTCACGGTCAACGGTCAGGCCGCCGCCGTCGATGGCCTGAACGTCAATTACACCGCCAACGGCGTCAGCGTCGCGTTCAACCTGACCGAAGGCTACAACAACGGCACGGTCAGCGGTGCAGAGTCGTTCAGCGTGAGCAATTCGGGTGGCGCAACTTTCCAGCTCGGCACCACCTCGAACACACGCTCGACCATCGGCGTCGACGGCGTGTTCAGCCAGCAGCTCGGCTCGTCGACCAACGGCTACCTCAGTTCGCTGAAGGGCGGCGGCACGAACAGCCTGCTGAGCAACCCGACGCAGGCGGCCAAGATCGCCAGCGAAGCCGCGGACCAGTTGGCCAAGGTTCAAGGCCGAATCGGCGGGTTCCAGAAGTTCCAGGTCAAGACGGCTGCCAACCAGCAGGTCGCGACCAAGGAATCGCTGACGAACGCCTTGAGCACGATCCGCGACGTGGACTACGCCACGGAGACGGCGGAGCTGAACAAGCAGAACGTGCTGCTCCAGTCGGCGATCTCGCTGCTGGGTCTGGCGAATCAGCAGAGTTCGAGCATCCTGTCGCTGCTGCGGTAAGCGTAGCAGACCGGGGGCCGGAACCGACCCCACAAACCTGACGTAAACGGCGCGAGCCGGCGGGACGCAAGTCTTGTCGGCTCGCGCCGCGTCAATTCCGGCGTCACGCGGTGCGAACCAAAGGCGTCGCATACCATGTCGCGCAGGGTCAATTTTCTCAGGAGGGGCGCGATGTCCGAAAAGCCGATTTCCGAAATTCCGCACGGCGCCGCAGCCGGTCCGATGAAGTGGCCGCGGCGAATTCTCTCGGGCATCTTTCTGCTCGTGCTGCTGCTGCTGACGGTGCCGTACGTGATCGGCATGTTTCTCGGCAACCGCTACGCGGGCAGCGCGACGGTCGAGTTTCCGCAGTCGCCGGCTGCGGTGTTCGCCGCGATCGGGTCCGATCATTCGCTCATCTCCGCCGGCAATGAGAAAATTGTCGAACGGCTCGCCGACGAAAACGGCCTGCCCGTGTTTCGCGTGAATATGGGCCAGTCGTTCGTGACCGAGCGCATCGTCGAGCGCACGCCGCCGACGCGCGTGGTGCGCGAGATGCGTGACTCGGTCGTGCCGATTACCGCGCGCTGGGAAGTCACCGTCGCGCCCGCGGGCACGGGCAGCAACGTGACCGTGGCCATCAGCGGCACGATCGAGGACGGCTCGTGGCATGTGCCGTATTTTCGATTTGTAATGATCGCCCTCGGCGGCGCGAGCAGCGCTCCGCAGGCGATTTTGCAGCAGGTGCGCCGACAAATGGACGCGGCGAAATAAATCGTCGCTCAGCCCGGCTGCGGCGACATCGCCAGCGGGCGCTCGCCGATTCGCACGTCGACCGATTTCACACCTGGCACGGCCTTGATGATTTCGGCGACTTCGTCAGCCTTCATTTCGACCGGTGCGAGGCCGTAGACAACAACCGCGCCGTCGTCATAGTGCGTGTGAATGAACCGCGTCGCATCGACGCCGTAGCGGGCGGTCAGCCGCGCTTGCACGACCATTCCCGCGCCGGTGTCCTTGGCCAGATCGCCGACCTGACCGGCGGCGCTGCGCGCCTTCTCGCCGGCGGGGCGATCGGTTCGATCGGTGACGAAGTAGTAGCCGAACAGCCCGGCCCCGGCGAGCACGACGGTCACAATCGCCGATCGAAACATGACGCGACCTCCGAAAACGCGGGCACATTCGCCGCAATCTCTGACGGCGATGCCCGCCGCTTCATTCTATCGACTCTGTATTCGCTCTCGCGGCGAAATCTTCGCGAGATACGTCCGAAAAGTGCCAAGATTCGCGCTTGTGGAGCTGCCGCCCTCGGCGTGGAGCGCAGCCGCCCTCGGCTGCGGCGGAAGTCAGCAACGCATCGTTCACAACACCCGCCTCGTCCGCTACGGCTTCGCACTCGCCAACTGATACAACTCCTCCAGCCGCTTGCCCCAGCTCGAATTCGACAAGTCCGGCGACCAGATGCGCTCCTGCTCGATCGCCTTGATCACTTCGTCGCGTTTCCCCTCGCGCAGCGACAGCGCCAGAAAGTGATATCGCGCCTCCCAGAATCGTTCTGGCTGCGATTGTCGCAGGCCCGAATCGCGCAGCAATTTCGACCACGCCTCGCGTGTGCGGGCGAGCGCCGCATCGTCCGGCGCATCGCCCAGCTCTGCCGTCAGCGTCAGCGCGAACAGCCGCAATACGTCGCCGTTCCGTGCGTCTTTCGTCGCCAGCGGTTCAATCGCCGCCAATGCTTCCGCATTCTTCCCAGCAAGATACCGCACGCGTGCCAGTGCGTAGCGCACACCGCCGCGGGCCGCGGTTCGTTGCTCGTCCGCCGCGACAATCGCGTCCAGTTGCTCAAACGTCGGCAGGGCCGCGATCGCGAGTTGCCGCGTCGCATCGTCGCGACCCTCCTGCTCCAAGCGATCGAGTTCATCCTGCATTCCGCTCGCGAGCGCCAAGAGAACCGACCCGCTCTTCTCGGCCGGCACCGATTTCAAGTACTGCTCAACAACCGTCGCCGCCTCGTCGAATCGTTTCGCGCCGCGCAGAGCCGCGATGCGCGTGGCCAGCAGCCGACCGGCGAGATCCTCGAACCGCTCGACCGGGCCGATCTCGTCCAGCAAACGCAGTGCGTCGGTGTAAGCGCTCAGATCCTCGCCGCACAGCAACTCGGCGGCGCTGAGCCGCGCGATTGCAATCCAGCGCTCGGCGGCCGAGCGATCGGTCTGCGTCTTGGTCTCTCGCAATCGCTCGGTCGCCTTGCGCGCGTAGGCGTTCAAGTCGGTGGCGACTTGCAGGATGCGTACTTTTCGCTGGGCAACGTCGCTGGTTTTCAGCAAATCGAGCGCCAGCCGTCCGCACATCGCGAGACGAAACTGCGCCTGCTCGTAGCGCGGCGAGTTCGGCGCAATCGCCGCGAATTGCCGGCTCGCGTCCTCATACTTGCCGGCCGACTCGAGCGCCAGCGGCAGCCACCACTGCGCCTCTTCCCGGCGCTCACTGCTCGGGAATCGTTCGAGCAGCCGCAACAGCGCATCGGCGAGACGGGCGTAGTCTTCCGGCTTGCGCGTTCCATCCGCAACGCGTGCCCACAGCTGCGCCGCGAGTTCGCACGCACGCTGCGCCTGCGGGTGCGATGCGAACTCGGTCAGCACGCGATCAAACGCCTCGGCGGCGCGGCGCGAGTCGTCTGCGGCGGCGCGGCACTCGCCCAGTTCGATGAGCAATTCGACCGTGCGATCGGCGTTTTGCCTTGGCCGCTTCAACGCCTCTTCGAGTCGCAGCACCGCTTGCGGGAACCGCTTTTGCTCACGCAGTTGCCTAGCCGCGATGAGCAGCTCCATCGGCGACAGCGTGCGCAAGTCCGCGTCAGGTTTGATCGTCGTCGCGAGAATCTGCTGCACGAGCGCGGGCCACGGCCCGCCGCGATCGGCAAGTTGAATCAGCCGCGTGACGCCCGCGTCGCGCTGCCGTGTCGCGCGGGCCTGCAACGTGTCGCTGGTCGGTTTTGTTGCGAGCAGCCGCTGCGACTCGATCAAATAGCTGTTCGCATCCCAGATCGCCGCGAGGTTGTAGAAATACCGTGCGGCTTGCTCGCTCGGGCCGAGCTTGCTGATATCAACATCGAGCAGCGGACGCAGCGCGAGCCGCGCGTCCTCGAATTTTCCCGCGGCGATATCGGTGCGCGCCCGTTCGACCGCCACCTGCACCGCGAGCGGCGTCACGCCCGCATCCTTGGCCGCAGCATCGAGCGCGCGGGCTGATTCCTCGAATCGATCCGCGAGGCGCAGCGCGATGCCGAGGCCGAGTTGGCATCGCGCGACCGTCTCGCCGGTCTGGCTGGCGGTGATCGATTCGCGCAGCGCCGATTCGGCGGATTTCACGAACGTGCGGCGCTGCTCGACACTCTTGGTTTCCAGCAAGGCCAGATAGGTATACGTCCATCCGAGGTTGAATCGCGCGTCGAGCCGGGTTTGCGTGAGCAGGTCGAGCACGCCCGCGGCGAGCAACTTTTCTTCGATGCGCGGGCCGCCACGTTCGAGTTCGCGGGCCGGCGATTCGAGCAGCTTGAGCGCGTCTTCGTACTGCGTGCGGGCCTTGACGAGTTGCGCGGCGATTTTCGCCGCATCGCCGCGCCGGCCGAGCGTGATTTCGAATTCGTCGAGCTGCGGGGCGCACCACTTGGCAAGTACCATCCCGCCGAGCTCGACCCGCGCGGCGGCGACGCGAATCGAACGCGGGAGCGCGTCTTCAGACGACTTTTCGAGGGCGTCGATCCATCGTGCGTAGCGTTTCTCCGCGTCGGCGAACGCGGGGTCTTTCTGCTTGTCATCGCGCGCTCGCACCGCTTTGTTGGCGGCGGAAATGGCGAGCAGCCGCAGGTCGTTGGGCGCGGTGCTGCCTTTTAGGCGCGCCTCCAACGCTTCGACCATGCCATCGCCGACCATGCGTTCGATGTCGTCGGGCTTTTTGTCCTGCGCGAGCGATGCGCTCGAGAGCAGGAGCGAGAGAAGGGTGATGGCCATGCGGTGGTGGTTCATTTGGTTACCTATGAGTCGGGCGCGAAAAAAGCAGCCGCGGGCGGCAGTTCCACAAATTGGGTGCCATGCCGACGGCCGTTCGCGTCGGCATGCGTGCGAAGAGAAGCAGCCGAGGGCGGCAGCTCCACAAGGTCGAGGGTCGTGCTCACGTTGTTCCCTTGTTTCCTTGTTCCCTTGTTCCCGCAAAGAAGCAGCCGAGGGCGGCAGCTCCACAAGAAACCGCGCGGGGCCGCTGTTCTCCATGCCGCTATTTCGCAATCCACTCGCGGGCCGCCTTGATCACCGGGTCATCGCTCGCAAAATCCGTCGGCTTGGTCTTCACCTCGACATCCGGCGAAATGCCGTGATCCTCGACGACCGTGCCCGCCGCCGTCATGTCGTACCAACTCGACAGCACCGCCGTCACGCCGTTGCCCAGATCGTGCGGCTTGGGATTGCCGGTCGAGCCGTAGGTCTTCTCGCCAAACAGCTTGACCCGCGGCGACGTTTTCATCATCAGAATGAACGACTCGCAACTACTCATGTTGGCTACGCCGATCAGTAGCGCGACGCGACCGGCGAACGGCTTGCGCGTCTTGTGCGGCTCGACGTCGCGATCATAGACCGGCCCCCAGCCGTCGGCGGTCGACGGGTCGCGGTATTTGTTCTTTGAGTACACGGCCTTCTTGGTGACGAAGCAGGACGCGAAGTCGCGGGCAAGCGTTTCGTCGCCGCCGCTGTTGAAGCGCACATCGACGATGATTCCCTTCGCCTCGGTCAGCTTGTCGAGCGCCGCATACAGCGCGTCGAAATTCTCGCGATCGTCGCTGCCCCACGCCGTGATATTGATGTAGCCGACGCCGTCATCGAATTTGCCGGTCCAGACCACGTCATTGATCTGTGTGAATTCCGGCACCACTTTCGGCAATACCCGTTTGTCCGCATTCGCCGAAACGGCTCGCTTGCCGGTCGCGAGCACCTGCTCACCCACGCGCAACGTGTTGTGCAGATCCTTCGCGAGCGCGAGCAGTTTTGCCGCCTCGCGCGCGAAGGCCGCCGGCGATTCGGATGCCAGCAACTTCGGCGAGAATTCTTCGAACGCTTTTTTCCAATCCACTCGCTTGTGATCGCGATAGGCGTAGCGGTCGTTGATCGCCGTGCGAAGCGCATCGATCGCTGCTCGGTTCTGTTCAGGTGTCAACTTTGGCGCGGCGGGCGCGGCGTTGCCAGCCTTGCGCGTGGTGAATGTGATCGGGTAGTTCTCGGCCGGCTCGCCCGCAGCGCTGCGCGTATTCTGTGCGGCGGGGCAGTTCACGCTCAGGTTGTACGTCCAATCAGGTTTCAGTTTGACCGGCACGATGATGACTCGCTTGCCGTCCCAGTGCGGTCGCCCGGTAATGTCCGGAAAGTTCGGCCCGCCGCCGCAGATCGAGTGCCCGCTCTGCGACATGTCCAGATCGAACTCGATGCGAATCTCGGTCAGCCCCGGATCGACGTCGCTGTCGCCGTTGTCCGGAACGGCTTTGATCACTTTCGGCGGATCGGCAATCGCGACGAGCGAACCGCCAACCAGCAAGCACAGTGCAACAACGTGGCGTGCGATAATCATGTCGGCTCTCCTTCGCGCCGCCGCACGGCGGGCGACGGCGTCTGCGTGCGCATCTTACCGATGCGCTTCGCAATTGTGCGGTAGGGGGGTAGGCTTCGCGACTCGGGCGTTCATCTCAGGCAATTTTGGAGTCCGCCGTGCGCATCACGATCGCGATTGCCTTGCTGCTGTCGGTGTCCGTTGCCTTTGGTGACCCGCCGCCCGTTGCCGACTTGATCCGCACGGCCACCGCCGAACTGCTGAAAATGCAGGAACCGGACGGAGCCTGGCCGTACGAAGGCGTGTACCGCGTCGGCGGCGAAATTCCGCTCGGCTATCGCGTCGGTGGCACGGCGATCGCGATCGAGGCGCTTCTGTATGGCTCGCCCGATGCGACCGAATTACCGCAGGCGACCGATCGCGGCCTCGCGTACATCCTGTCAAAGCTCGACGATAAGTTGCTCGCGCCGAGCACCGCCGAGGCGTATGACGTGCGCGTCTGGGGCCACTGCTGCGTGCTGCAAGCGTTTTGTCGGCTGCGCGAAAAACGCGCCGCGGGTAAGCACGCCGACGAAGTGAATCGATGGATTCCGAAGCTGGTCGAAGCGCTGTTGATCGAGCAGTTGCCGGACGGCGGATGGAACTATGCCACGCGGCAATCGCACGCGCCGTTTGTGTCGGCGTCGGTGCTGCAAACGCTGCTGCTCGCGCGCTCGCAGGGCGAAACGGTGCCGGACGACGTGCTGGAGCGCGGCCGCGACGTACTCGCGCAAAGCCGCTACCCGGATGGTGCGTTCACCTACATGGGTCGCGTCGGCCTGCCGCGTCGTCGGGCGAGTTCGCAGCCGACGAGCACTCCGGCCACGACGACCACGACGGCAACCAGCGGCGGGCTATCGTCTGCGCCGGCGGCTAGCGGCCCAAGTTCGATGCCCGTCGCCCGCACCGATCAACTGCCCGGCTCGATCGCGCGGTCGGCGATTTGTGAATCGACGCTGCAATTGCTCGGCGACGGCAGCGAGCGACGGATCGCCGCCGCACTGGATGCGTTTCATGCACATTGGCAGGAACTCGAGAACCGCCGCCGCAAGACGGGTACGCACCTTGGTCCCTACGGCATCGCTCCGTACTACTTCTATTTCGGGCATCGCTACGCGGGGCAGGCGATTCAACTCCTGCCGCCCGAGCGGCGCGAACGTGAGCGGGCGCGATTGCTGGAGGTCGTTTTGCGCACGCGCGACGAGGACGGGACATGGAACGACCGTGTCTTTCCGAGATCTCGGAATTACGGGACGGCGATGATCGTGCTGGCGCTGCTTGGCGACCATTCGCCGTTGCCTCCCGCGTGGAAACGCGGTTGACGGATGCGTGGCGACTAGCGTGTGAAGCGCGAGAGCAACCGAACGCAGCGCGCACGCGCGTGACGGGATCGCCAGCGTATCCGAACGCGACGCGCCAGCGAGTGCCCCGAGCGCCAGCGAGCGCCTGTGTCCCACGCCGTTCAATGTATTGGCGCGCTCGCCCTCGCAGCTCGTGCATTCACCGTACAAAACTCGCGTCGCTTGCGGTACGCTGCGCGTGCAAATTCGACTTCGGGCAGTTCGCCGAACGATGAGAGGAATCGTCGCATGTATCACCGTCGAACGCACGTATGGATAGCGATTCTCGCGGCCCTCACTACCGCATCGGTGAGCGCCGACTCGCCGCGCGACGCGCTGCGCACCCTGCTCGGCGAGCATCACGAATGGCGGCTTCGCGAAAATCCGCAATTCGCGATGGAGCGCGGCGACTATCGCAACGCCGACAAGCTCGACGACGAAAGCCTCGCGGCGATCGAGCGGCGCGACCTCACGGAAGCAGGTTATCTCGAACGCCTGCGCAAGCTCGATCGTGCGGCACTCGCCCCGGCTGACCAGCTCGACTTCGACTTGTTCGAGCAGACACTGGCGCGGCGGCAGGAGGGTCGTCGGTTCCGCACGTTTCTCGCACCGATCAACGGACGATCAGGCCCGCATCAGGAGATTCCGCAGCTTCACGAGCGCGTGCGGTTCAACGATCTGATCGACTACGACAGTTACGTGAAGCGACTGGAACAGGTGCCGCGGCAGGTGGATCAGCTGATCGAACGCCTGAAACTCGGTCTCGCCGAGGGTCGCACGCCGCCGCGTGTTACCGTTGAAGGCGTCCCCGCGCAGTTCAAGTCGTTGCTCGACGGCGGCCTCCGCGCGTTGGCTGAGCCGCTCGGATATTCGACCGCCAAACTGACGGACGCAGAACGTGCGGCACTGACGAAGCGCTTCGAAGATGTCTCTTTCCCCGCCGTGCGGGCCGCGATGAAGAAGATGGGCGAGTTCATCGAGAAGGACTATCTGCCGGGCTGTCGCGAGAAAATCGCCGCCAGCGCCTGGCCTGACGGCGAAGCGTTTTATGCGTTTCAGCTGCGCTCGATGACCACCACCGACCTGACGGCAAAGCAGATTCACGAAATCGGCATGAGCGAAGTGAAACGCATTCGCGGCGAGATGATGCACGTCATTCGCAAAACCGATTTTCTGGATCTGCATCCCGATGCGAAGTCGCTCGCGGAAGACGCGCTATTCAAGCGGTTCATTGATTATCTGCGCACCGACAAACGGTTCTATCACGAAACCGCCGAAGATCTGCTGGGCGAATATCGCGATGTCTGCAAACGCATCGACGCCGAACTGCCGCGGCTCTTTCGCATGTTGCCGCGACAGCCCTATGGTGTGAAGCCGATCCCGGCGTTCATGGCACCGCATCAGACGACCGCGTATTACCAGCGCGGCGACATGCGCAATGGTCAGCCGGGGTATTTCTATGCGAACACGTTCGCGCTCGATCAGCGGCCGCGATATGAGATGATGGCACTCTCGCTGCACGAGGCTGTGCCGGGGCATCACTTTCAAATCGCGATCGCGCAGGAACTCGACGACGTGCCGGAGTTTCGCAAAGACCTGTGGTACACCGCGTTCGGCGAGGGATGGGCGCTCTACGGCGAGCGGCTCGGCCTGGAGGTCGGGCTGTACACGAATCCGTACGACGATTTCGGTCGGCTGCTCTATGAGATGTGGCGATCGTGCCGCCTGGTCGTCGATCCGGGCATGCATGCGCTTGAGTGGCCGCGCGAGAAGGCGGTCGCGTTCATGCTCGAAAACACGGCGCTCAGCGAGCTGAACATCAACGTCGAGGTCGATCGCTACATCGCGTGGCCGGGGCAAGCGACCGGATACAAGATCGGCGAGTTGAAGATTCGCGAGCTGCGGGCGCGGGCCGAGGCAAAGCTCGCGGCGCGATTCGACGTGCGCGAGTTTCACGAGGTGGTGCTCGGCGGTGGGTGCGTGCCGCTTGACTTGTTGGAAAAGCGTGTCGATTTGTGGATCGCCGGCAAAGGCGCGGCTGCGCGGCCATGACGCGCGACGCATCGCGCGGCCCTCGTGCCGATGAATCACGCGCGCCGGTGGGGCTTCGGGGGCTCGTGCTGGCGGCCATCGGCATCGCGATCGCCGCGCTGGTGGCGCACGGTCGAGCGCTGCCGCATCCGTTTCATCTCGATGATCCGATCTTGATCGTCGGCGACCCGCGCGTCACGACGTGCGACGTGGCGGCGATTTTTTCGCAGGAATATTGGCCGGGCGAGGCTGGCGGCAATCGCGTCTGGCGGCCGTTGACGACGCTGTCGCTCGCGTTGCAGTGGCAAATCACGCACGCCGCGTGGGCTTTTCGAAGTGTGAACTCGATGATTCACGTGCTCGCGGCGCTGGCGCTGTTTCTGTTGGCGCGGCGCGTGCTGGGGGCGGCGATGCCGGCGTTTGCTGCCGCGGCGCTGTTTGTGGTGCATCCGCTGCACACGACGCCGCTGAATCAGATCATAGATCGGGCGGATCTACTGGCGACGGCGCTCACGCTGCTGTCTTGTGTGCTGGCGATCGGCGCAGCGGAAACGCGACAGGCTTGGCGGAGCGCGGTGCTGATGCTGCTCATCGCGGCGGCGCTGCTGTGCAAAGAGAGCGCGATCGCGGTCGTCGGCATGTTGATCGCGCTGCATGTATTCACCGCACGTCGCGGGAGCGGCGAGGACGAGGCTGCGGGGCGATCGCGCGGCTTGCTGCGGGATTGGACCGCGCGAGTTTACCTGCCAGCGTGCGTTGCGATTGGCGGGGTGCTGCTCGTGCGGTTGCTTGTGCTCGGCGGCGTGGGGCGCAGCACCGACGCGATCAACCCGCTCGACAACATCTTGGCCAATCCGGCGCTCGTGCTCGCGCCGGGCGAGAGCGCGTATTTGGCGCGCTGGGGCACGCCGCTTGCGGTACTTGCAGTCGCGCTTGGCAAATTTGCCTGGCCGAGTCCGCTGTCGTGGGACTATTCGTACGCCGCGATTGACGTGGTGCGCAGCTGGCGTGATCCGCGATTTCTGGCGGGCGTCTTGCTCGTCATCGGTGCGATCGCGTCTGCGGCGATTTCGCTGCGCCGCACGCG
Source organism: Phycisphaerae bacterium (assembly GCA_046155505.1). Lineage (GTDB taxonomy): Bacteria > Planctomycetota > Phycisphaerae > UBA1845 > Fen-1342 > JBJXFK01. The sequence continues at coordinate 23,333 of JBJXFK010000218.1, forward strand.
GCGGACATTCGCCGCGATCGCGCTCACTGCGTCGGCGTACGCGGTCGTCGCCAACGTCGCGATCGTCATCGGGGCGCTGTTCGCCGAGCG